>NZ_JBHVWN010000117.1:0-12189 GCF_042882275.1 Streptomyces sp. NPDC058231 | reverse complement strand
TCGTCAGGGCTCCGCCATGACTCCCTCCTCCGCCTTGCGATGCACGGCACCAGACCCCGCTCCCTGATCCAGCCTGATCCAAACGAAAGGCCCTAAGCGGTGCGCCAGTCTGATCCTGCCCGATAAGCGGGGTTGTGTCACGAAATGGGGCTTGTTCGGGGACGGGTCTGCATTAAGAAGGTGTCCTATGTGGGTTCGCTCGCTGGGCTGTTCATGGGGCGGGATGCGTGGAGTTGGATTGTTCCGGACGGCTGTGGGAGATCGCGAAGCCGTTGATCCCGACGTCGAGGGTGCGGCCGCCGCAGGGTGGCGGGACGCAGGACACGCCTGATGAGACGCTGTTCGCGGCCATCGTCTACGTGCTGGTGAGCGGGTGTGCCTGGCGGGCTCTGCCGCCGTGCTTCGGGATCTTCAAGTCCACCGTGCACCGACGCTTCGTCATCTGGTCCAGAGCCGGACTTTGGGGCCGGCTGCACGAGGCCTCGACCGCATTCACGAGTGCGGACTGCTTGACCTGTCCCGCGTGGTCCTCGACTCCGCCCACGTACGGGCGAAAAAAGGGGCGAACTCACAGGTCCGAGCCCCGTGGACCGGGGCAAGCCCGGTTCCAAGATGCACGTCTTGTCGGACGCGGCCGGACTGCCCGGCCAGGTCAGGCGCCCGTACTCGGGTCCCTAGAAGAGCCCGAGCTTGGTCTTCTGGCGTGGCTACGCGGCGCAAGGCGTCATCCACGTACTCGACGATCTGATGCACCGTGTCGCGGTCCATGGAGACAAGACGGCAGGTGTCCTGGACGGCGCGGCGGGCGAGCGGCCATGCGGCCTTGATATGCGTGCTGTGGATGGCGGTGCGTTCGGCCGCAGCGAGTGTGCCGGCCATGCGGGAGACGTGCTCACCTACCCGAAGGAAGAAGCCGCCATGCTCTTCGGGCAGAGCGGTGTCCCACCTGTCCTCCGCCTCACGGACCACGTCCCGCAGTTCTCCTGCGCGAGGGGTGTAGGTCAGGTACGGCCGGGTGTGGAAGGCCCACCGGAATGCCTCTGCCAGGTCGTGCTGCCAACGGTCCGACGACGCTCTCCCGCGGGGCGGGTGCGCCGCGCTGGGCAAGGTGCAGGACGCGCGACCAGGTGGCGGCATCTGTGGACAGAAAGCCGCCGCGCCACACCTGGAGGGAGGGGCCCACAGGGCGCCGACGTGTGGTGGAGCGGACCCGGCGGATCGGTGGCGTCTGAAGCCCCGCGTGGGGATGATGTGCCGACCGTCCCACGCCATGCGCGTATGGCTTTCAAGGAGAGGACGTCTCCAGGAACTGCCGGGACCGGCCGTGAACGGAGAACCGGCCAGGAGAAGCGCGGAGGTGCCCGTACCGGCGTTCTCCGCACGGCGGGTGGAATGCACTGCTGCGCTATGGCGTTTGCCGTCCGGGTGAACTGGACGGGTGATCCTCAGGGGGCATTCGTGCTGGAGGAGGCGCTGGTGCAGGAGGCAGAGGAAGATCACGGAAAGGCGCCAGGGCCGCGGTGCGCGGCGGGAGTTGAGCCTTCCATGTGTCCGACGACCTCGGGGACACGACAGTCGAGGCATCCGATGATGCCACCGGCGGGGCGACGCGCCAGCTCGTCCTCGACCCGGGCCCGCCCGGTCCTGTGACCTCGCAGTGCGGGTCCATCGTGACGAGCGGGCTTCGGCCTCTGCCTCGTCCAGGACTTCGCCCAGGGCTGTTCGACGGATGAGATCCTGCGCAGGATCCAGCCGTAGTACATCGCGTCTCATGGGGGCTGTCGTGTTCGGGGACGGATCAGTGGTTCAGCGCGCGATCCGCGCGCTGAACAGCGGGTCGGCCCTCCGTTTGAAAATTGGTCTAGTCCTTTCTTGGTCCAGACCATTGACTCGGCTGTGGCTGTGACGGTATTCCGTACCCAAACGCCGATGCCCGAGGCCGGAGTTGGCGGCCACCCCCCTACAGCTGGGACAGCTATGAGACGCATACGATCCGTCCGCGCGGTTCTGACCGCAGTGGCCACCACGGTGGCCACTGCCGGAATGGCCGCCATGGGCGCCGGTACCGCTCAGGCGGCAACCCCCCTGCCTAAGCACGTCTTCGCTCCCTACTTCGAGGCGTGGACCGGCGAGAGCCCGGCTGCCCTGGCCGCGCAGTCAGGGGCCAAACACCTGACCATGGCGTTCCTCCAGACCGCGTCCGAGGGCTCCTGCACGCCGTACTGGAGCGGCGACACCAGCCTGCCGATCTCCTCCGCCAGCTTCGGCGCCGACATCGACACCATCCAGGCGAACGGTGGGGATGTCATCCCCTCGTTCGGCGGCTACACCGCGGACACCACCGGCACCGAGATCGCCGACAGCTGCACCGATGTCAATCAGATTGCCGCGGCGTACGAGAAGGTCATCACGACGTACGACATCTCACGGCTCGACATGGACATCGAGGTCGACTCGCTGAACAACACCGCAGGAATCAACCGGCGGAACAAGGCCATCAAGCTGGTCCAGGACTGGGCGGCGGCCAACGGGCGCACGGTCGAGATCTCCTACACGCTGCCGACGACCACCGATGGGCTGGCCCCCAGCGGTCTCGCGGTGCTGGAGAACGCGGTCACCAACGGCGCACGCGTCGACGTAGCGAACATCATGACGTTCGACTACTACGACAACGCCACCCACAACATGGCCACTGACACCCAGACCGCGGCCCAGGGACTGTACGACCAGCTCGCGCAGCTCTACCCGAGCAAGACCTCCGCCCAGCTGTGGGGCATGATCGGCATCATCGAGATGCCGGGGGTCGACGACTTCGGCCCGGCCGAGACATTCACTCTGGCCAACGCCACCCAGGTCTACAACTGGGCGGTGGCCAAGGGCATCAACACCCTGTCTTTCTGGGCGCTCCAGCGTGACAACGGCAGCTGCCCCGGCGGCCCGGCCGCCGACGGCTGCTCCGGTATCCAGCAGAACACCTGGGACTTCACCCATATCTTCGCGCCCTTCACCGGCGGCACCACCGCACCTGGCGACGACTTCTCGGTGACCGCGACCCCCTCCTCCGGATCGGTGACGGCGGGCAGTTCGGCCACCACCACGGTGAAGACCGCGGTGACGGCTGGCGCGGCGAAGACGGTGAACCTGACCGTCAGCGGGGCGCCCGCGGGTGTCACCGCGTCGCTCAGCCCCACCTCGGTCACGGCGGGCGGCTCATCGACGCTCACCCTCGCCACGACGCAGGCCGCGGTCTCGGGCACGTACAGCATCAAAGTCACCGGTACGAGTGCCTCCGGCAGCCACACGGCGACCTATGCCCTGACCATCACCGGAGGCACCGGCACCCAGTGCACGGCCGCCGCCTGGGCCGCCGGGACGGTCTACACCGGAGGCCAGCAGGTCTCCCACAAGGGCCACAACTGGAAGGCCAAGTGGTGGACGCAGGGCGAGGAGCCCGGCACCACCGGCGAATGGGGCGTCTGGCAGGACCTCGGCGCCTGCTGAACCGGACAGCTTTCCACGGTGATGCCCGGCAGCCCCCCTGCCGGGCATCACCTTTTCCAGGCGCCGCTGTGAAGATCCCGAATGGGACCGCGTGACGACCAGGATCACGCGTGGCTGGGAGACCCTCGGCTTGCGCCACCTCCAGGGGCAGGTCCACCTGTTGTCGCCGGCGTCTCAGGTACTGGAGGAGCAGTGCGATGCGTCGCGCCGGCGGCTCGCTGAACTCGGCG
The DNA here is from genome assembly GCF_042882275.1 of Streptomyces sp. NPDC058231. Lineage (NCBI taxonomy): Bacteria > Bacillati > Actinomycetota > Actinomycetes > Kitasatosporales > Streptomycetaceae > Streptomyces > Streptomyces sp. NPDC058231. The sequence goes on along the minus strand of NZ_JBHVWN010000117.1, from coordinate 8,458 downwards.
CATCGTGGCGGCGGGCGCTACGGTCCGAGCCGACGTAGCGCACCGGTGGCGGGGGTGGGGCGCAGGAATTCTTTTCGGTAGCAATGTCATCGATGAGCCTGTCGACGTCGCAGGTCGCAAGGGCTCGCTTCGGCTTGGTCACGACCGCATGCCGTCCAGGGTGAGGTGCAAGGTGGCGTCGTCCGAGCCATGGTCGTCCGGCGGAGTCGTGGGGCTCGGGGCCCTGGTCACCGCGTTCAGGCGGCGGGGCAGGCCGGTCAGCCGGAACCTGCCGTCGCGGTCGGTGGTGGTGCGTGCCACGACCCTGCCCGTCGCGTCGACGGCGCGTATGACCGCCCCGGGCAGTGGGCGGTCCGGGCTCGCCGCCCGGACCGTGCCGGCGATCTGCCCGTTCGTCCGAGAGGCGGTTTCTGCGGCGGCTGGTTGGCCGTTGCCGCCGGTCATCATCGAGTAGGTGGCCGCGCGGTAGCCATCTGCCGTGACGATCAGCGCGTACGCCTTGAGGGCGGAGTCCCTGGTGGGGTGAGGTCGGTCTTCGCGCAGTCCGGGCGGACTGGCCCGAGCGGTGTCGGGGCCGACCGTCGGTGGGGTGGAGTGTGCGACGCCCGAGGCGAGTCCGTGGGTTCCGACGGGGACGGCCGCTCGGTCCGGTGTCACGGAGCCGTGGTGTGCCGCCTCCGGGCCCCGGAGTGCCGGGCAGGAATAGTCCGTGGTGCCGACGGTGGTCGGCTTGTCAGTGTGCACGTATTTACCGCCGCGCAGCCAGGAGGCGACAGCGGCGACGAGGCAGGCGGCGATGGCGAACATGAACGCGGCGTCCAGGCCTTTCGCGAACGGCCCGGAGATCAGGGTAGGGAAGAAGCCACGGCCGGTCAGGTAGGCCGCGTGGCTCGCCGGCAGGTGATCCAGCACATTCGGGCCGAGCAGCGTCTGGACCGGGTTGTAGCCCAGCAGCGAGGCGAACAGCACCGAGACCGGTGGCAGGGCGGACAGCCGGTCCGCGTCGCTGGCGGGGACGCCCTGGGCGACGAGGCCGCTGGACAGGGCGTGCGGCAGTGTGCCGGCCAGGCCGAGGACGATCAGGCTGAAGAACACCCCGATGGACAGCACCAGCGCAGAGTTCTGGAAGGTGGTGCTCATGCCGCCGCCGACTCCGCGCTGGTCCGCGGGCAGGCTGTTCATGATCCCGGCCCGGTTCGGGGAAGCGAACAGTCCCATCCCGATCCCGTTGAGCAGGAGGATCGCGGCGAACGTCCCGTAATGGAAGTCGACCGGCAGCAGCGCCAGTAGTACGAAGCTGCCTGCCGCGACGAGCATGCCGCCGGTGGCGAACGGCCGCGCCCCGAAGCGGTCGGACAGCCAGCCGGAGATCGGCCCGGCGACCAGGAACCCGACGGTGAGCGGCAGCATGTAGACGCCCGCCCATAGCGGGGTCTCGGTGAAGCCGTAGCCGTGCCGGGGCAGCCAGATCCCCTGCAGCCAGATGATCAGGATGAACATCAGCCCGCCACGGCCTATCCCGGACAGCAGGCTCGCGAGGTTCCCGGCGGTGAACGCACGGATGCGGAACAAGCTCATCCGGAACATCGGCTCGCCGACCCTGGTCTCCACGATGCCGAAGATCACCAACATGACCACGCCGCCGATCAGGGCGGACAGCACCCACGGGTTGGTCCAGCCCATGGTGTGCCCGCGGTAGGGCTGGATGCCGTAGGTGATGCCGGCCAGCACCGCGACCAGCCCGACAGCGAAGGTCACATTGCCCCACCAGTCCAGCCGGGCGGGCCGCCGGATGCCGGTGTCGTGCAGTTTCCGATACGACCAGAACGTGCCGAACACCCCGATCGGCACCGACACCAGGAACACCATGCGCCACTCCACCGGGGCGAGCAGCCCTCCGAGCACCAGCCCCATGAACGAGCCGGCGATGCCCGCTACCTGGTTCAGTCCCAACGCCAGGCCGCGTCTGTCGGCCGGGAACGCGTCGGTGATGATCGCATTGGAGTTGGCCATCAGCATCGCGCCCCCGACACCCTGGCCCACGCGCATCAGGATCAGCCACAGTGCGCCCGCCGTGCCATGCATCCAGGTCACCGACAACAGCACAGAGAACACGGTGAAAACCGCGAATCCCGCGTTGTACATGCGAACCCGGCCGTACATGTCGCCCATCCGGCCGAAGCTGACCACGAGCACCGCTGTGACCACCAAATACCCCGTGATCAACCACAGCAGCAGACTTGTGTTCCCCGGCTGCAGAGGATCGATCCCGATTCCACGGAAGATGTCCGGCAGCGCGATAAGCATGATCGACGCGTTGATCGTGGCTATCAGAACACCCAGCGTGGTGTTGGACAGCACGACCCACTCATAGTGCGGGCCGGCGGTGTCAGCGGCGTCCCTGGCCCGCCCCCGCGCCGCTCGCGATCCGGCGGACCTCGCAGTCATGGGCACGTCCTCGGGCGAGGAGGTATGGATCAGTTCCCTGTTCCCAAACCAACTCTCCTCCAACTTCGCAGATCTTGCTGCCGGTCGTGGGCATTCGGACGTCGGTGCACAACCGAGCGTGTTCAGGCGGCTGCGGTGCATGCCGGGCGGCGGTACTCGGCTCCCTCAGTCCCTGCTGCCGACCGCCGTGGCCGCCCGGGTGACCTGCCCAGTTCCACGGCGGGAGGAGCATCGGTGCCCCGCGTTCCGCTCCTGTCGTGAAAAGTCACGCCAGCGAAGGCGTCGAGGCGGGCGAGACGTGACGGAACCAGAGATCGACTACGCCGCGGTGTTCCGGGGCCTCCCCGGGGCGGTGGCCCTGCTGACCCCGCAGCTGCTCTACGTGGACGCAAACGGGGGGTCTTGAGCATGCGGGTCCGCACCCGCGAGCAAGTGATCGGCCACTACCTGTCTGACGACGTCAGTGGCGGCATGACGTGCTTCCGCGCCAAGCAGACCGAGGACACGGCGTGGGTCACGCACGAGTGCGCGAACTGCGGCGCTGCCTTCCGGGTCCGCGGGAAGGACGACGCGGCCGGCCGACGGCCGTACTGCTCGCGCACCTGCCACCACGCTGCGACCGCGCGGCAGACGTGCGCATGCGCGCAGTGCGGCGTCGGCTTCATCCCGAAGAACGCGACGAACCCAGCCGGATCGCTCAAGGGGCGGTTCTGCTCGAAGACGTGCTCGGGGCTCGCCCTGCGCACCCGGGTCACCCGGACGTGCCGCCACTGTGCAGGCACGTTCGAGATCAAGCCCTCGCGCGTCGCAAGAGGGCGCGGTTCCTACTGCGGCCGGGAGTGCCAGTACCGGGCGGAGGGATCATGGAGTCCCACACAGGTGACGCCAGCCCGCGTTGCGGCCTTCATGTCCCACACGCTGTCGCCGACGAATACGGAGCCGTGCGCGGGAGAGCCGGCCAGTTCCAGAGCGTGGTGAATGGGATCAGGGGCGGGTTTGCCTTCATCTACGTCGTCGGCGCCGGCCGTGGCGGTGATGGCGTCGTCCGCCCCGATTGCCTTCGTCAGGGCGTCGAGCTCGCCGCCGCCGGCCGAGGTCACCAGCACGACGCGCCAGCCGTGGCGGTTGAGCGTGCGCAGCAGCTCGTCGGCTGCCCGCAGGCGGTGCAGACGCCCGAAGTTGGTGGGTGCTGGTCCCAACGGCCTCGTGGCAGCGAACCTGCTGGCGGATGCGGGCTGGAGTGTGGAGGTCCTGGAAGCCCAGCCTCATCCGGGCGGCGCGGTCCGCAGCGACCGCTCGGCGCGTCACGACTACATCAGCGACGTCTTCAGCGCCTTCTACCCCCTGGCAGCCGCCTCCCCCGTACTGCGACGGCTCGAGAGATCCTCTTGCAGGACTATGCGCGGGAACTGCTGGTGCCACTGCCTGGTCTGGGGCTCCTTGTCGGCGAGCCCCGGGAGACCGCTGACTCTCCGGTCGGTACGGCGTTCCCTGCGGGCCACCCCCGTCGAGGTCTGGCAGGCGGACGGCGTGCGGATGCATCTGCCGTTGTTGGACGGCAGCGACGAGTTGGGAGTGCTGGCCCTCACCCTGGACGGCCGTCGATGACGACGACCGGCGGCTGTTGCGCCCGTCGACGTGCTCCGCCCGGGCCAGGCCAGCTCGGATTGCCACGAACTGGGAAGACCGTCCGGCATCCGGGACACGGCGGGATTCCAGGGGCACCCGCTCGGAGTACCGGTGAACTGGTGAAATTCGAGGGTGGCACCGCCAGTCGTGCGGCCGTCCTTGCCGGCAGGCTCCACCATCGAGTCAACCGGGAGGGACGGAGAACCGATGGCGCAGGACCTGCAGGAAGCCGCGCCGGCCGAGCCGGTGGCCAACAAGCGCATCAGTGCCGGTGTGAGACTCATGGGGTGGCTGACGACCACGGACCACAAGGTCATCGGCAATCTCTACATGGTCACCGCGTTCGGGTTCTTCCTGCTGGGCGGAGTGTTGGCCATGCTCATGCGAGCGGAGCTGGCCCGGCCAGGACTTCAGATCGTCAGCGCGGAACAGTACAACCAGCTGTTCACGATCCACGGCACCGTCATGATGCTGCTGTTCGCCACGCCGATGTTCGGCGGCTTCGCGAACGCCATCATGCCGCTGCAGATCGGCGCGCCGGACGTCGCGTTCCCCCGCCTGAACGCGCTCACCTACTGGCTCTTCCTCTTCGGCGGAATCATCGTGGTGTCCGGATTCGTGGTACCCGGCGGCGCGGCACATTTCGGCTGGTTCGCCTACGCTCCGCTGAACAGTGCCGTCTTCTCGCCCGGCGCCGGCGGAGACCTCTGGACCATGGGCCTGGTGCTGTCAGGGATCAGTACGACCCTGGCATCGGTCAACTTCATCACTACGATCGTCTGTCTGCGTGCCCCCGGTATGACCATGTTCCGGATGCCGATCTTCACCTGGAACGTTCTCTTCACCTCGATCCTCGCGCTGCTCGCGTTTCCGGTGCTCGCTGCCACGTTGCTCGCCCTCGAAGCCGACCGGAAGTTCGGGGCGCATGTCTTCGACTCCGCCAACGGCGGGGCACTGCTGTGGCAGCACCTGTTCTGGTTCTTCGGCCATCCCGAGGTCTACATTGTCGCGTTGCCCTTCTTCGGAGTGGTGAGCGAGATCATTCCCGCGTTCAGCCGGAAGCCGATGTTCGGATATTTCGGAATGGTGATGGCCACGATCAGCATCACCATGCTCTCGGCGGTTGTCTGGGCCCATCACATGTTCGCCACGGGAGCCGTTCTCCTGCCTTTCTTCTCCGTCATGTCGTTCATCATCGCCGTACCCACCGGTGTCAAGTTCTTCAACTGGATCGGCACCATGTGGCACGGCAGTATCACGTTCGAGACACCCATGCTCTGGGCGATCGGGTTCCTGGTGACTTTTCTCCTCGGCGGCCTCAGCGGGGTGCTGATCGCCTCGCCCCCGCTGGACTTCCACCTCACCGATTCATACTTCATCGTCGCCCACCTCCATTACGTGCTCTTCGGCACAGTGGTCTTCGCGATGTTCGGCGGCTTCTACTTCTGGTGGCCCAAGTTCACCGGACGCATGCTGGATGAACGCATCGGACGTATCCATTTCTGGACCCTGTTCGTCGGCTTTCAGCTGACCTTCCTGGTCCAACACTGGCTGGGGGAGTCCGGAATGCCCCGCCGTTACGCCGACTATCTCGCGGCGGACGGCTTCACCGTGCTCAATACGATCTCGTCCGTCGGCTCCTTTGTGCTCGGTCTGTCGACACTGCCGTTCCTGTACAACGTGTGGCACACCAGCCGTTACGCACCGAAGGTCGAAGTGGACGACCCGTGGGGGTTCGGCCGTTCCCTGGAGTGGGCGACTTCATGTCCACCCCCGAGGCACAATTTCCGGGCTTTGCCCCGCGTACGTTCCGACTCACCGGCCTTCGACCTGCACCACCCCCTCAAGGAGAAGCCGGGACTCGGCCGAGGCGGGTCCCACTCCATTTCGGGCGACGAGGGGGAGTCGGGCGAATGAAGACCGAGGCCATTCTTTTCGCCGGAGTCGCGGGGTTCTTTCTCGTGACCGATGTTCTCTACGCCGTGTGGTCCCGGGATCCGACAGGCACGGCGGCGCTTACCATCTCGTTCCTCATGGCTCTGCTGGTCGCGTTCTTCTTCGCCACCAACTACCGGAGGAAGGGGCTGCGCCCCGAGGACCGCGGAGACGGGAAGATCAATGAGCGGTCCGGCCCGGTGGACTTCTTCTCGCCGCACAGCATCTGGCCGCCGCTGACAGCCGCGGGGACGGCCGTGCTCGCTCTCGGTGTGGTGTTCGGTCTGTGGCTCTTCCTGATCGGGCTTGGCCTGGCCCTGGCGGGAGTGTTCGGAATGGTCTTCCAATACGCGCGCGTGCAGGGCTGAGGGCGGCTCTCAGTCCTCGGACTCGCGAACCGGCTCCGGCGGCGCGGTCCGCTCGGCGATCAGGGACCGTTGCTCATCCGTGGCGGGCAGCTCCACGAGGTCCTTGTAGTACCACCCGCTCAGTACGGCCCGAAGCCGTCGCCGACGCGAGACCGGACCCTCCGCGGGGAGCTCCAGGGGCGTCGGTACATCACGCACCAAGATGCGGTAGCGGGCTGTCGGGCTCAGGTCGCGGTGGCTCTCCGACAGGTCGCCATCCATCGATTGGGTCACCCGGCCCGTCTCCTCGCCCTCGGTCAGCCGGTGGCGGTCCCGCATCTGAAGGGCGAGGCAGAGGCGTTTGGTCAGCGCGAATGCCAGGAGCGGGGCGGCGATCAGCGCGATCCTGAGGATCCAGGTCATGACCTCGATCGAAGCCCTGAACGAGAAGGCGACGACGTCGTTGCCGCCGGCGACCAGGAGAACGGCATAGAAGACGATGGCCGCCACGCCGAGCCCGGTGCGGGTCGGCCGGTTGCGCGGCCGGTCGCACAGATGGTGTTCCCTGTGGTCGCCCGTCACCCACTTCTCCAAGAAGGGGTAGAGGAACAGCACCGTGAAGACCACGCCCGGCAGCACGAGCGTCGGAATGAACACATTCCACATGATGGTGTGACCCGCGATGTCGGTCTCCCATGGCGGCATCAGCCGGAGCGCACCCTCCAGGAACCCGACATACCAGTCCGGCTGTGCGTTACCGGAGACCTGGTCGGCACGGTAGGGGCCGTAGTTCCATACGGGGTTGATCTGGGCGAGCCCGCCCAGCAGGGCCAGTACGCCGAACACCATGAGCAAGAATCCTGTGGTCTTCGCGGTGAAGTGCGGGAACGCCGGTGGGCCGACGGCGTTCTTGTTGGTCTTCCCCTGCGCCGCCCATTGGGTGTGTTTGAGGTAGACCACCAGCATGAGATGAGCGGTGATCAGCGCCACGATCAGGCCGGGCACGAGCAGGATGTGCACGGCGTACAGACGAGGGATCACGTCATTGCCCGGGAACTGTCCTCCGAAGACGAACAGCTCCACGTACGTTCCGACGACAGGGATCGACCCCACGATGGTGGCCGCCGTCCTCAGGCCCGTACCGGACAGCAAATCGTCGGGCAGCGAGTAGCCGGCGAATCCTTCGAGGAGCGCGAGTACGAACAGTGTCACGCCCACGATCCAGTTGGCCTCCCGCGGCTTGCGGAATGCGCCGGTCAAGAAGATCCGCAGCATATGGACGGCGATCGCGGCGACGAACACCAGTGCCGCCCAGTGGTGGATCTGACGGATCAGCAGTCCTCCGCGCACGTCGAAGCTGATATTGAGGGTGGTGGTGTAGGCCTGCGTCATCCTCACGCCCTGAAGGGGCGCATAGGAACCGGTGTAGACGCTCTCCATCATGCTCGGGTCGAAGAGCAGGGTGAGGTACACGCCGGTGACGAGCAGGACCACGAACGAGTAGAGGGCGATCTCGCCGAGGAGAAAGGACCAGTGGTCGGGGAAGGCCTTGCGCAGCAACTGCCTGGCCAGCTCGCTGACGGGCAGGCGCGCATCCATCGCACCGTAGCCACTGACCGCCGCCTTCTCGGCCCGGGTCTTCAACTGCGCCTTATGTTTCCGCAGGGGCATGCACCACTCTCCCGTCGATCTCCCTTCCATCACCCGTCCCTTATTGTTCCGGTTCGCCCTTTACGAGTAGCGCATTACTCGAAGGCATTACGCAGAATCGCGGTATCGGCACCTGATCGGCCGACCTGGCCCCGACGTGGCGCGTGGGCCGCCCGGTGCGTCGGGTCACTGCGGAAGACGCGATGCTGCTCGCAACCTCTCCGGAGCCCGTCCGGCCCGTTGCTCTTGCGATCCACCCATGCCAGACCAGCGGCCATCGGGTTCGTAGGCGTGACCAGCCGGCCGGTCGCGGTGGGCGCGTCGGCATCCTCGCTCCGGACTAGATCTACCACTAGGGCTTGCAGAGAAACAACCCGTCTGTTCCGTGATGATCCGTCATCATCGTGCTATGGGAGTTGTGGAGGGGGCTGTGGCGTCGTTGGCCGCGA
>NZ_JBHVWN010000116.1:0-12294 GCF_042882275.1 Streptomyces sp. NPDC058231 | reverse complement strand
TCCTGTCGGACGCGGCCGGACTGCCCCTGGTCGTCGGCGTCTCCGCCGCCAACACCCACGACAGCCAGGGCCTGAAGCCCATGGTGGCCGGTCTCCAATCGAGACACGACCCCCATCGCGGCTGGAACCATAAACCCGGAAAGCTCCACGCCGACAAGGCTTACGACATACCTGACCTGCGTAGATGGCTCCGCGGGAAACGTATCGGCGTCCGCATCGCCCGCAAAGGAATCGAATCGAGCGAACGGCTCGGGCGCCGAAGGTGGGTCAGCGCGCAGCCCGTTCACACACAGGGCTCATAGCGGCCTGTCATTGGGAAGTTTCAGCAGGTGGATGCATACCGTTCTCCATGATCGATTTCACCTACTCGCGCGCATTCCTTCGTCGCCCGTCTTGCGCGCACAACTTTTGTCGGATTGATCACCCTGCGGTACGCGGTGATCAGACCGTCTGTGATCTGGACCGTGTCGAGGGAGTAGACCGTCTGCCGCAGGCGCCTGTTTTGGCCTTCTTCGATGAGTGAAGGTCTTCTTCCCGGTGCGATCATTCGCCTTCGTGCAAGTACACGACCTGCACGTATACCCTCAACTCTCTGCCCAGCACCGCAGTCCAACACCAGACGATCTCGCAGCTGACACTCCCCCGCTGACACCGAACCGACGGATCGCAACCATCCCCGCCGGTGCGGGGAGCAGAGATTGGACTTGCCGCGGGTGCGGGGAGCAGCGGGCGGCATACTGGCCCGTCTTCCGGAGCCGTCAGGTTGATGCGGTCGCGCACGGTCTTGCCGCCGTAGGACTTGCGCAGCCCGTGCGCCGCGATGGCCAGGTCATTAGAGGCTGCGGGCGGTGATGTCGCCCTGGGCGGTGGTCGCATGGATGGTCAGGCCGGGGGTGTCGTCGGTGTTCTTGAGCGTGTTGTTGATCCGGCCGTAGGTGGTGCCGGCGTCCAGGCAGGCGGAGACTCCGCGGGCGGCGCCGATGGTGATGTTGCCGATCTGGGTGTTCAGCGTGAGGGCGCCGCGCACGGCCTCAGTCATGTTCAGGTCGCCCTTCTGGGTGCTGATCTCGCCGGGACCGTTCAGACGGCCGACCGTGATGTCGGCGTCGAGGCCGGTGAGGCGGGCGCTTGTGGCCTCGTCAAGTTTGACCGAGCCGGAGCCGCCGTCGAAGGCGACGTCGCCGAAGCGCCCCACGCCGCGGAGTTCGGCGGCGGCGGCCTTCGCCTCGATGCTGGAGCCGCTGGGCAGTTGGACGGTCACCTCGACGGAGCCGGAAGGGCCAAGGATCCGGTTCTTCGTCTCCGGGGCCCCGATGCGCAGGACACCGTCTCTGTAGGCGATCTGGATCTGCTGCGCCGCCTTCACGTCGCGGTTCTTCGAGGGGTTTGCGGGCAGGACCTCGACGGTGGTGTCGGCCCGGTCTGCTGCGATGAACTGGATACGTCCCGCGGGGATGTCGAGGACGGCCGAGACGGGGGCGGGGGTGTCGAACTTCTGCATCGTGCTCTCCTTCGATCCTTTGTTTCCGATAATGGAAAAGCTACGTTGCGTTCAAGATTTTAGCAACATACCCGCTGCTCAATTTCGATGTTATTGCAGGTGGAAGCCGAGAAATCGTTGCAATGGTTTTGAATCTAATGCAACAACCCTGATCCTTTTCGTTGCAATGAATTGAGGGTGAACGCTACGTGGACACCACAAGGGGCGTCCACGTAGTCCGCACGGCCGACGGCGTGTTCGAGTACGCCGCGGATCACGGACTCGCGTTCTTCCACCGCTGCCTCGTCCAGGTTGCCGACGAAGTCGGCGGCGGTGTCGTTGTCGAAGGGGCCGATGACCGCAGATAGCAGCGCCCCGGACGGGTCCGAGCCGGGCGAGATGAAGCCCCGCAAGAAGGCGGCGAAGAAGACCACGGCAGAGAAGTCTGCCGGCCGGAAGCCGCGCCCAACTCTTCTGGCCGGGTGCGACATGCCGCCCCCGGTGTAATCGGCTCGTTGGTGCGGTTGGCGGTGTCAAGCTGTACGGGTTGATCGCTGTCGTGGGCGGAGCCCGTGCGTACGGGGCGGTGAACGCTGTTCGAGCGGATCGCCCTTCAGTGCCCGATGGATCCGGGGGTGTCGCGGTGTGCGTTGGGTCCAGGCGCTGTGAGCTGGAAGGCGTGGCCGGGGTGTTGAAGGCGCGGGCGCCGAGGGCGCGAGAAGGTGATCCCCATCCTGGCTCGTACCGCCTCGTTCCGGCGCCTGGCGAACACATCGAGGAGACAGTCGCCCAGTGAGTTCCCCGCAGCAACTGGACGAAAGGGATGCAAGCAGCGATGACCGAAGGCGGGCGGAACCCGAGCAGGTTTGGGGTGGACCGGTCGGAGGGGTTTGGCGAGCGGTTGCTGGGTGTGCTGCTGGACCGGGCTCACGAGATGCCTCCGCAGTTGATCGCCCCGCTCGTTGCGGAAGAGGTGGCCAGAGTCGGTGGCCGGGACCTCTCGATCCTCTTGCAGGACTACGAACAAATGCTGCTGGTGCCGCTGCTGGGCCGGCGGCTGACGGCCGGTGACCCCCAACCGGTCGAGGACTCTCCCGCCGGCGAGGCGTTCCTGAGCCGCAAAGCGGTGGAGGTGCCGCAGGACGGCAGTGTGCGGATGTATCTGCCGCTGCTGGACGGCAGTGACCAGATCGGGGCGATGGCCGTCACCCTGGACAGCGTCGATGACGACGACCGGCGGTTGCTGCGCAGACTCGCCGGTTTGGTCGCCGACATGATCGTCACCAAGGATGCCTACACCGACCTGTTCTTCCAGGCACGACGCAGCGCCCCGATGAGCGTGGCCGCGGAGATCCAGTGGTCGTTGCTGCCCCCGCTGTCGATGACTGTTCCGCAGGTTGAGGTGGCCGGAATCCTGGAGCCCGCGTACGACGTGGCCGGCGACAGTTTCGACTACGCCCTCAACGGCGACATCCTTCATGTGGCCATGATCGACGCGATGGGCCACGGGCTGGACGCGGCAACCATGGCAACGGTGGCCATCGGCGCCTATCGCCACACTCGACGGGCCAACACCGGTCTGTCCCAGGTGTATGCGTTCATGGACAAGGCCATCAATGAGCAGTTCGGCCCCGACCACTTCGTCACCGCACAGATGATGTGTCTGAACATCACCACGGGCCGCATTCAATGGGTCAACGCCGGCCACCCGGCACCGCTGCTGATCCGTGACCGCGCCGTGGTGGACCGGCTGGAGAGCCCCACCACATTGCCGGTCGGCTTCGGCGGGGAACAGCCGACAGTCAGCGAGCGGATCCTGGAACCCGGGGACCGGTTGCTGTGCTTCACCGACGGCCTGATCGAGGAGCACCAAGCCGGCGGGGAACAGTTCGGTGAGGAACAACTAATCGAGTGCACCAACCGGATCCTCCGTGACCGCACCGCGGTCAGGTCGGTGGTGCGTGGGCTCTCCCACGCCCTGAAACAGGAACGAGGCGACATCACCAGCGACGACGCGACCATCTTCCTCATCGAGTGGCGGGGCGGCGACGCCGATCATCTCGCCATCCTCGATTGAGCCGACAACCACCCGCCCCGACGGCGCCGATGGGTGAGCCTCTCGGCGCCTGTCTTCCTTGTCGGCACTGTGGACCTTCTGTCGGGCTGCCTGTTCGTTTACGTCATCGCCACCCGATCCGGCCCCCATCCAACCCAGCGTGCCGCCCCCTGGTGGCCCTCGGGGTCGCCATCGCCACGCACGCGACGATCTCCCAGCTCATGTATGGGGGATTCCTCATCGACGTGCACGCGACCATCCGCCAGGTTCGGGGTGGCGCGGAGATCATGTACTACGGCGGTGATATCGCTGAACTGCTGTTGGCAGCGGCCCTTGCGCTCGCAGCACAGAGGCGAACGCCGGGCTCCGGCGATCGAAGAGGGGCTCCAGTGCGTAAAGCCAGTGAAGGTGACGATGGTCGAGGGCCTTGACGAGGTCGCGTTGCCGTCGCGGCGTGGGCTAGGGCCTTTCGTTTGGATCATGCTGGGCTCGCGGGGTCTGGCACCGCACCTCGCCGCGTTGTCGTCGGTCGTCAGGGCTCCGCCATGACTCCCTCCTCCGCCTTGCGATGCACGGCACCAGACCCCGCTCCCTGATCCAGCCTGATCCAAACGAAAGGCCCTAGTCATGCGGCTCGGATGAGTCTGCGCGGTCGAACAGAAGGGCGCCGGAGCCGGAAATGCCGTCAGGAGCGCGGCTCCCTCGGCCGTTGAGAAAGGTGTGCGTCGATGAACAGCGCGGAAGCGGCGCGTGCACGGGTGCTGGCGGAGCTGATCGCTGCGAGTCATCTGATGACTTTGGAGCAGTTGCCTGGCACGGTGGCGTCGCACGCTGCCGGGGTGGGCTGGCCTCAGGTGCTGATCTATCTGACCGATCTGCAACAGGAGCGGCTGTACCTGCTGGCCGGTAACGTTGAGGTCGGCGCCGGTGGCGCCGGCGTGCCGGCCGAGTTGTCCGTTGAAGGGACCGTGGCGGGGCGGGCCTTCCAACTGGGGAAGGTCTTTGCGGCCTCGGCTTCTGCGAAGGGCCAGTGGTGGGTCCCGTTGCTGGACGGCACCGAGCGTCTTGGTGTGCTCCGGGTCGGCGTGCCAGGCGCGCAGGTCGAGGCGGATGAGGATCTGAATAGGCTCGCCGGATTGGTCGCCCTCCTTCTGGTGAGCAAGCGTGACACGAGCGACTCGTACTCCCGGTTGGTCCGCCGCCGGAGGATGGAAGTATCCGCCGAGATGGAATGGCAGCTGATGCCGCCGCGGACTTTCGCCTCCGACCGTGTCTTGATCAGCGCGATCATGGAACCGGCCTACGAAGTCAGCGGAGATGCCTTCGACTACGCCCTGACCGGGGAGACCGTGCATCTGTCTGTCTTCGACGCCATGGGGCACGACACCGCTGCCGGATTGACCGTGAACCTCGCGTTGGCGGCCGCTCGCAATCAGCGCCGCCAGGGCGCTGACCTTCTGCAGACAGCGGAAGGCGTCGGTGAGGTCCTGACCGAGCAATTTGCGGGCAGCCGCTACGCCACGGGCATCCTGGCCGACCTTCACCTGGCCACTGGCGTGCTGACCTGGACGAACTCCGGTCACCCTCCCCCGGTCGTTGTCCGCGGCAACCGTACCGTCGTGCACCTGTCCTGCCCGCCGGCTCCTCCTATGGGAACTGGGCTGGACCAGCCCGGCACCCTACGTCGCGACCAGCTGGAACCCGGGGACCGCCTGCTGCTCTACACCGACGGCATCACCGAAGCGCGCAATCGAGAAGGACAGGAATTCGGCCTCAACGGCCTGACCGACTTCCTCATTCGTCACCACGCCGACGACCTCCCCGTCCCAGAAACCCTGCGTCGGCTGATCGGCCACCACCTGGATTACCACCACGGCCGCCTCAACGACGACGCCACCGTGATGCTCGTGGAGTGGCACGGCCCGACCCCCTACCGGCCCAGCCAGCTGCAGGCACTCGCGGGACTGCCTCCGTCCACCACCCCGGAGACGATCGCCTCCGCGTGGGCCCAACAGCCCGCTGACGACGACGGCGCCTGATTGACGGCGCCAGTACCCGAAGCGGAGGGGGCCAGGTCAAAGGGGGCGGTCCCGAGGGACGAAGCGGGCAGGACGGTGGTGCCGATCCCGAGCGGGACTAGCGACGGCGCGTCCTGCGCCGGCGCAGGGTCCGGCTGAAGCCGCTCTGCTGGGGCGCTCACGGGGCGGGCAGACGTCAAAGGTCATCTCGCCGCCGACCGCAAGTGCCGGCCGTTGCGTTCGTCTTGACCGCGGGACAGGCGGCCGACAGCCCACAGTTCATCCCGGTGCTGGGGAAGATCCGGGTCCGCGGCCCGGTGGGGCGACCTCGCACCAGGCCGGACGCGGCCGCCGGGGACACGGCGTACTCGTCCCGCGGCAACCGCGCCCACCTGCGCAGGCGCGGCATCAAGGCCCTCATCCCGGAGAAACGGGACCAGGCCGCCAACCGGAAGACGAAGGCCTGCAAAGGGGGACGCCCCGTCGACCACGACGCCGAGCTCTACGAGGAGAAGGACACCGTCGAGCACCTGATCAACAAGCTCAAGGCGTGGCGGGGCATCGCGACCCGCTACGACAAGACCCCGGAAAGCTACCTCGCCGGGCTTCACCTGCGTGCCTCGGTGATCTGGATCAAAGACCTCACCCGAACCAGAGCCGAGAGCCACGCAGGTCATCAAGGGACGTAGTTCGTCGGGGTCATGCGTCGATCTGCTCGAAGATGTGCGGATACGACACGATGTCGTCGGGGAACTCGGCCGCCATGCGCTGGAACTCCGGGCTGCCGAACGCCGTGGCGAGCGCCTCGGTCGACTCCCAGACCGCGACGTTCATCAGAAGCTGACTGTCCGCCGTTCCCTTGTGCATCTGCAGGGAGACGAATCCCGGCTGAGCCTTCATGAACTCGGCCTGCCTCCGAAAGAGGGCCAGGAACGGTTCAGTCCTCTCCTTCGGGACGAAGAAGGTGTTGGCCAGGACGATGGGCCCGGTCTTCTCCTTGAACTGCGTGAACATCGGCGTGTGCGGGTCGAGGCTCTGGAACTTGGCCATTTTCGGTGCTTCCTCTCACTATCGGTCAGTGGGTGTCGCTGGGGCCCGCGTCCTGGGGATACCAGCGGAGTTCGAGGGTGTTGGTGTCCGGGTCCTGGATGTAGATGGAGGTGGCGGTGCCGCGGGCACCGAAGCGCTCGACAGGGCCCTCCAGGACGGTGAAGGTGCCGGACTTGATGACCTCGTCCCAGTCGACCGGATGCACGGTGAGGCAGAGGTGGTCGACGTTGGACTCGCCGCGCGGGCCGGCGACCAGATCGATGATGGTCTCCGGGGTAATCCGCACCGACGGGAAGGGGACCTTGCCGGCCCGCCACTCCGCTACGCGCATCGGCTCCAGGCCGAGCAGGTTGGTGTAGAAGTCCAGGGACCGTTCGACATCGGCGACGTTGAGGACCAGGTGGTCGAACGCCTTGACGCGAACCGTAGTGACCATGGAATTTCCCTTCGGGAGGGTGCTGGGGTGATGCCTCTGATGGTCTGCAGCCCGGTGGGCCTCAACAACGCACCATCGACGTAAGGTCGTTGGGCCGTACTCAACGCCGGAGGCACCCTACTGGAGCGCGCGGAGCCGGAGGCTTTCCTGACGCTTGCCGAGGAACTGCACTTCGGACGCACGGCCGAGCGGTTGCGGCTGACGGCCGGGCGGGGGGCCCGCGGGCTCAGGTGAGGGCGGCGACCAGCAGGGTGAAGGCGGCGATGATCACGGCGACGCGGACGTAGTGGAGGCGGTCCCAGCGGTTCATCTGCTGCTTCCAGTCGGCGGGCCGGTTGTCAGGGGTCCATGTCTTGCCCCGGTTGTTGATCGGGACGAGCAGCAGGATCGACATGATCACGCTGAGGATCAACAGCGCGGCGGCGGTGACGATGAGGCCGGTGCCGTGGTGGTGCCATCTGACGATGGCCCAGACCGCGACGAGAATGAGCGAGGTGATGTACCAGGCCGGCATCACGGCGCCGAGCATCCGGCCCCCGTGGGCGCGGCCAAGTTGGCCACTGTCGCCGGGGAGTGCGTTGAGGATCGGATTGATGACGAAGGCGACGGAGAACTCCACCCCCACCATCACGCCGACGACCACGGTGGTGACGACCTCGAGTGCATTGAACATGATGACCCTCTTGCAATCTAGTGTTGCTAGATGATGAGGCAACGCTAGTACTGCTGCCGCTCACTTGTCTAGCGATGCTAGGATCGAATCATGTCGGTACAGGAACGCAAGGAGCGTGAACGGGCGGGCCGCGAGCGCCTCATCGTGGCGACGGCCCGCGAAATCGCCGAGCAGCAGGGCTGGGACGCGGTCACCACGCGTCAGCTCGCCGAGCGCATCGAATACAGCCAGCCCGTCCTCTACAGCCATTTCCGCGGCAAGCGCGAGATCATCGGCGCCGTCGCCCTCGAGGGCGCCGCCGAGATGGCCGCGGCGCTGCGGGCCGCGGCCAGCAGCGCCGCGGACGGCCCGCGCGAGCGGGTCGCCACCCTCGCCCGCACCTACCTCGACTTCGCCGAACGCAACCCGGCGGTCTACGACGCCATGTTCCAGCTCGACGGCGGCCTGGCGTTCGCGGACGAGGACACCCCGGAACCTCTCAAGGACGCCTTCGCCGCGCTGCTGGAGAGCCTGGGCGAGGTCGCCGGGGACGGCGTCCACCCGGGACTGTTCACCGAGGTGTTCTGGGCGTCCCTGCACGGGCTGGCGACTCTGACCCGGGCGGGACGGCTGCCGCCGGAGGACACCGAGCCGAGGGTGGAGCTGCTGGTGGACCGGCTCGCCATGGTCTGACACACCATCCCAGCGGGCACGCAGCCGGGGCCCTCGGGCCCCGCCGCTGCCTGCCTGCGGCATCGCATTTGGTCACTCGCGCCCACACGGCGCAGCCGCGGATCGCCGGGCCCTGTACCCCAGACGGTGACCCGCCCCGGAAGCTGCGATGCTCAAGGTACTTTTTTTCGTGCAGCCGCAGTCTGAGGATCCCGAAGGAGCCGACCCCGCATTTGCCACGGTGTTCGACGGCTCAGTACTACTGCCGGACGGTCGCATCGCCGTCGGCGACGCTGAGCAACTGACCCGGTTCGTATACCGGGTGGGCGACCGAGGCAAGTTCAAGGTGCATGTCGCAGTGGACTCCCCAGGCGCCGACGCTCGCGTCATCGACGTCACGATCATCCGAAGCGTCATCTGATGAGGCTGGTCGCAAGCCGGCAACTCAGCGTTCAGTCATCTCCGCCAGCAAGATCGCAATCTACAGCTGAATTTGCCCCGGCGAGGAGCACGCCCCGAGCGACGGGCGGAATTCAGCGCGTCACCGAAGCGCCTCTGAGGCATCGCATACCTAAGAACTCCTAACAAAAGTGGTGGGCTTGACCTGGTCAGAGGTCGGTGTCGTGCACGAGGCCGCCGGGTAACGGGACGCGGTCAGCCTCGAAATCGCACGCGACAAACCCGGTGACGTCGGCGATCATCCCCGGGATACTGGTCGCCCATGGATGAGGTCGAAGTCGTCGTCGCCCATTCCGAGCGCGCGACTCTGCGCGTCGGCGACGTGTTCTTGAAGGTGGACGCCGATCGGACGCGCATCGACGTCGAGGTCGAGGCGATGTCCCTCGCGCCGGTCCCGACCCCGGAGGTCCTGTGGCGGAAGCCGCCCGTGCTCGCGATCGCCGCACTCCCGGGGACGACGCTTGGACGCCTCGGCGGGCCGTCGACCGGGTCGCCGGCGGCGTGGGCCGCGGCGGGTGCCGCCATCCGGAAGCTGCACGAAGCGCCCCTGCCGCCCCTGACGGGCCGGGCTGGCCGGAGCGTCGTCGCGCTGGCGGCGGAACTCGACGACGAGTGCGAGTTGCTCGTGACGAACGGCGTCCTGCCCGCCGACGTGGTCACCCGCAACCGCCAGGTCGCCGAGGCCGCGCTCCGGCCGTGGACTCCGGCATTCACGCACGGCGACCTGCAGATCGCGCACGTCTTCGTCGACGGCGACGAGGTCACAGGCATCATCGACTGGTCCGAGGCGGGCCAGGGTGATGCCCTGTACGACCTCGCCACCTTCACGCTCGGACACGAGGAGCACCTCGACGACGTCATCGCCGGCTATGGCACCGCCATCGACCTCGACGTGATCCACGCGTGGTGGTCGTTGCGAAGCCTGCTGGCGGTTCGTTGGCTGATCGAGCACGGCTTCGACCCCTCCGCGCCGGGCTGTGAGATCGACGTGCTGAGATCCCGTATGTGAGGCTGCGCGGACCCGACTGCTACGTATGCGTTCTGACGCATCGAGCAGGCCATCCCCTGGGGCGATCGCCCGCCCCTACTCTCGACAAAGTGCGGTGCGCAGTCGTCGCCAGCAGATGATGGCGCAGCCAAGGGCGACGAACGCGTGGGGGATGTCGTCGCGGATCTCGCAGCGGATACGCAAGCGGCGGAAGCAGTGCAGCAGCGCGATCGCTCCTTCCACGACCCAGCGGTACACGCCCAGGCCGGAGCCGTGCCCGGTGCCGCGCCGGGCGATGTGCGGGGTGATCTGGAACCGGCGGACCTTGTCCCGGTAGACCTCGTGGTCATAGCCGCGATCGGCGTACAGGTGCTCGGGGCGGCGCAGTGGCCGGCCGCGCTCACCGAGATGCATAAAGGATTCATATAAATCTGCTATGCTTCAGGCATGAGTCGCCGAGACGCCGCGCACGGCGCTTCCGATGCCATCGGGTCAGCCCTCTACGGTCTGGCCACCAGAGCCGTGAGACGCCTTCCCCGCGACATGAGCCTGACGTCCGCCGCCACCTTGGCCACCCTGGACAAGACCGGCCCGCGACGGATCACCGATCTGGCGGTGACCGAGGGCGTCACCCAGCCCGCGATTACCGTCCTGGTCCGGGTGATGGAGGAATCCGGGCTGGTCGAGCGGAAGGGCGACCCGTCCGACAAGCGGGTCACGCTGGTGTGCCTGACCGAGGCCGGCGCGTCGTACGTCCGGACGCGACGCCAGGCGGGCGTCGACGCGTACGCGCGGTTGATCGACGAACTCACCGGTGACGAGGTCGAGGCCTTGGCAGCAGCCCTTCCGGCGCTGCTGCATCTGGCGGAGCTCGAAAGTCACGCCCGAGAGGAGTCGGACCGGTGACCGCGGCCCAGGCTCATGACCAGCCCATGAGCACTGCCCTGATACGTTCCGAGGCACGTCTGCTGGTCCCCGCCCTGATGTTCATCGCCCTTGTCGTGGCGGCGGTCGCCAGCCTCGGGACGCCGCTCATCACCAGCGTGGCGACCACGTTCCACGTCTCCCTCGACAGCGCGCAGTGGACGCTGACCATCGCCCTGCTCAGCGGCGCCGTCGCCACACCCGTACTCGGCCGGCTCGGAGCCGGTCCGCACCGGCGGGCCACGATTCTCGCCACGCTGGCGATCGTCGTCGTCGGCAGCGCGCTCACCGTGCTGCCGCTGCCGTTCGCCTGGCTGCTCGTGGGCAGAGCGGCCCAAGGCGTCGGACTCGGTCTCACGGCGCTGATGATGGGCGTGGCCCGCGACCATCTTCCCGAGGAGCGCAGCGCGGCCACGATCGCCCTGATCTCAGTGGTCTCCATCATCGGAGCCGGCGTCGGCTACCCGCTGGCCGCGCTGCTCGCCGAGTTCGGCGGACTGCGGGCCGCCTACGGCCTCGGCCTGCTCGTCACCGCCATCGCCTTCGTGACCGCGTGGCGCTCCATGCCCGCAGCTCCCGAAGGCCGCTCCGCTCACGTGAACGTGGCCGGTGCGCTCGTCCTGGCGGGTGGACTGCTCCTCGTCCTGTTCCTGGCCGGCGAGAGGAGCCTGTGGAGCCGACACCTCGCCGTGGCGGTGACCCTTGCCGTCGCCGCCGTACTCCTGCTCTGCGTCTGGACCGTTTCCGAACTGCGAACCAAGACGCCCCTGGTCGACGTCCGGGCGGTACGGCACCCGGCGGTCGCCGGGGCGAACATCGCCATGTTCGTCGGCGGGAGCGGCATGTACCTCCTGCTCACGCTCATCACCCGCTACGCGCAGACGCCGCACAGCGCCGGCTACGGCTTCGGACTGACCACCTTCGTGGCGGGGCTGGTCCTCATCCCGTTCTCCGTGCTGGGGTTCGTCGCCGGCAAGCTCACGCCGCGGGTCCGCGAACGGATTGACGGCCCCCTGCTCCTGGCCGGCAGCGCCGCCATCGTCGGCGGCGGGTTCGTCCTGTTCGCCACCGCCCGGTCCAACCTGGCCGAACTGCTCGCGGCCATGAGCGTGCTGGGCTTCGGCGTCGGCAGCTTCTCGGCCGCCATGCCCGGCGTCATCCTGGCCGTCACCCCCAAGAGCGAGACGTCGAGCGCCATGAGCTTCAACTACGTCGTCCGCAGCGTCGGGTACTCCCTGGGCAGCGCCATCGGCGGTCTGGTCCTGGCCGCCGGCACCGCCACGGGCCGCCTCTTCCCGAACGACGACGCCTACACGACCGCGGCGCTGGTCGGCGTCGCCGCGATGGCGATCACGACGATGGCCAGCCTCGCCCTCGCCCGCCGACGCTCACCCGAGACCAATCCGATCACAGCCCCAGTCGGTGTGCCGGGCCTGGGCCGGTCGAGTCGAACCGGAAGCTGAGGATCGAAGCCGTCCGACTTCGACGCCGTCTTCGTCGGCTCGCTGACCCACAGCGCGCCGGCCATGGATCCGAGCATGCTTCTGATCATCAATTCC
>NZ_JBHVWN010000115.1:0-12298 GCF_042882275.1 Streptomyces sp. NPDC058231 | reverse complement strand
GGGTGGGATTTTTTTTTCCGGCGTGGCCGGGGGGGGGGGGGGGGGGGGGGCGGCCCCTTTCCCCACCCCCAACCCCCGTTGGTGGGGGGGGTGGGGGGCCCCGCGGCCGCCCCGGGGGCCCACCCCTCCGATCTTTCCAGGCTCTAGGCGTCCTTCAGCTCCTGGCGCTGCCGCCCCAGTCCGTCGATCTCCAGCTCCACGACGTCCCCGGCCCTCAGATACGGCTTGGGTTCCGGCTGCCCCATGGCCACCCCGGCGGGGGTGCCGGTGTTGATGACGTCGCCCGGGTAGAGCGTCATGAACCGGCTGAGATAGCGGACCACCTCGCCGACCGGGAAGATCTGGTCGGCGGTCGTGCCGTCCTGCTTCAGCTCGCCGTTGACCCAGAGCTTCATCGGCAGCGCCTGCGGGTCGGGGATCTCGTCCGCGGTCACCAGCCACGGCCCGAGCGGGTTGAACGTCTCGCAGTTCTTGCCCTTGTCCCAGGTACCACCGCGCTCGATCTGGAACTCGCGCTCGGAGACGTCGTGCGCGACCGCGTACCCGGCGACATGGCCGAGCGCCTCCTCGGCGGAGTCGAGGTAGCGGGCGGTGCGGCCGATGACGACGGCGAGCTCGACCTCCCAGTCGGTCTTGACGCTGCCGCGCGGCACCAGCACCGTGTCCTCGGGCCCGACCACGGTGTCCGGCGCCTTGAAGAACAGGATCGGCTCGGCCGGGATCGCCGCCCCGGTCTCGGTGGCGTGGTCGTGGTAGTTCAGCCCGATGCACACGATCTTGCCGATCCGGGCGAGCGGCGGCCCGACGCGCAGCCCGTCGGCGTCGAGCACCGGCAGCTCGCCGGGGGCGGCCGCGGCGGCGCGCACGCGGGCCATCGCGGACTCGTCGGCGAGCAGGGCGCTGTCGATGTCGGTGACGATTCCCGACAGGTCACGCAGGGTGCCGTCCTGGTCCAGCAGCGCCGGCCGTTCCGCACCCGCCGTACCCACACGAAGCAGCTTCAACGGTCTTTCTCCCCTTGGTCGAGATCGGGCCCGTCGGATGGGTTGCGGCCATCGCAGGCTTGGCCGATCCTCCAAGACATCGGATCACTCCGCAAGACCCTGTTCACACACTGGACCGATTGCACGCGCCCCGGTGATCACGCCACCGTGGCCATGGCGGCGCCCGCGGCCGGCATGTCGCGGTAGAGGACGGCCCGCTCGACCGCGGTCCAGGTGGTGCTGGTGACGATGTAGAGGGCGGCGGCGAGCGGCACGTACGCGACCGAGACGAGCGTGAAGAACGACATCAGCGGCATCAGCTTCGTCATCGCGCCCATGCCGGGCACCGGCTGTCCGTCCGGCCCGGTGGTGGGCGTGGCGGGGGCCTTGGCGAGCTGGTTCTTCGTGCGCCGGTAGTTGAACGTGGCGACGGTGGCGACGATCACGAAGAGGCCGAGGTAGACCACGCCCTGCTCGCCGAGGAGCCCGCCGTCCGCGAGCGCGTCGTGCCAGCGCTCGCCGAGCGGTGCACCGAAGAGCCGGTGGCTGAGCAGCTCGTTGGGGTCGCCGCCGATCCGCTGGCTGGAGAAGAGGTGGTAGAGCAGGAAGAAGGCGGGCATCTGCAGGAGGCTGGGCAGGCAGCCCGACAGTGGCGAGACCTTCTCCTCCTTGTGCAGTTCCATGAGCGCCTTCTGCATGCGCTCAGGGTTCTTGGCGTGCGTCTTGCGCAACGCGGCGATCTGCGGCTGGAGCCTGGTGCGCGCCTTCTGTCCGCGCGCCGCGGCCCGCGAGAGAGGGTGCACGGCAAGTCGCACGAGGGCGGTGAACAGGACGATCGCGGCGGCGGTGGCCGCGCCCTGGAAGAGCGGTTGCAGCAGGTCGGCGAAGGAGCCGACCAGGCCGGCGAAAGCGGACATGAACGTGGACATGGGTGAGCCCTCCGGGGGGTCTCGTCGTGCCGGGAGAGAGATCTGGCTCGGCATGACGGCCCGCGTGGGGGTGCGCCGGGCACACACGTGAGCGCGTACCTGGGCGAAGCGAGGTGGGCGAGGTCCCTACGCGGCCGTCAGGAGGGCATGGCCGGGGGCTCGGGGCCTCCTGCGCCCCTTGGCGTCGGGATCGCGCTGCGGCAGGAACGCGGTGCGTTTCTCCCGGTCGCGCATGGCCGTGCGGACCCGGGTGCGGGGCACGGGGGCGGCGCAGCGGGCGCTGATCACCGAGCAGGCGACGAGGGCGGAACCGGCGGCGGCGGTGGCGGCGAGCGCGACCGCCGCGGAGAGGCTGCCGCCCTCCGCGAGGAGGACTTCGGTGAGGAGGAGGAGCAGGAGCCCGACCGGGCGGGGCAGCCGGGCGATGCCTCTGCGCAGGTGGTTGTTCATGCTGCCGGTCATCGGCCCTCCCCCTGCGCTCGGTGACCGCTGCCCGGTCCGGCGGGCTCGCACGTTCGGCCCTCCAGCCGTTATAGCACGACGCCTCCGCCGGGCGGCCGTCGCCGGAGCGGGGCGGCCGGCCCCTCAGGCGGGCTCGGTCTCCAGCGGCTGCAGCAGTCGGCGCGGCGCGCGCAGGGCGCGGCTGACCGGGTCGTCGCGGCCGGGGTCGAGTCCGTCGCCCGGGCGCATCTCGATGTCCTGCGGCGGTACGGCCAGTGCGCACGACGGGCATTCGCCGTACGCCCCCAGCTCCGTTCCGCAGGCGGCGTGGAGGAAGATCCGGCTCGCCCGCGTACCGGGAATGTGTTCGCTCCCCCACACCCCGAGGGTCCGCAGGACCGGCCAGAGGGCCTTGCCGCTGTCGGTGAGGAGGTATTCGTCACGCGGCGGCGACTGCTGGTAGCGGCGCTTCTCCAGGACTCCCGCGTCGATCAGGGACTGGAGCCGGGTGGCCAGAACGGCGCGCGGCACGCCGAGGTGGACGAGGAAGTCGCTGTAGCGGCTCACGCCGTAGAACGCATCGCGCACCACGAGCAGGGTCCAGCGCTCGCCGATCACTTCGAGCGCGCGGGCGATCGAGCAGTGCTGTGTCGCGTAGTCCTTGCCGAGAGCCATGGGAATCACTTTACCTCGTCGGTTCGATGAATGAACCAACACGTGCTAGCGTCAGCACATGGCCGGTCAGTTCATTCATCGAACCATGAGCGATGTGAACGGGACGGCCGGAACTCCTGGACCGACCGCAACGACAGCATCCACCGCCCGAGCCCCGGAGCAGCAGCCATGGCGCAGCCCGCACGCACCCTCCGCCAGCAGCCCGTGCACGCCGCAGGCAGCACCCCGCCGCACCATCCGGCCCGCACCCCGGCCCCCCGGGGCGTCCCCACCCGGCGCCCCGGCGCGACGCTCGCCGTCACCGCCCTGGCCACCGCGGTGGCGCTGATGAACTACACGTCACCGCTGACGACCGTCCCCGCCGTCTCCGCCGCGCTCGCCACGCCCGCCTCCGCCCAGGCCTGGCTGATCAACGGCACCCCGCTCGGACTCGCCGTCTTCCTGCTCGTCGCGGGCAGCCTCGCCGACGACTACGGACGCCGCAGGCTCTTCCTCATCGGCACCCTCGCCCTCGGCGTCACCACCGCGGCCGGCGCCCTCGCGACCACCACCCTCGCCTTCACGCTGGCGCGGGTCGCACAGGGCGCGGCCGGCGCCGCGATCCTGGCGACGAGTCTCGGTCTGCTGGTCGGAGCGTTTCCCGCGGGAGCGGCCAGGATCAGGGCGACCGGGATCTGGGGCGCGTCCGTGAGCGGCGGTATCGCCCTCGGCCCGCTGCTCGCCGGCTCGCTGGGCACCATCGACTGGCGGCTGACGTACGCGGTGCTCGGGCTCGCCTCACTGGTGACCACCGCCTTCGCGTTCCGTACGCTCTCCGAGTCCCGCGCCCCTCGCGGCGGCCGCCCCGACCTGGTGGGCGCGGCGGTGCTGGGCCTGGCGATGACCGCTCTGCTGAGCGCACTGACACTGGGCCGGGACGGCTGGCTGCGCGCGCCCGTCGCCCTGCTGCTGCTCGCCGCGCTCGCGCTGACGGCCGTTTTCACCGCGGTGGAGCGCCGGGCGGCGGCTCCGCTGATCGAGCTGTCGCTGCTGCGCAACCGCCCGTTCCTGACCTCGTCGGCAGGCGGGCTGTTCACCGGCCTCGCGGTGATCGGCCTGTTCAGTTACCTGCCGACACTGCTGCAGGGGACGCTCGGCCTGTCGGCGATGGGCACCGCATGGCTCTTCCTGCTCTGGTCCGGTTCGTCGTTCGTGGTGGCGCTCCAGGCCCGGCGGCTCACGGGCCGCGTCTCGGCGCGCCATCAGCTGGCCGCGGGCTTCGCCCTGCACGCGGTGGCGGTGGTGACGCTGCTCGGCGTCCTGGACTCGCCGCACGCTCCCACCGCCGGGGTGTGGCTGCGGCTGATCCCCGCCCTCCTCGTCTCCGGCGTCGGCAGCGGTCTGCTCAATGCCGCACTGCCCCGGGTCGCGGTCGAGTCGGTGCCGCCGGAGCGGGCTGCGATGGGCTCGGGAGCGAACAACACCGCCCGCTACATCGGCTCGTCGGCGGGGGTCGCCGTGACCATCGCGGTCGCCACCTCGGGCGGGGGCGCAGACGCCGCACTGCTGCTGTCGGTGGGGCTGGCGCTGGCGGCGACGGTCGGAGTCATGCTCCTGCGGGACCGGCCGCTCCCCCTGCGATGAGCTCCGGCTCACCGATCTCGTCCCGCGCGAGCACGTCGTCGTCGGGCCGGTCGTCGTGCTCCCGGGGACCGGCGTACGTCACCGCGAGCGCGACGACGAGGTTGGCGGCGAGCGCGACGATGCCCGCGTTCACCCCCCATACCGGGTCGTGCTCGGTGAACACGAACCCGCAGACCGTTGCCACTCCGACGGCCAGCCCGGCCATCGCCCCGAGCAGCGTCAGCCGCCGCCATATCAGCCCCAGCAGCACCATGGGGAGCAGCTGAGCCATGCCCTCGTACGAGATGAGGGAGAGCCGCACCAGCGTCGTCGGCGCGGTGTAGGTGAGCACCAGCGCGATCACGCCCGCGGCCACCACGACGGTCTGCGCCGCGCCCTTCTGCCGGTGGCGCAGGCGGGGCACCAGCGCGAGCACACTGCGCCCCCACATCGTGCCGATGACCAGCATGAACACGGCCATGGGCACGATCGACGACAGTGCGGCCGCCACCCCGATGACGCCGACCGCCCAGGCGGGCAGCGAGTCCACGACGAGCTTGAAGAGCGCGAGGTTGGACTCCGCGCCGACGAGCCCCGGGACGACGAAGAGGGCGGCCATGCCGAGCAGCATCGGGATGAAGAGCAGCACGTTGTAGGCGGGCAGCCACATCGCGTTGCGGCGCAGCACGTCGGCGTTCTTCGCGCCGAGGTAGCCCGCGACGGTGGTCGGGAAGATCACCACGGTGAGGGAGTTGAGGAACGAGGTGGTGATGAACCACGCCTGCCCGAGCCCGCTGTCGCCGTGCCCGGGGAAGGTCAGCCACTCGCGCTTCTCGGTGACGAGCCGGTCGAGGAAGGGCCCGTACCCGTCGAAGTAGTGCAGGGGCACGTAGCAGACGAGGAACCCGAGCGTGGCGATGACCAGCACGTCCTTGAGCACGGACACCCATGCGCTGCCGCGCAGCCCGCTGATCACGACGAAGCCCGTGGTGACGGCGAAGGCGATGAAGTACGCCCAGTTCAGGCTGATGGCACCGTACGAGATGGTGGAGACGACGACGCCCATGCCGGTGATCTGGAGCTGGATGTACGGAAGCAGGAACGCGGTCGCGAGAACGGCGACGAGCGCGCCGAGCCAGGGCCGCCCGAAGCGGTGCGCGACCATGTCGGTGATCCCGACGAGCCCGTGGCGGCGGGCGTACGCCCACAGCATCGGGCCGACGACGTACCCGACGGCGTACCCGCAGGACATGTACGCGACCACATAGAGCACCGGCGCCCCGTAGTTGTAGCCCCATCCCGCGGCGCCCAGATAACTGAAGCTGGTGTATCCCTCACCGGCCATCAGCACCCAGATGAAGACGGTCCCGAGGCTGCGTCCGCCGACCGACCACTCGGCGAGCCCGTCACGGCCCCTGCCGCCTCTGCCCCGCACGGCGAGCAGCCCGAGCGCGACGGTGGCCACCATGAAGACCGCGAAGACGGAGGTCGCGACCGCGGCGTTCACCGGCGGTCCCCCCGTCGGGTCAGCCATACGGCGACGGGGGTGAGCAGGGTCGCCCCGAGCAGCCACACGAAGAGGAACGGCAGTCCGAGCACGACCGGATCGACCCGGTTCACGAACGGCAGCGCCCCCAGGTAGAGCACGTAGGGAACCAGCAACCACAACAGATGCGGACGTCGTCTGAGCACGTCGGAAGAGCTTACGACGGTGTCGGCGGTCGAGAACCCGGTGGGTCGGGTCGGTCAGGGGTCCTGGCATGCTCACCGGCATGATCTTCCGTACTGCGACACGGCAGGACCTGCCCGCGATCATCGCGCTCCTGTCCGACGAGGACACCGTGGTGGATCCCCGGACCGTCGAGGTCGACGAGGCGTACGCGCGGGCCTTCGAGTCCGTGGACTCCGACGGCCGTAACGAGATGGTGGTCCTGGACGGGGGCGACGGTACGGTCATCGGCTACCTGCAGCTCACCTACATCCCTGGTCTGGGACGTCACGGCCAGGAGCGTGCGCTCGTCGAGGGGGTGCGGGTACGCGCTGACCGGCGCGGTGCCGGTCTCGGCCGAGAGCTGCTCACCTGGGCCATCGACCGGGCACGTGACCGTGGCTGCACGTTGGTGCAGCTGACCAGCAACAAGCGGCGGGCCGAAGCCCACCGTTTCTACGGCTCGCTCGGCTTCACCCCGAGCCACGACGGATTCAAGCTGCCGCTGTGACACCGACGCCGGGCCCGTGACGTGAGGGCGGCCGCGCGGGTTCTTCGGGTGCGAAGACGAAGTGGGCCCGGGCGGCCTTGTCCCGTCCCGCCTTCACCGGCATCCCGCGCGCACATCTCGGCGGTCGCGCTAGGGCGCGCTGCCCCTTCGGACCCCGCCGTGTCACAACCGGTATCCGCTCCCTCACGGCCCGCACGGCAGGCGCGGGAACCGTAACTCTCCAGGACCGGAACAAGCCTCCGCCCGGGAGCCGTACAGCAGTACGGTGTGATTCATGCGCCCCGACACGCCTGCTGACCACATCGCCGAAGCCGAGCGCCTGCTGCGCACCGCGGCGCAGTACCCCGACGACCGGGAGCCACTGTTCCTGCGGGCCGCCGCCCACCTGGAACTCGCCGGCGAGCGCCCTCGCGCCGCCGCCCTGTACGACGACCTCCTGGCCGAGGACCCCGCCGATCCGCACCTGATCAAGGCGCTCAAGGCCGCCAACCTCTGGGAGTACGGTCACGAGGCCGAGGCCCGCGCGATCATCGACGGACTCCGGGCGGCGGGCCCGCTCGAAGCCGCCCCCTGGCAGATCGCTGCCGAGACCCTCGAATCGCACGACGAGCTGGAGTCGGCGCTCGACTACTTCACGACCGCACTGACCCTGATCCTGGCGCCGGGCGAAGAAGTCCCCTACGCCACCCATGCCCTGCTGATCGGCCGCCACCGGGTACGGCGCCTGATGGGCGTCGAGCACGACGTCTGGGACGAACTGGCCGACACCCTCCACACGTCCACGGTCCCGCTGGACGAACTCCACGACCCCAAGCGCCTGTGGTCCCTGGGCTCCTCCGACCCCGGCGAGCTCCAGGCCGAGATCACCCGGCTCCGCGCCGAACTGGGCACCTACCGCACGGCCCTCTCCCGCCCGTTCCCCGTGGCGGTCCTGCACTGGACCGCGGGCGAGCTCGACGAGCTCCTCACCGCGTACCCGGCCCTGCGCGAGGAGTACCCCTCCCACCCGGAGCACCTGAACCGCCTGGAGGCATCCCTGCGCGACCTCCACGCCGCGGGCACCCCGAACCTCGGCATCGTCACCGGCACCATCCCCTCGTACGAGGCGTTCGCCGCCTCGGAGGCCACGTCCCCGTCCGACCCGAACCTCCTCCCGCAGTACGCCACCACCCTCGCGGCCCGCGGCCGCGCGGTCCCGTGGCCCCCGGCCCGCAGCGCGGCGTGCTGGTGTGGATCGGGCCGGGCTTACCGGGACTGCCACGGGGTGGCGTGAGGCGCACCCAGAACCGATCTGCGAAGGGCCCCGCCGAAGTACGGGCGGGGCTCTTCCCGTTCACCGTGTCGCCGAACCCTCGGCTACGCCTCCCTCTCAACTAAGGGCTGCCGAAACGGTTTGTCAGTCCCGCTTGATACAACTGCATCCGTAGGTGTCGGATGAGGGGGACTCGGCCATGCCCAACGACTTTAGAAGCGACTCAGCTCCGGTTGCTGGGCTCTACGAGACGCTGATTACTCATCGTCTCGAAGAACGTATGAAGCAGCTCGACGCCGTGGGTTGGCGCACCATCGACGAAATAGTCGGTTCTGAATCCGCGCCTCACGTGCTGTCACGCCATATCGGGAACGTCGTACGGCGGGTCCTGCAAGGCCTCGCACCCGCTGAGCAGGTGCTCGCGGCCAACCACATCTTGGAGCAGCTCAACACCATCGAGGGTGCAACTGATTGGGTCGACCTGGTCACCGATGGCCCTCGACAGTTGCTCGCAGTCGCGGAACAAGAGGCTCCGGGCGTCTACGCAATCCGTCCGGCCACGCCCCTCTCCGAGACGGCGCTGCTCACGAACTCACCTGACGACCCCAGCCTGGGCTTTGAGCTGCGCGCCGAGTTGGCTACAGCGGACCGTGTCGATCTCCTCTGCGCCTTTGTGAAGTGGCACGGACTCCGCGTCCTTGAACAGTCGCTCTCCTCCGCACGCGATCGCGGTGTACCGATCCGCGTACTGACAACGACCTACATCGGTGCCACAGAACGTCGCGCGTTGGATCGCCTGGTCCGCGAGTTCGGCGCCGAGGTGAAGGTCAATTACGAACTCCGCTCAACCCGCCTCCACGCCAAAGCATGGCTCTTCCGCCGAGACAGCGGCTTTGATACAGCCTACGTAGGCAGCTCGAACCTTTCCAAGGCTGCGCTTCTCGACGGGCTCGAATGGAACGTCCGGCTGTCATCGGTCGCCACACCCTCCGTCCTCCGCAAATTCGAGGCAACATTCGACGCGTACTGGAGCGAACGCTCCTTCGAGTCATACGACCCCGACCGCGACGCGCAGCGTCTCGACGATGCGCTGTTGCACGCTGGCGGTTCCAGCCGCAACGGTGACACCACCATCACGCTCTCCGGATTGGAAGTCCGGCCATATCCACACCAGCGCGACATGCTTGAACGCCTCCAGGTGGAGCGCACCGTCCACGGTCGGCACCGCAATCTCCTCGTCGCTGCGACGGGCACAGGCAAGACCGTGATGGCAGCATTGGACTTCAAGCGCCTGCGGCAGACGCTAGGTCGTGATCCGCGGCTACTCTTCGTGGCCCACCGGAAGGAGATCCTGGAGCAGTCACTGCGCGTCTATCAGAATGTGCTGATTGATGCGAACTTTGGCGAGCTCTTCGTCGGCGGGGAGATTCCAGGCAACTGGACACATGTGTTCGCCAGCGTCCAGTCACTCAACTCGCGAGCGCTGGACCGCTTCGCTCCAGACCACTTCGACGTCATTGTGATCGACGAGTTCCATCACGGCACGTCCCCCACCTACCGTCGGATCCTGGATCACTTCGAGCCGCTAGAGCTCCTGGGACTCACCGCCACCCCGGAACGCATGGACGGGCTGAACATCCAGGACGAGTTCTTTGAGGGCCGGATCGCAGCAGAGATGCGCCTCTGGGAAGCCCTTGAGAACGACCTGCTCAGCCCATTCCACTACTTCGGCGTAACTGACAATACCGACATGAGCGCCATCACGTGGAAGCGAGGATCGTACGACGCCACGGCCCTCAGCGATCTCTTCACTGGCAATACCGCACGAGCCAGACTCGTCGTGCAAGCGGTGCAGGACAAGGTCGCCGACCCGGGCACGATGCGCGCCCTGGGCTTCTGCGTGTCAGTCGCGCACGCAGACTTCATGGCCGACTTCTTCCGTCGAGCCGGCCTCGGTGCGGTCGCACTGTCCGGCCAGACACCACGCCACGCGCGTAAGGACGCCCTCGATCAGCTCAAGGCTGGCACGCTCCAAGTCATCTTCTCGGTAGACCTGTTCAATGAGGGGCTCGACATCCCCGATGTCGACACTCTGCTCCTGCTGCGCCCCACGTCCAGTGCGACGGTGTTCCTCCAGCAGCTGGGCCGAGGCCTGCGCCGAACGGAGGACAAAGCTGTCCTCACTGTCCTGGACTTCATCGGTCAACACCGCAAGGAGTTCCGCTTCGAGGAGCAGTTCCGCGCACTAACCAATCTCACCCGCAATCGCCTCCTCGCCAACATCGCGCAAGATTTTCCACAGTTGCCGTCTGGCTGCCAGATCATCCTTGAGACCAAAGCCAAGGATCTGATCATTAACAACATTCGCAGTCAGATCAGCGTCAACGTCACTCAGCTCGCGGCTGAGGTCGGCGAATACGCGAAGCCTCAAATCGCCGACTACCTCAAGGAAAGTGGTCGAGAGCTCAGGGAGCTCTACCGGGGAAACGGGAACTCATGGACAGGGCTACTCCGTCGGGCCAAGCTCCTCACCGGGTCCGGCCCAGAAGGCGAAGCAGCGCTACTCAAGCGGGTTTCAGCGTTCCTCCACGTCGATGACCCGCTTCGAGTCGCCGCGTACAGCAAACTCCTCACCGCCGATGCCCCCGCCTACGACGAACTCAGCGAACAGGAACAGGCATACGCCCGCATGTTCTTCTTCTCTCTGTGGCCGTTGGGCGGAGACTTCACCAGCTACCAGGAGGGCTTCAATACCCTCCGCCACCAGCGCGCCTTCCGGGATGAACTTGCCCAAGTCCTCGCTTACGCCCTGGATCTAGCGGATCACGTACCCGTCCCCCTGCTCGCCGGTCACGCGAGCATGCCGCTGACCGTCCACGCCTCATACAGCCGTGAAGAGATCCTCCCCGCCTTGGGACAGTCCTACATAGGCGGCTTCATGCCTGGACACTTCCGCGAAGGCGTGAAGTGGTGCGAAAACATCCAGACCGATGCCCTGCTCATCACGCTCGAAAAGGACGCGAAGGACTTCTCACCGGAGACGCGCTACAAGGACTACGCACGGAACGAGTGGTTGTTCCACTGGGAGTCCCAGAACCAAACCTCGGAGTCATCACCCACCGGCGTTCGGTACCAGACCCATAAGGAGAAGGGCACTGACGTCCTCCTCTTCGTGCGCCGCTACAAGAAGACGGACATCGGCGGGCCCCAGCCCTGGATGCTCCTAGGACCCGCCGAATACGTCGAGCACAAGGGGAGCAAGCCCATGGGGATCGTCTGGAAGCTGCGTCATGAGATCCCGGCGGATGTGTGGTCCTACTCAGCCATCGCTGTGGGCTAAGACCGTGCCTATGAGTGAGGCGGACAAAGTTCGCTGTCGGCAGTCAAGGGTTACGACGAGGTCAAGGAAGGCCCCGCGGGCCCCACATCGCCGTATGTCACAGCGCGTGGGCGCGGTTTGTCACCTCTCTGCGCGCCCAGTAGGGGCCGAGGGATCCTCAAGGGTCGGGATGCAGGGTGACAGCCGTGGCTCGGTGTGTTCGGTCACGCTCCCGCGGACCAGCGCCAGGACGCGGACCTCGTTGCCATGAGCGGGGTCTTCGTCGTCGCGCAGGTGGAGAAGGCCGTAGGAGCCCGGAGCGATCGCGCCGACGTAATGGAACAGGTCGAGGATCTCGGGTGAGGTGCGGTGGTTGGAAAAGCCGCCCATGTGGAGGAAGGGCTCGCCGTTCATCCATCGGAGGTCGAGAAGGTAGGGGCTGTCGATCTGCTGGATCCGGTGCTGCAGTCTCTCGACGATCTCGGCCAGTCGGCTGTTGTCCTCATCGTCGGCGGCGCTCTCACAGATCGTGATCCAGCCGTGGTGTTCAAACATGGTGCGAGGCTATCGACGATTGAACAGCCGCGATGGGCCGAATTCGACGGCAGCGACGGTGTACGCACCGGCGAGCAATGGATCTGGAAGCCGGCTCGACGTGCCGGTCCTCGGTGATCGCGAGGCGGCCGTCGAAGCTCCGGAACTCATGCCATGGGCGGGAGGGGCCTTCACCGTTGAGTGGAGGGGACCGGTCCCGAGGGTGACGGCGTGGGGTACCGCGGGGGGGGGTGGCACCCCCCCCGCACCGGGGGGGGGCAGGGGCCGTGGTGGGGCGGGTGGTGGCCCGGGGGGGGCAACCGCGGGGGGGGGCGGGGGTGGGG
>NZ_JBHVWN010000114.1:0-12722 GCF_042882275.1 Streptomyces sp. NPDC058231 | reverse complement strand
TGCATCGCAAGGCGGAGCATCGCCCGCGTACTGGATGTACTCGGGTGATGCGACAACGCGGCGAGGTGCCGTGCCGGGCGGCGCGAGCCGGTGAATCTTTCCGGTCACAGCACTAGCCCGCCTTCGCCTGCCCGTCGGCTTCCTCCCCGTACAGCGCACGCGTCACGGTCCCGTGCGTGGCGCCGTGCTCCGTCAGCACGTCGGCGACCACTCCGGGTGTGACGGTGAACGCCAGCAGCAGGTGTTCGTCGCCGATGAAGCGGTCGCCCCGGCCCACCGCGATCCGCAGGGACTTCTCCAGAATCGTCTTCGCACCCCGGGTGAGGGGCGGCCGGCCCGCCCGCCACCGGCGATCCTTCCGCTCGCCCGACAGCACCCCCTCGCCGTGCGCTCCCTCGACGCGGGCGACGATCTCGGTCACGTCGATGCCGATACCGGCGAGTGCGTCCGTATCGGCCTTGGTCAGGCCGCCCCTGCGGCGGGCCTCGGCGAGGGACGCCTCCACCGAGGCGCGGCGGTCGGTGAGGCCGAGGGCGGCGACGGCGAAGGAGGCGCGGCTGCCCTGCTGGTCCAGCAGGGCGAGCAGCATGTGCTCCTCGCTGATGGAATCGGCACCGGTCTCCTTGGCACGGTCCACGGCTCCGGCCACGACGGCGCGCGCGCCGCCGGTGAATCGTTCGAACATCAATGCCTCCCGTACTTCTTGTGCACGGCCTGTCGACTGACACCCAGTTCGGCGGCGATCTCCTGCCACGACCAGCCCTGGACGCGGGCGCTTCTGACTTGTACGGCTTCGAGCTGCTCCAGCAGCCGCCGCAGCGCGGCGACGGCACGCAACCCGACCCTGGGGTCACGGTCACCGGCACGCGCGGCCAGATCCGTTGCTTCGGTCATGATGTCAACTTACGTTGACATGCGGCGCCCGTCAACCATGGTTGACACGGCGTCGCGTCGACGGTGCCGTCCGCCGGAGCGTGGTCCCCGACCGGCGCCCGGCACGCAAAGGCGGCGGGAGCCGCAGCCCCCGCCGCCGGACGGACGAAGTGACGACCACCGCGGACACGCCGGGCACCCACCCGGCACGGATTCCCGTCAGCAGTCCTGACGCACCCTCACATCTGTTTCAGGGTGCGGTGAGCACGATCTTTCCGAACTGATCGCCCGCTGCCAGCCGCTCGAACCCCTCGCGTGCCCGGTCCAGCGGCAGCACCTCGTCGATGACGGGCCGCACACCGGTCGTCGCGCAGAACGCCAGCAGGTCCTCCAGCTCGTCCTTGGACCCCATCGTCGAACCGACGACCTTCAGCTCCAGGAAGAAGATCCGGGTCAGCTCGGCGTGCGAGGGCCGGTCGCCGCTGGTCGCGCCGGAGATCACCAGGGTGCCGCCGGGGCGGAGCGACTTCACCGAGTGGGACCAGGTCGCGGCGCCGACGGTCTCGATGACGGCGTCGACCCGCTGCGGCAGCCGGGCACCCGGCTCGTACGCCTCGATCGCCCCGAGCTCACAGGCCCGCTTCCGCTTGGCCTCGTCCCTGCTGGTGGCGAAGATCCGCAGCCCGGCGGCCTTGCCGAGGACGATCGCCGCGGTCGCGACGCCGCCTCCGGCGCCCTGGACGAGGACGGAGTCACCGGGGCGCACCCCGGCATTGGTGAAGAGCATCCGGTACGCGGTGAGCCAGGCGGTCGGCAGGCAGGCGGCCTGCTCGAAGGTGAGCTCCTTCGGCTTGGGCAGCACGTTCCAGCTGGGGACGGTGACCTGCTCGGCGAAGGTGCCCTGGTAGCGCTCGGTGAGGATGGAGCGGGGCTCGTCCGGTCCGACCCCGTGTCCGGTCTGGCCGATCACCGAGTGCAGGACGACCTCGTTGCCGTCCTGGTCGGTCCCGGCGGCGTCACAGCCGAGGATCATCGGCAGTCGGTCCTCCGAGAGGCCGACGCCACGGAGCGACCAGAGGTCGTGATGGTTGAGGGAGGCGGCCCGGACGTTGACCGTGGTCCAACCGGGACGGGCCTCGGGGGCGGGGCGTTCGCCCAGCTCAAGGCCCTTGAGAGGGTGGTCGCGGTCGATGCGGGATGCGTAGGCGGCGAACATGGGCCCGAGACTAGGGGCGGTGCCCGGCGCGGCGGAACCGGCCGGGGGTGTGACGTGGCCCGCGTGGTCGCACGGAGTCGGTGGTGCCGCCCCGCCAGGCACCGGCAGGGGGCGGCCGCCGGTGCCGGGCGGGGCGGGGCGCGGAACAGGCCGCGCGGGGCCGTCCCGCACCCCGCCCCGTCCGCGTCAGCGTCGCGCCACGCCCTCCGCGCGGGCCGCAGCGGCGACCGCAGCGGTCACCGCGGGGGCGACCCGCTCGTCGAACGGCGACGGGATCACGTAGTCCGCAGCCAGCTCGTCACCCACCACGTCGGCCAGCGCGTTCGCCGCGGCGATCTTCATGCCCTCGGTGATCCGGGATGCCCGCACCTGCAGCGCCCCCGCGAAGATGCCGGGGAAGGCGAGCACGTTGTTGATCTGGTTCGGGTAGTCCGACCGGCCCGTGGCCACGACCGCCGCGTACTTGTGCGCGATGTCGGGGTGGACCTCCGGGTCCGGGTTCGCCATGGCGAAGACGAACGCACCGGGCGCCATCGACGCGACCGCCGCCTCCGGCACCGTGCCGCCGGAGACGCCGATGAAGACGTCCGCGCCGACCAGGGCGGTCTCCAGCGGACCGGAGATGCCCGCCTTGTTGGTGATCCCGGCGAGCTCGCGCTTGACGTCCGTGAGGTCCTCACGGTCCCGGCTGACGATCCCCTTGCGGTCGGCCACCGCGACGTCGCCGAGCCCCGCCTCCAGCAGGAACTTGGCGATGGCCACGCCGGCCGCGCCGGCGCCGGAGATGACGGCGCGCAGGTCGCCGAGGGTCCGGCCGGACAGCTTCGCCGCGTTGCGCAGGGCCGCCAGCGTCACCACCGCGGTGCCGTGCTGATCGTCGTGGAAGACCGGAATGTCGAGCCGCTCCTGGAGCCTGCGCTCGATCTCGAAGCAGCGCGGCGCCGAGATGTCCTCCAGATTCACTCCGCCGAAGGACGGCGCGAGACGGACGACCGTCTCCACGATCTCGTCCGCGTCGGTGGTCGCGAGCGCGATCGGCACCGCGTCGACGCCGCCGAACTGCTTGAAGAGGATCGCCTTGCCCTCCATCACCGGGAGGGACGCCTCGGGACCGATGTCGCCGAGACCGAGCACCGCGGTGCCGTCCGTCACGACGGCGACCACCTGCGACTTCCAGGTGTAGTCGTGGACCAGCTCGGGATTCTCGGCGATGGCGCTGCACACCTTGGCGACGCCCGGCGTGTACGCGAGGGACAGGTCGTCCTTGTCACGCAGGGGAACGGTGGCCTGCACAGCCATCTTCCCGCCGCGGTGGAGTGCGAACGCCGCGTCGAACGGCGCGTCGGCGGCGCTGCCGCCGCTGTTGTCGGTACTGCTGTCGCTGCGAGGATTGACGATCTCCGCTGCCATCGTATTGACCCCTTAGGTCTTCATCAGTTGAGGGTGGCCACTCCTGGTTGAGGAGGGGTGGGCGGGCACCGCGTACGTGCCCCGCTCCGGCGGTTGGCCCGCCCCGGCAGGGTGAGGTACGTACGCGCGGGCGCGCCGCACACGCGCCCTGGGCCCCGGATGAGGGGTGTAAAGGTCTTTTTTACCGGACGGACCGCATCACGGACGAGTCCGAATCGACGCGGTGACATGCCTCATAGTCGAATATCTGGACAAGTCCACCAAGCCGTCAAAAGTCGGTCCAGCAGTCGAGACACACCGAAGATTCTCCGGCCGGAAGAAGGCAACCCCATAGAAGGTCCGGCCTTGATGTACCGGCCCGTTGGGGTTCGGGGATCGCCCGTTATCCGATTTTGACATGGCTGGCCCCCTGATTGGGCTAGTCCGAATGGCAAGATGCCCTAATCACACGGGGCGACGACATTCGAAGATGCGTGTCAGCGCGCCTGGCAACTTCCCCTTCATCTGCCGGAGGAACCCGATCATGACCGCAAGCACCACACGTCGTACGGCCGCAAAGTCCCGGATTGCAGCGGTCGGCGCCATCGCGGTCGCCGGCACCCTGCTGCTGACCGCCTGCGGCGACCAGACCGACAGCGGCGGCAGCAGCACCGACACGAACGCGAAGAAGAACACCGCGCCGCTCTTCAGCAAGCTGCCCAAGGACATCCAGGACGCGGGCGTCATCAAGGTCGGCACCAACGCCGAGTACGCCCCGATGGAGTCCGAGGCCGACGGCAAGATCGTCGGTGTCGACCCCGACATCGCCGCCGCCCTCGGCAAGCAGCTCGGAGTGAAGTTCACGTTCACCTCGGGTTCCTTCGAGGGCCTGATCACCGCCCTGAACTCGGGTCGCTACAACGTCGCGATGTCGTCGATCACCGACAACAAGCAGCGCCAGGAAGGCCTGGACGAAAAGGGCAAGAAGCTCGGCGAGGGCGTCGACTTCGTCGACTACTTCACCGCCGGCACCGCCGTGTACGTGCAGAAGGGCAACCCGAAGGGCGTCAAGTCCATCGAGGACCTGTGCGGCAGGACCGCCGCCGTGCAGAAGGGCACCACGTACGAGAAGGCCCTGAACACCCAGTCCACGAAGTGCAAGGACGAGGGCAAGAAGGCCATCACCGTCGAGGCCTTCGAGAACGACACCGAGGCCCAGACCCGCGTGAAGTCCGGCGGCGCGGTGGCCGGGGTCAACGACTACCCGGTCGCCATCGACCTGGTCCGCAAGGCGGACAACGGCCAGGCGTTCGAGATCGTCGGTGAGCAGTACGACGCGGGCCCCTTCGGGATCGCGGTCAGCAAGAAGAACACCCAGCTGCGGGACGCCCTGAAGGAAGCCGTCGACGCCATCATCAAGGACGGCTCGTACCAGAAGGTGCTCGCGAAGTGGGGCGCGGAGACCGGCGCGATCGACGCGGCCGCCATCAACGGCGGCAAGTGAGCCAGGCGCACCACTGAAGGGCAGTCGCTGTGACTGAGAAGTTCGAAAAGGTGCCCACCGGCACCACGCCGGGCGGGAGTGCGGTCTCCAAGGGGTCCGCGCTTCCCGCCGGGGCGATCAAGGCAATTCCCGTCCGGCACTACGGGCGCTGGCTCAGCGGCGTGATCGTCGTCGCGCTGCTGGTGGCGCTGGTGTACGCGTTCGCGCAGGGCAACGTCCAGTGGCACGCGGTGTCGGACAAGCTCTTCGACGACACCGTCGTGCAGGGCGCGGGACGCACCCTGCTGATCACCGTGCTCGCCATGGTGCTGGGTGTGGTCCTCGGTGTGATCCTGGCCGTCATGCGGATGTCCAAGAATCCGGTGACCAGCGGCGTCGCCTGGCTGTACATCTGGTTCTTCCGCGGCACGCCGGTCTACGTGCAGCTGCTGCTGTGGTTCAACCTGGCGCTGATCTTCCCCATCCTGAACATCCCGTTCATCTACAAGAACGAGATGACGGACGTCATGACGCCGTTCATGTGTGCCCTGCTGGGGCTCGGCCTGAACGAGGCGGCGTACATGTCGGAGATCTGCCGCGCGGGCATCCAGTCGGTCGACGAGGGCCAGACCGAGGCCTCGCACGCGCTCGGCATGACCCAGGCCAGGACGATGCGCCGGGTGGTGCTCCCGCAGGCGCTGCGCGTGATCATCCCGCCGACCGGCAACGAGTTCATCAACATGCTGAAGACCTCGTCGCTGACGGTCGCGGTGACCTATCCGGAACTGCTCCGCGCCACGTCCAGCATCGGATCGACCTCGTACGCGGTCATGGAGATGCTCTTCGTCGCATCGATCTGGTACATCGCGATGACCAGCGTGTTCAGCGTCGGGCAGTTCTACCTGGAGCGCCGTTACGCCCGGGGCACGAGCCGCAGCCTGGCTCCCACTCCTTGGCAGAAGGTCAGGGCGAACCTGGCCTCGATCAGCAACCGCACGGGGGTGACCTCATGACCGCGATGGTGAAGGCCGAGGGCGTCCACAAGTCCTTCGGCGCCGCACACATCCTCAAGGGCATCGACCTGGAGGTCGCGCCGCGGGAGGTCTTCTGTCTGATCGGCCCGTCCGGTTCGGGCAAGTCGACGTTCCTGCGGTGCATCAACCACCTGGAGAAGATCAACTCCGGCCGGCTGTACGTCGACGGCGATCTGGTGGGCTACCGCCAGAAGGGCGACAAGCTCTACGAGCTCAAGGACCGCGAGGTCGCCCTGAAGCGCCGGGACATCGGCATGGTCTTCCAGCGTTTCAACCTCTTCCCGCACCTGACGGCCATCGAGAACGTCATGGAGGCTCCGGTGCAGGTCAAGGGCGAGGCGAAGGCCGTCGCCCGAGCCCGCGCGGAACAGTTGCTGGACCGGGTCGGCCTGGCCGACAAGGGACAGAACTACCCGTCGCAGCTCTCCGGCGGCCAGCAGCAGCGGGTGGCCATCGCCCGCGCCCTGGCCATGGAGCCGAAGCTGATGCTCTTCGACGAGCCGACGTCGGCGCTCGACCCGGAACTGGTCGGCGACGTCCTGGACGTCATGCGCGGACTCGCGGAGGACGGCATGACGATGATCGTCGTGACCCATGAGATGGGCTTCGCCCGCGAGGTGGGCGATGCGCTGGTCTTCATGGACGACGGCGTGGTGGTCGAGTCGGGCCACCCGCGCGACGTACTGACGAACCCGCAGCACGACCGGACGAAGTCGTTCCTGTCGAAGGTGCTGTAACGGCACGCGAATGACACGAGGGCGGTACGGCCTCCGGTCCGTACCGCCCTCTCCCGTATGCCCGCAGCGCTGCTTCCCGGGCCGGACTACCCCTTCGGCTGCAGCTCCTGGCTCAGCATCAGGGTGCGCAGCTGGGCGCGCGTGACCGGGGTGTTCTTGAGCAGCGGCCCCAGCGCGGAGTCGGCCCGGAAACCGGTGCTGTCCCGTACGGCCAGCGTCCCGCCGTCCTTCCTGACGAGCCGGCCGACGAGTTCGAAGCCCCACTTCGGCGTGCCGTCGTAGTTCATCGCGTCGCTCCAGATGGTCAGCACCCGGCCGCCCGGCAGTACCTCACGAACGCAGTCGGCCGGACGCGGCCCGGTGGCCGGCTTGCAGATGTTGTCGACGGGGTCGGCTCCGCCGGACTTCTTGCGGATCTGCTCACCGCTCCTGAAGTCGACGGTGAGGTAGCCGACGCCCCCGTCCCTGCGGACGGCGTACTGCCCGTCCAGCGGCCCCAGCGGGTGCTCCTCGGCCTGCGCCGCGGTCGCCCCCTTGATGATCATGGCGAGTGAGACCTGCTCCACGGCGCCCACGTCCCCCGGCAGCAGCTCGACGAGCTGCTTCGCCCGGCCGCTGTTGCCGGTCCGCTCGGGGGGCGCCGCCACCGAGGACCGCTCCTGGCGCTGTTTCGACTGTGCGGCCAGGCCGGGCACCGCGACCGCGCCGGCCGTGATCACGGCGAACGCGGCCGCCGCGACCGTGGCCCGGCGCCGCCACCGCACTCTGGCGGCCCTCGCGTACACCCCTTCGGTGCTGATGACCGGCTGTCCCGCCTGCTCGGCGGCCCGCCCCAGCAGCTCCCTGACGTCGTTCATACCAATTCCTCCGCCATCTCGGCGCGCAGCGCCGCCAGCCCGCGAGCCGTGTGGCTCTTGACCGTGTTCTCCCGCATCCCGAGCATCTCGGCCGTGGCCTCGACGCTCAGGTCCTCCCAGTAGCGCAGTACCAGCACGGCCCGCTGTTTCGCCGTGAGCCGGGCGAGCGCGGCCCGTACGGCGAGTCCGGTGTCCGTGTCGGGCGAAGTGCCCGCCCGGTCGGGCACTTCGCCGTACGCCTGCTCGCGGCGCCAGAACCGGCGGCGTGCGGCGATGAAGGTGTTGACCAGCGTCTTGCGCGCGTACGCCTCGATGTTGTCCAGCCGCCCGTGCCGCCGTCCGCCGAGCACGACCTTGACGAGGGTCGACTGGACCAGGTCCTCGGCCTCGTGCCGGTCGCCGCAGAGCAGATACGCGCTGCGGAACAACGCCGTGCGTCTGCTCTCCACGAAGAGATGCAGTGAAGCGTCGTCAGCGATCCCCATCGTCAGCGCCCCTTCCCTGGCCCGCGGGTGCGGACCGTCCCACCCTTCCAGTGCGCCGGAACGCGCGGCGGGTTGCAGTGCATGCGAGAGAAAGAAGCGGGGCGGTACGGACCGGAGTCCGTACCGCCCCGCGGGCGCGTTCCGCCGCAGCTCCGGCTACTTCACCGCAAGCACCAGGGAGTCCGAGGGTGAGGCCCAGACGGACCGCGCCTCACCGAAGCCCGCGGCGCGCAGGGTGTCGGCGTGCCACCGCGCGGACGGCATGTCGCCGTCGGCGTGCTCCCCGTAGATCTCGTAGCGTTCGGCGGTCGGTCCGGCGAGGACCGGGTCCTGCGCGGCGAGCGCCCACCATTCCGCCCAGTCGAGGGCGCCCGCGGCCCTGGCACGGTCCATCCCGGCATGCCGGTGAGCGCGTTCGGCCGCGTTGATGCGTGGGGTCCCGGTGTCGATCATGTGGTCGGCGTTCATGAACACCCCACCGTCCCGGACGAGTCCGGCAAGCTGCCCGTAGAGCGCGGTGAGCGGTTCACTGCGCAGCCAGTGCAGGGCGGTCGCGGTCAGGACGACGTCGTACGTCTCGTACGGCAACTGCCCGGTCCAGGCGGGGTCCTTGAGGTCGGCCGTGACGAAGGTGACCCGCCCGTCACCGGCGAAGGTTCCGCGGGCGATGGCGAGCAGCGCCGGGTCGAGGTCGACACCGGTACTGGTGGCCTCCGGGAACCGCTTGAGCAGCCGGTCCGTAATACTTCCCGTACCGCACGCGAGATCGAGCACTCTCGGACGCGGCCCCACAAAGGCCTCGACCATGTCCAGCATCACCCGGAAGCGTTCCTCGCGGTCGGGCATGTACCACTCCTGCTGCCGGTCCCAGCTCTGCTGCCAGGCCTGCCAGTCAGTGCCCGTCGATGTCTCCGTCACCCGAACCCCTCCATAACGTAATACCCTCGAAGCAGAATCGACCGTTACATCGGTCCCCGGCCCAGACCCTAGACCGATGCAGTAAGGACTACAAGTGGAACTGGCCTATTACTCGGACTACGCAGTGCGCCTGGTCAACACCGAGGAGCCGGCCCGCAGCAAGGACGTCCTCACCTCCGTCGAGACGATCCGCGACCTGTTCGGCACCAACGCGCAGGCCGCGCGGCGTGCCACCGACGCGGACGTGACCCGTTTCCGTTCGGTGCGGGCACGGCTGCGCGCGGTCTTCGAGGCGGCCGACGGGGGCGACGAGACGCTCGCCGTCGACCTGCTGAACTCGCTGCTGCTGGAGTTCCCGGTCAGCCCGCAGATCTCCGGTCACGACACCCGGGACGCGGACGGCAAACCGGACTGGCACATGCACCTGGCCGACCATCCGTCGAACGTCACCGCCGGATACGCCGCCATCGCGGCCATGGGTCTCGCCTTCCACCTCACGTCGTACGGAGTGGACCGGCTCGGGCTGTGCGAGGCGCCGCCCTGCCGCAACGCCTACCTCGACACCTCGACCAACCGGTCCCGCCGCTACTGCTCGGACCGCTGCGCGACCCGCGCCAACGTGGCCGCCTACCGGGCCCGCAAACGTCTGGAGACGGAGCGGGCGGCCGAGACCGGCCGCAGCGCGGTCGCCGCCCAGCCCAGCAGTCCGAGGACCGAACGCTGATCCTTGCCCAGCGGCCGGTAGCGGGCCCGGACCCGGGCCAGCACCAGTTCCTCGGGCACCGTCCCGTAGTCCGTGCTGTCCCCGCCGGCGAACGTGTTGTCGGCCAACACCCACCAGCCACCCCCGCGGCGCTCGGCGGCCCGCTTGACGATCAGCAGGTCCTGCTGGAACGGATGGCGCAGAATCACCACGTCACCGGGGCGCACCGGCGCCCCGTACTGCACGAGCAGCCAGTCCCCGTGGTGGAGCGTGGGCACCATCGACGGGCCAGTCACCTCCACCACCTGGAACGGCACACGCCCCGCAAGTCCCCGTGCGGGCTCCTGCGCCAACTCCGGCACCTCCGGCATCTCCGGCACCTCCCCGGTCCGTTCGGTACACCGTCCCTTATACCGTCCCGCACTTCGGCGGCCGGATCCCTCACCCCGGACTTTTGGCCTAAGCCCATGGGGGCACCCACGAAAACGCGTCCCTCACGGAGTAATGTCCCACCTGAGAAGACGATCACGAGGAAGGACAGCTCAATGCTTTCCCGCCTGTTTGCCCCCAAGGTGAAGGTCAGCGCCCACTGCGACCTGCCCTGCGGCGTGTACGACCCGGCCCAGGCCCGCATCGAGGCGGAGTCCGTCAAGGCCGTCCAGGAGAAGTACCAGGCCAACGAGGACCCGCACTTCCGGGCCCGCGCGGTGGTCATCAAGGAGCAGCGCGCCGAGCTCGCCAAGCACCACATCTCGGTGCTGTGGAGCGACTACTTCAAGCCCCCGCACTTCGAGAAGTACCCGGAGCTGCACCAGCTGGTCAACGACGCCCTGAAGGCGCTGTCGGCGGCGAAGGCCTCCACGGACCCGGCCACGGGCCAGAAGGCGCTGGACTACATCGCCGAGATCGACAAGATCTTCTGGGAGACCAAGAAGGCCTGATCTCCGGCCGGGCGGCCGGACCTGCGCTTCCGCGGGCCGCGTCGCCCACCTCTCCGCACCCGGTCCGCAGGCCGCCGAGCACGGCGGCCGTGACGGACCGGGTGCGGTCTTCTTCACCGGGCGTGGGCCCGGGGCGGACGGGCTGTCCGCCGCGAACGGGGTGCCCGCCTCTACGGCGCGGGTGCCCGGGCCAGCTGACGCAGCGTCAGTAGATTCCCTCGGCCGACTTGAAGGTGCGCCCCTGCGGCACCTCCGCCACGAACCACCGCGAGGCGGAACCCCGGACCGTGTGCAGCATCGGCTTCCGGCCGGAGCCGGGCTCCACGCCCTGCGGCGCCACGGACACCTCCGTGGTCGTACCGTCGTCCCAGGTACAGACGACGCGCTCGGTATCGGGCGACGCCCGGCCGATCACCAGCCGGCCGGAGCCGCGCGGGCCGAGCGACGCAAGCCCCGTCCGCAGGCTCCTGTGCAGGTCCTTGCCGGCCTCGACCGGGGCGTCGAGGGCGAACGAGTCCCGGCCGTCGACGTCGAGACGGACGAAGTACCACCCCTTCCCGATCAGCCCCCGGCCCTCGTACCCGGCCCGTGAGGTGTCCAGATACTCGGTGTCGTTCATCGCCGTCCACAGGCTCGACGCC
The DNA here is from genome assembly GCF_042882275.1 of Streptomyces sp. NPDC058231. Classification (NCBI taxonomy): domain Bacteria; kingdom Bacillati; phylum Actinomycetota; class Actinomycetes; order Kitasatosporales; family Streptomycetaceae; genus Streptomyces; species Streptomyces sp. NPDC058231. The sequence continues at coordinate 1,445 of NZ_JBHVWN010000114.1, read as the reverse complement.
TCCGCCGCGTCCTTCGGCGCCGCCCACACATCGACGGTCACCCGCCACTGCTTGCCGCCCGTGCGCCCCGCCGCCAGCGTGGTCCGCTGCGGCACCGCGGCCGGCGGCGTGACCGGGGCCGGCGATCCCTGCGCCACCTGGTTCCGGCCCTCTCCGCCTCCCATGGCCCCGGTCAGCGCCAGGGTCGTCCCTGTCGAGCCGACGATCACCAGGGCCGTCGCTGCCGCGACGGCCAGTCGCCGTGCCCTCCGGCGCCGGCCACCCGACACGATCGCCCGGCAGGGTGCCGGTCGTACCTCCACCCCACCCGCTGCGTCCGCGAGGAGGAGGGCGACCTCCCGGTGCGTCACGTCCTTCTCCGCGTCCGTCACTTCCGTCCGCCGTTCGTCATCATGTCCACCAGTCCCGGTATGGCACGGAGTTTCGCGATCCCCTTGGCCGCGTTGCTCTTCACCGCGCCGACGGAACAGCCCATGGCGTGGGCCGTCTGCGTCTCGCTCAGGTCCTCCCAGTAGCGCAGGACCACCGCCTCCCGCTGGCGCGGAGGCAACAGGCCGAGCGCCGTCAGCAGACCGGAGCGGTCGTCGGCCTGCGCCATGCGGTCGCCGCGCTCCGGCAACTCGTGCGCCAGGCCCGTGTCGTCGCGCGGTGCCAGGAATTCCTTCAGCTTCCTGCGGTGCCTGCGGGCATGCGTGTTGATCATCACCCGCCGCACATAGGCATCCGGATCCTCGGCCACTGCGACCTTGCGCCAGGCCACGTAGATCCGTTCCAAGGACGACTGCACCAGGTCCTCGGCTGCGTACTGCTCCCCCGTCAGGAGAAAAGCCGTCCGCACCAGTCGCGGCCAGCGACCGACGACGAAGCCCTGGAAATCCAGGTCCGTCGCTTGCTCTCGCTCCCCCATGGACAACCTCCTTTCCCAACAGAGTCCACGGAGGTTCCGATCCGTTGCCTCCCCTGCCCGGCGGCATGGCCGACCGGTGCGGCCGGCCGTCCGCACCCGTCCCCCTCGCGGCGGGCGGCGTCGAGCGGAGCACCCCACCCAGCGCCGCATCCGCACGGCCTCCGTCCGGCGCGTCGATCCGGATGTGCGCGGACGCCCGTCCGGCTGACGTCCGAAGATCGCGGCCCACACATCCTTCTCCTACGCGCTGTTCGACGACGCGGGCACGGCGTTCCGGCTGCGTCTACATCGATCCGCCGGAGAAGGCCGGCGCCGACGCCGAGACCTGCTGGTGGTCATGGACGACAAGGTGGGCTCCGCGCCGGAGCAGGCGCTGGACGCGTTCGTCCCGCAGTGGATCGCCCGGGCGTGGCTGTTCCGGCAACCGCGTCACCTGGGTCGGGACATCTCCTGGCAGCACTGGACGGCGCTGCCCGGCAGTGCCTGACAGCGACGGCGGTACGGAGAGAGGGAGTTGCCGGGCGGGCCGCCCGGCAAC
>NZ_JBHVWN010000113.1:0-15019 GCF_042882275.1 Streptomyces sp. NPDC058231 | reverse complement strand
GGTACTGCAGGGGGGACCCTGTGGGAGAGTAGGACGCCGCCGAACAATTATTCCGGGAAAGCCCCGCACCTCTGGTGCGGGGCTTTTCTGCGTTCTGACGTCTTCCGGTGCACCCCCGTGTACGTGCCGGCGATGGCTGAGGGTAAGGTCAGGGGGCATCATTGGCACGTTCTTCACAGGAGGCTCCCGGGTGGAGGTCCAGGAGACTCGGGTTCAGACGGACCGGGTCCTCACCATCCCCAACATCCTCAGCATGGCTCGCCTTGTCGGGGTACCGCTCTTCCTGTGGTTGATTCTTCGCCCCGAGTTCGGCGGGCCCAAGAGCGACGGTTGGGCCCTGCTCGTGCTGATGTTCAGCGGAGTCAGCGACTATCTCGACGGCAAACTCGCCCGCCGGTGGAACCAGATCAGTAGCCTCGGGCGACTCCTGGACCCGGCCGCCGACCGCCTCTACATCCTTTCGACCCTCGTCGGACTGACCTGGCGGGAGATCCTTCCGCTCTGGCTCACCGCGGCACTCCTGGCCCGTGAGCTGATGCTCCTCGTGATGGTGGGAATCCTCCGCCGCCACGGTTATCCGCCGCCGCAGGTGAACTTCCTGGGGAAGGCGGCCACGTTCAACTTGATGTACGCGTTCCCCTTGTTGCTGCTCAGCGACGCAAGTGGTTGGCTTGGATCGCTGGCCGCCGTTTTCGGATGGGCGTTCGCAGGATGGGGTACAACGCTCTATTGGTGGGCAGGAATCCTCTACGTGGTCCAGGTCCGCCGACTCGTCAAGGCGGATGCAGTAGCCGATTGAGCTCGTTGATGCGGTGCCGCGCAGTGTGGCCGGCCCGCCGCTGATCTCTGAGATGTTGCCTCGACGGGCGAAGTCGGCTAGACCGTCGTCTCTTCAAGGAGGACGTTTCCGACATGAAGGCCGTCGTGATGGCTGGTGGTGAAGGCACTCGCCTTCGCCCCATGACCTCAAGCATGCCCAAGCCGCTTCTGCCCGTCGCCAACCGGCCGATCATGGAGCATGTGCTACGGCTGCTCAAACGGCATGGGCTCAACGAGACCGTCGTAACCGTCCAGTTTCTCGCCTCTCTGGTCAAGAACTATTTCGGCGACGGCGAAGAGCTCGGAATGGAGCTCACCTATGCCAACGAGGAGAAACCCCTCGGCACCGCCGGCAGCGTGAAAAACGCCGAGGAAGCCCTCAAGGACGACACCTTCCTCGTCATCTCGGGCGATGCCCTCACCGACTTCGACCTCACCGATCTGATCGCCTTCCACAAGGAAAAAGGCGGACTCGTCACGGTGTGCCTCACCCGGGTTCCGAATCCTCTCGAATTCGGAATCACGATTGTCGACGAGGCGGGTCAGGTCGAACGCTTCCTGGAGAAGCCCACCTGGGGGCAGGTCTTCTCGGACACCGTCAATACCGGCATCTACGTCATGGAGCCCGAGGTCTTCGACTACGTCGAGGCCGACGTCTCGGTGGACTGGTCCGGTGATGTCTTCCCGCAGCTCATGAAGGAAGGCAAGCCCATCTACGGGTATGTCGCCGAGGGCTACTGGGAGGACGTGGGCACGCACGAGAGCTATGTGAAGGCCCAGGCCGACGTACTGGAACGCAAGGTCGACGTGGAGATCGACGGCTTCGAGATCTCACCCGGAGTCTGGGTCGCGGAGGGCGCCGAAGTCCACCCCGACGCGGTACTGAGGGGCCCCGTGTACATCGGGGACTACGCGAAGATCGAAGCCGGCGTCGAAATTCGAGAGCACACCGTCGTCGGGTCCAACGTCGTCGTCAAGACCGGGGCGTTCCTGCACAAGGCCGTCATCCACGACAACGTATACATCGGACAGCACTGCAATCTGCGCGGATGCGTCATCGGCAAGAACACCGACATCATGCGGGCGGCCCGCATCGAGGACGGCGCGGTCATCGGCGACGAGTGCCTGGTCGGTGAGGAATCGATCATCCAGGGCAATGTCCGGGTGTATCCGTTCAAGACCATCGAGGCCGGCGCCTTCGTCAACACCTCGGTGATCTGGGAGTCGCGGGGGCAGGCTCACCTCTTCGGCGCCCGAGGGGTCTCGGGAATCCTGAACGTGGAGATCACGCCGGAGCTTGCCGTCCGGCTCGCCGGTGCGTACGCGACCACGCTCAAGAAGGGGTCGACCGTCACCACGGCCCGTGACCACTCCCGCGGCGCGCGTGCGCTGAAGAGAGCTGTCATCTCCGCGCTGCAGGCCAGCGCCATCGACGTACGGGACCTGGAGAACGTACCGCTGCCCGTCGCACGACAGCAGACGGCCCGAGGCAGCGCCGGCGGCATCATGATCCGTACATCGCCCGGGGTGCCGGACTCGGTGGACATCATGTTCTTCGACGAGCGCGGAGCGGACCTCTCCCAGGCACGGCAGCGCAAGCTCGACCGCGTCTACGCCCGTCAGGAGTACCGAAGGGCCTTCCCGGGAGAGATCGGCGATCTGCACTTCCCGTCGAGCGTCTTCGACTCCTACACCGGTTCGCTGCTGCGCAATGTGGACACGACCGGTATCGCCGCAGCAGGCCTCAAAGTGGTCGTCGACGCCTCCAACGGCAGCGCGGGGCTCGTTCTGCCCAGCCTGCTCGGCCGGCTCGGCGTGGACGCACTGACGATCAACCCGGGGCTCGACGAGTCACGTCCCACCGAGTCCGCCGAGACGCGGCGCTCCGGGCTGGTGCGGCTCGGGGAGATCGTGTCCTCGGCGCGGGCGGCCTTCGGCGTGCGCTTCGACCCGGTGGGGGAACGGCTCTCGCTGGTCGACGAGCGGGGCCGGATCGTCGAGGACGACCGGGCTCTGCTGGTCATGCTCGACCTGGTCGCCGCGGAGCGGCGCAGCGGACGGGTGGCGCTGCCCGTGACGACGACGAGAGTGGCGGAGCAGGTCGCCGCGTACCACGGCACCCAGGTGGAGTGGACGACGACGTCGCCTGACGACCTGACGCGCGTGGGGCGTGAGGAAGGCGCAATCTTCGGCGGAGACGGGCTCGGCGGCTTCATCGTGCCCGAGTTCAGCAGCGTCTTCGACGGCTCGGCCGCCTTCGTACGGCTTCTCGGGCTCGTCGCACGGACACAGCTCACGCTCAGCCAGATCGATGCGCGGATTCCTCTCGCGCACGTGCTGCGCCGCGATCTGGCCACGCCCTGGGCCGTCAAGGGGCTCGTCATGCGCCGGGTGGTGGAAGCCGCCGGGGACCGCGACGTCGACACCACCGACGGAGTCCGCGTCGTGGAGGCGGACGGCCGCTGGGTGATGGTCCTGCCGGACCGGGCCGAGGCCGTCACCCATTTGTGGGCGGAGGGTCCCGACGACGCCTCGGCACAGGCGCTGCTCGACGAGTGGTCGGCGATCGTGGAGAGCGCAGGTCAGTGACCCTGCCGACGGTGCCCCGTGTGGAGTCGTGGGGCACCGTCGGGGTTGCGGGAGGGGCCATTCGGCGGTAGCTGCTGCGGCGTGCGACGATGTGCGGCATGTCGCAGCAGCCCCCCGATCGGAGTACCGCCTCACCACCCGCGCGCCCCGACGCGTCCATGTCGCTGCTGACCAATGTGATGGACCACAGCCTGGACGAGGGATATGCGGAGGCCACGGCCCGGCGCAGGGCCGACGGGAGTGCGGGCATGCCCCGCACGCTGAAGGCGAAGCTGGCTCTCGCCGCGGGCCTGGTGCTGGCCGCCGTCGTCGTCACCCTCGGGGCCGCGGAGGCCCGCGTATCGGCGCCGGTCCTCGCCAAGGAGCGCGAGGAGCTCATCGACCGTATCGACGCGGAGACTTCGGCTGCCGACAAGCTCGAGTCCGAGGTCGACAGGGCCCGTGACGACGTGAGCGAACGGCAGCGCAAGGCGCTGGAGAAGCATGGCGGGGACCAGGGCCAGCTGGTGGCGCTGCTCTCCGGGGCGACAGCGGTGAAGGGTCCCGGCGTGAAACTCGTCGTGGACGACGCCAAGAACACCGACCAGGGCGGCGGCGGACCGCGGGAGACCACCGGTTTCGCCGATACGGGACGGGTGCGCGACCGGGACATGCAGCGGGTCGTCAACGGCCTCTGGCAGTCCGGCGCGGAGGCGATCGCCATCAACGGGCAGCGGCTGACCGCCCTGTCGGCGATCCGCGCGGCGGGCGACGCCATACTGGTCGACAACAGACCGCTCGTGCCGCCGTACACGGTGCTTGCGGTGGGGAACGGGAAGCGGCTCAGCACCGCATTCGAAGACAGTGCCGACGGCCAGTACCTGCAGGCGCTGAAGGACACCTTCGAGATCCGGACGAACATGTCCGTCCAGGAACAGGTCCGTCTCCCCGCTGCGCCGAGCCTGATCGTACGAACAGCAGAGCCGAAGGCCGCAGACACCGGCAGTGGTGCGGCAGACACAGGGAAGGGCACATCGTGATCGCCGTACTGGGCCTCGTCGTGGGAGTCGTGGTCGGACTGTTGGTCCGGCCCGAGGTACCGGCGGTGGTCGAGCCCTATCTCCCGATCGCCGTCGTGGCAGCTCTCGACGCGGTCTTCGGAGGCCTGCGGGCCATGCTCGACGGAATCTTCGTCGACAAGGTCTTCGTGGTGTCGTTCCTCTCGAACGTCGTCGTGGCCGCCCTGATCGTGTTCCTGGGCGACAAGCTGGGCGTCGGAGCCCAGCTCTCCACCGGCGTGGTGGTCGTCCTCGGTATCCGGATCTTCTCCAACGCCGCGGCGATCCGCCGGCACGTCTTCCGGGCCTGAGGCCGATGAGCAACGAAGAACTTCCCCAGGGCGAGGACCGCACCGGCAAGCCGCAGGCCGACACGGAGCAGAGGCGGCTCACCGGCCGTCAGCAGCTGATCGCGGGCCTGTGGCCGCCGCGGATCACGCGGGCCCAACTCATCGTGGCGCTGCTGCTGTTCGGTCTGGGACTTGGACTGGCGATCCAGGTGCGGTCGAACAGCGACAACAGCGCGCTGCGCGGCGCCCGCCAGGAGGATCTGGTGCGCATCCTCGATGAACTCGACGACCGTACACAGCGTCTTGAGGATGAGAAGCAGCGTCTGGGCGATCAGCGTACGGAGCTGGAGAACAGTTCGGACCAGGCCGAGGAGGCACGGAAGCAGACAGTGGAGAAGGAGCGGCAGCTCGGTATCCTCGCGGGCACCGTGGCGGCCCACGGGCCCGGGATCACGCTCACGGTCGACGACCCGGGGGACGCGGTGCAGCCGGACATGCTGCTGGACGCCCTCCAGGAGCTGCGTGCGGCCGGGGCGGAGGCGATCGAGGTCAACGGGGTGAGGGTGGTGGCCAACACGTACTTCTCCGGTGACGGCGGCGCCATCAAGGTCGACGGCCGGTCCATCTCCGCGCCGTACGCCTTCAAGGTGATCGGCAAGCCGCAGGACCTCGAACCGGCGCTGAACATCCCCGGCGGGGTCGTGCAGACACTGGAGAAGGAGCAGGCCACCGTGCATGTGGCACAGGCGGACGACATCGTCGTGGACGCCTTGCGACCGGCGGAGCGGCCTGACTACGCTCGGTCGTCGTCCCAGTGAGGCGGCCGGGCACGGGGCTCGGAGGACACGAGCATGAGGTTGCGGGGGGTCGCCGCATCGTAATGGTGGCGCGTGGTGGAAACTGTCGTGTGGATACGGACGTTGTGAAGATGTCCGGGTCGGCAGGTGTGTTCATTCAGGGTTCGTCCTGCCCCACGGGCGGGTCTGTTTCGGTCAAGGGGAATCGCCCGTGAAGTTGTTTGGGAAGTTGTTCGGCAAGAGCGCTCGCGATGAGGCTGCCCGCCATCGCGCACCGCGCCATGGTCAGGCCGATGAGCAGGGCACGGAGCGCCCGCTCTTCCGCGACGAGGTGGCAGGTCCGGGCGGTGACATTTCGGGTGGAACCGGCGCGTCGTCTGTTGACCCTGCAGGTGCGGGCCGCATAGGTTTCGGGGAACCATCAACCTCAAGTACGGGTGGAGGGTCCGGGGCCATGCCGGTGTGCACGAGGTGCGGTCATCGCAACGCCGAGGCCAGTCGTTTCTGCTCCAACTGCGGTGCGCCGCTGAGGGGCGGAGTCCCCGAGCGTGCTTCGGAGACGACGTCCACCATCTCCATCTCCGGTCTGGAGGCCTACGAGGCGGAGGCGACGGGCCAGACGTCCGTGCCCTCCCTCTCACCGGAGGCGCAGGCAGCGGTCGACGCCCTGCCGCTCGGCTCGGCGCTCCTCGTGGTGCGCCGCGGTCCGAACTCCGGCAGCCGCTTCCTGCTGGACAGCGAGCTGACGACGGCCGGCCGTCACCCGCAGAGCGACATCTTCCTCGACGACGTGACGGTGTCGCGTCGGCACGTGGAGTTCCGACGGAGCCCCGACGGGAGCTTCACGGTCGGAGATGTCGGCAGCCTCAACGGTACGTACGTCAATCGTGAGCGCATCGACTCCGTCGCACTGTCCAACGGCGACGAAGTGCAGATCGGGAAGTACCGGCTGGTCTTCTACGCGAGCCAGCGGGGCATCTGACCCGTCAGGGAAGGTCCATGCTGAGAACACCGACGGGCGGTGCCGGTCACGGCACCGCCACCGCCGACGACCGGGCCATGAGCATCGGTGCGGTGCTCCTGCAGCTGCAGGACGAGTTTCCCGAAGTCACCATCTCCAAGATTCGCTTCCTGGAGGCCGAAGGGCTCGTCGAACCGCAGCGGACCCCCTCCGGCTACCGCAAGTTCCGCCCCGACGACGTCGAGCGGCTGGCGCAGGTGCTGCGGATGCAGCGGGACCACTACCTCCCGCTCAAGGTCATCCGCGAGCACCTGGACGCCCTCGCCCGCGGCGAGCAGGTGTCCCTGCCGGCCGCGGGCGGACCGAGGGACCTGCCCGAGGGTTCCTGGCCGGCTGAATCCGGCCGGGCGACCGCGGCCCGGATCGGGCGCGCGGAGCTCCTGGCGGCCGCCGAGGTCACCGAGAGTGAGCTCGACGAGTGGGAGTCCTACGGCCTCGTAGCTCAGACGGCGCAGGGCGGCTATGACGCCGAGACGGTCACCATCGCCAAACTTGTGGCGGATCTGGGTCGATTCGGTCTGGAACCGCGGCATCTGCGTGCCATGCGCGGGGCCGCGGATCGCGAGGCCGGACTGATCGAGCAGGTGGTCGCACCCCTGCGACGGCACCGGAATCCGCAGACCAGAGCCCATGCGGAGGCCACCGCGAAGGAGCTGGCGGAGCTCTCCGTACGGCTTCATTCCGCCCTGGTGCAGACAGCTCTGCAGATCCGGTTGCACTGATCTCGGGGGAGCCCGACTACCCAAACCTGCCGAGCACGTCCTAGGGTTGCTGTGTGAACGAGCTCGACGTTGTGGGTGTCCGGGTGGAAATGCCCTCCAACCAACCGATCGTGCTCCTGCGTGAAGTGGGAGGCGACCGGTACCTCCCCATTTGGATCGGTCCTGGTGAGGCGACTGCTATCGCCTTCGCCCAGCAGGGCATGGCTCCGGCCAGGCCACTGACCCATGATCTCTTCAAGGATGTGCTCGAGGCCCTGGGCCAGGAGCTCACCGAGGTCCGCATCACGGACCTCAGAGAAGGGGTCTTCTACGCGGAGCTGGTCTTCGCCGGCGGTGTCGAGGTGAGCGCGCGGCCGTCCGACGCCATAGCGCTCGCCCTGCGCACCGGCACGCCGATCTACGGCAGTGACGGGGTGCTCGACGACGCGGGGATCGCCATCCCCGATGAGCAGGAGGACGAGGTCGAGAAGTTCCGCGAGTTCCTCGACCAGATCTCGCCGGAGGATTTCGGTACCAACAGTCAGTGACCGTCCTGCGGGGCCGCCGTCAGCGCATCCGACAAGCCTTTCCCGGGAACGGGACACGTGAAACCACTCTCAGGGTGATTATCACTCGGCGTGCCGAGTGTGGCGATCGTTGACGCACCCCGGGTGACTGCCTACCTTCGAGATGGCAGGTCAAGGACGGAGGTCGGCGTGAGAAGCAGCGGCGACGGTACGGCAGCGGGTGGGCCGTACCGGCAGCACGGGAGTACAGCCGACCACACCATCAGGCAACCGGTTCAACCGGCGGCGGTGGCGGGGGACGGGGACGACGAGGCAGCGGCCGACGACATCGGCTATCGGGGGCCTACGGCGTGCGCGGCGGCGGGGATCACCTATCGGCAGCTCGACTACTGGGCGCGTACGGGGCTCGTCGAACCGAGTGTGCGCCCGGCCTACGGATCGGGCACACAGCGCCTCTACAGCTTCAGGGACGTCGTCCTGCTGAAGATCGTGAAGCGCTTCCTGGACACGGGCGTGGCCCTGCAGAACATCCGCACCACGGTCCAGCACCTGAGGGCCCGCGGATTCCAGGACCTGGAGCGGATGACGCTCATGAGCGACGGGGCGACCGTCTACGAGTGCTCCTCGCCGGACGACGTCGTGGATCTGCTCCAGGGGGGCCAGGGGGTCTTCGGCATCGCCGTCGGCGTGGTGTGGCGGGACGTCGACGCGGCCCTGTCGCAGCTGCACGGTGAGCGGGTGGACACCGGCGAGACGCTGGTCGGCAACAACCCCACCGACGAGCTGGCACGGCGGCGCAACCGCGCGGTCTGACCCGGTGCGGAGCGGGGGCGCGGCCGTTGTCAGTGCCGTAGGGCAGCATCGGTTGATGTGAGAGCCGCGCCCACCATCCTGCATCTGGACATGGATGCCTTCTACGCCTCCGCGGAGCAGGCGGCGAAGCCGAGCCTGCGCGGCAAGCCGGTGGTGGTGGGCGGTCTGGGGCCGCGCGGGGTCGTGGCCACCGCTTCGTACGAGGCCCGGCGCTTCGGGGTGCACTCGGCCATGCCGACCGCGCAGGCCCGCCGGCTGGCGCCCAATGCCGCCTATCTGGTGCCCCGATTCACCCTCTACCGGACGGTGAGCGACCAGGTGATGGGGCTGCTGGGGCAGCTTTCCCCCCTGGTGGAGCCGCTCAGCCTGGACGAGGCGTTCGTCGATCTGGAGGCCGGCGGGACGGCCGACGACACGGCCTCGGCCCGGGCCGTCGGCGAGCAGCTGCGCGACGCCATCAGAGCGGTCACCGGGCTCACCGGATCGGTCGGCCTGGCCGGCTCCAAGATGCTGGCCAAGATCGCCTCGGAGGAGGCGAAGCCGGACGGGCTCATGGTCATCGAGCCTGGCACGGAGCGGGCACTGCTCGCCCCGAAGTCCGTGCGGATCCTCCCCGGCGTCGGCCCCGCCACCGGGGATCACCTGCGGCGGGCCGGGATGACCACGGTCGACGACCTGGCCACAGCGGGCGAGGCGGAGCTCGTACGGCTGCTGGGAAAGGCGCACGGCGTGGCGCTGCACCGGATGGCCCTCGGCCACGACAACCGCCCCGTGGTCGCCGAGCGCGACGCGAAGTCGGTATCGGTCGAGGACACCTTCGACACGGATCTGCACGACCGGGTCCGGGTCAGGACGGAGGTCGAGCGGCTGGCCGACCGGTGCGTCCGGCGGCTGCGGGCCGCGGAGCGCTCAGGGCGGACCGTGGTGCTGAAGGTCCGCAGGTACGACTTCTCGACCCTCACGAGGTCCGAGACGCTGCGGGGGCCCACGGACGACCCCACGGTGGTCAGGGAGGCCGCCGCGCGGCTCCTGGAGGGCGTGGACACCACCGGAGGGGTGCGACTCCTCGGCGTGGGCGTCACGGGCCTCGCCGACTACACCCAGGAGGACCTCTTCGCCCAGGCGGCCGGCGAAAGGGCCGCCCCCGGGGAACCGGCCGGTGAGCAACCGGGCGCAGGTGATCACGAGGACGAGCCGGAACGCGCGTCGGAGCGGGAGAGCGCCGAGCAGCTCGCGGCCCGGCGCTGGCCGGCCGGACACGACGTACGGCATGCCGAGTACGGCCACGGCTGGGTGCAGGGCAGCGGGGTCGGCCGGGTGACCGTACGGTTCGAGGAACCAGGGACGCCGCCCGGTCGGGTGCGGACGTTCCGCATCGACGATCCGGCGCTGCGGCCGGCCGATCCGCTGCCGCTGGTGAGCGATCCGGCCGACTACTCGTCCTGGCCGGCCAGCCTGCCGAAGTCGCGGTCGGGTCCCGGATCGTCGGGCGGCGAGTCCAGACCGTAGTGCCGGTAGAGCTGAAGTTCCTGTTCCGGCGAGAGATGACGGCCCACGCCGAAGTCGGGCGCGTCCTTGATCAGTGCGCGGTCGAACGGGATCCGCAGCGCGTCGTCGACGAATTCACTGGGCTCCAGCGGGACGAAGGCGTCCCTGCTGAACAGTCCGGTCCGTACGGCTGCCCACTCGGGCACGCCGGTCGCGTCGTCGAGGTACACCTCGTCCACAGTGCCGATCTTGGTGCCCTTGCGGTCGAACGCCTTGCGGCCTATCAGGTTGCGCGGATCGATGTCGGTCTGCACGGTCCCTCCATTGGTCGCGGGCTACTCCACAGGCACTACAAAAGTGCAGATCCGGGCTATCGGCCACTCGAGGACGCCCGGGCAAACCCCGCTGGTAGGCTGGTCTTGGCTGCTGACCCCGTGCGGGAGAGTCTTCCGGAGATCATCCGGCAGGCGCCGAAGGAGCAAATCCTCCCCGGAATCTCTCAGGCCCCCGTACCGCACGGACGAGGTCACTCTGGAAAGCAGGGCGGGTTCATCGCGGGCATGTGCCGTGGCGGATCTCCCTCACCGACGGTGAAAGCCGGGACGCCCAGCGCGGACCGGTGAAGCTCTCAGGTTGAGATGACAGAGGGGGAGGCCGTCCGGGCACCCGCGCCGCGGTGCCCCTCGCAGGTCGTGTCAGACCAGGAGGCCTCCACCATGACCCCCCGTCGCACTCCGCTCTCTCAGCTGGAGCAGGGCATCCCGTTCGAAGAGCGCCACATCGGGCCCGATGCCGAGGCGCAGGCGAAGATGCTCGCCCACGTCGGTTACGGCTCGCTGGACGACCTCACCGCGGCCGCGGTGCCGGATGTGATCAAGAGCACGGAGGCGCTGCAGCTGCCGGCTGCCCGCACCGAGGCCGAGGTCCTGGCCGAGCTGCGCGACCTCGCCGACCGCAACCAGGTGCTCGCCCCGATGATCGGGCTGGGTTACTACGGCACGTTCACCCCTCCGGTGATCCTGCGCAACGTCATGGAGAACCCCGCCTGGTACACGGCGTACACGCCCTACCAGCCGGAGATCTCGCAGGGCCGCCTGGAGGCGCTCCTCAACTTCCAGACGATGGTCGCCGAGCTGACCGGGCTGCCCACCTCCGGCGCCTCGCTGCTCGACGAGGGCACCGCGGCCGCCGAGGCCATGGCGCTCGCGCGGCGCGTCGGGAAGGTCAAGAACGGTGTCTTCCTGGTCGACGCCGACACCCTGCCGCAGACCATTGCCGTGATCGAGACGCGCGCCGAGCCGACCGGTGTCGAGGTCGTCGTCGCCGACCTCACCGAGGGCATCCCGGCCGAGATCGCCGAGCGCGGTGTCTTCGGCCTGCTCCTGCAGTACCCGGGCGCCTCCGGCGCCGTACGCGACATCCGGCCCGTCATCGAGCAGGCCCACGAGCTCGGCGCCGTCGTCACCGTCGCCGCCGACCTGCTGGCCCTGACCCTGCTCACCTCGCCCGGCGACCTCGGCGCGGACATCGCGGTCGGTACCACGCAGCGCTTCGGTGTTCCGATGGGCTTCGGCGGACCGCACGCCGGCTTCATGGCCGTGCGCGAGAAGTTCGCCCGCAGCCTGCCGGGCCGCCTCGTCGGTGTCTCCGTCGACGTGGACGGCAACAAGGCGTACCGCCTCGCCCTGCAGACCCGTGAGCAGCACATCCGCCGGGAGAAGGCCACCAGCAACATCTGCACCGCGCAGGTGCTGCTCGCCGTCATGGCGGGGATGTACGCCGTCTACCACGGTCCGGACGGACTGCGGACGATCGCGCAGCGTACGCACCGTTACGCCTCGATCCTGGCCGAGGGCCTGCGGGCCGCCGGGATCGACGTCGAGACCGGCGCCTACTTCGACACGCTCACCGTGCGCGTCCCCGGCAGGGCCGCGGATGTGGTGGCCGGCGCCCGTGACCGCGGGGTCAACCTGCACCTGGTCGACGCCGACCGGGTCTCCCTCGCCTGCGACGAGACCACCACCCGTACCCAGCTCGCCGCCGTCTGGGCCGCCTTCGGCGCCGAGGGCGACATCGAGGCACTCGACGCCGCGGCCGCCGACGCGCTGCCCGAGTCCCTGCTGCGCACGGACGCGATCCTCACCCACCCGGTCTTCCACCAGCACCGCTCCGAGACCGCGATGCTGCGCTACCTGCGCAAGCTCGCCGACCGTGACTACGCGCTGGACCGCGGCATGATCCCGCTCGGCTCCTGCACCATGAAGCTGAACGCGACCACCGAGATGGAGTCGATCACCTGGCCCGAGTTCGGCGCGCTGCACCCGTTCGCGCCGGCCGAGCAGGCGGAGGGCTTCCTCACGCTCATCCGTGAGCTGGAGGAGCGCCTCGCCGAGGTCACCGGTTACGACGCGGTCTCCCTCCAGCCCAACGCGGGCTCCCAGGGCGAGTTCGCGGGTCTGCTGGCCGTGCGCGCGTACCACCGCGCCAACGGCGACGACCAGCGGACCATCTGCCTCATCCCGTCCTCGGCGCACGGCACCAACGCCGCGAGCGCCGTGATGGCCGGCATGAAGGTCGTCGTGGTGAAGACCGCCGACGACGGCGAGGTCGACGTCGAGGACCTCCGCGCCAAGATCGAGAAGCACCGCGACGAGCTGGCGGTGCTCATGATCACGTACCCGTCTACGCACGGTGTGTTCGAGGAGCACGTCGCCGACATCTGTGCCGAGGTGCACGACGCGGGCGGCCAGGTGTACGTCGACGGCGCCAACCTCAACGCACTGGTCGGCCTCGCCAAGCCGGGCCGGTTCGGCGGCGACGTCTCGCACCTGAACCTGCACAAGACCTTCTGCATCCCGCACGGCGGCGGTGGCCCCGGCGTCGGTCCGGTCGGCGTGCGCGCACACCTGGCGCCGTACCTCCCCAACCACCCGCTGCAGCCCGCCGCGGGCCCCGAGACGGGCGTGGGACCGATCTCGGCCGCCCCGTGGGGCTCGGCCGGCATCCTCCCGATTTCGTGGTCGTACGTACGCCTGATGGGTGGGGAGGGTCTGAAGCACGCGACGCAGGTCGCCGTGCTCGCCGCCAACTACATCGCCAAGCGTCTGGAACCGCACTACCCGATCCTGTACACCGGCCCGGCCGGTCTGGTCGCGCACGAGTGCATCGTGGACCTGCGCCCGATCTCCAAGGCGACCGGGGTCAGCGTCGACGACATCGCCAAGCGTCTGATCGACTACGGTTTCCACTCGCCGACCATGTCGTTCCCCGTGGCCGGCACGCTGATGATCGAGCCGACCGAGAGCGAGAACCTCGCGGAGCTCGACCGGTTCTGCGACACGATGATCGCCATCCGCGAAGAGGTCGAGAAGGTTGCCTCCGGGGAGTGGACCGCGGACGACAACCCGCTGACCAACGCCCCGCACACCGCCGCCATGCTCGGCGGGGAGTGGAACCACGCGTACAGCCGTGAGGTGGCCGTCTTCCCGGCCGGAGTCTCGGCCGCCGACAAGTACTGGCCGCCGGTCCGCCGGATCGACGGCGCGTTCGGCGACCGCAACCTCGTCTGCTCGTGCCCGCCGTTGGACGAGTACGACAACTGACCCATCCGGGCGCAGTGACGCGGACATGCGTCGGGGCCGGTGCGGAGATCCTCTCCGGGCCGGCCCCCGTTCGTACGGTCCGCGGTCAGGCGGCCTTGATGATCCGGCCGGTGTCGAGCGGCCGGTGCGGGGCGATGATCTGCCCGTCCGGGAGCAGCTCACCGGTGTCCTCGAAGAGCAGGACGCCGTTGCACAGCAGGCTCCAGCCCTGTTCCGGGTGGTGCGCCATGAGGCGGGCCGCTTCCCGGTCGGCTGAGTCGGCGGTCGGGCAGGGTGGCTGGTGCTGGCACATGGATGGGTTCTTTCGCTGCGTCGTAGTGAGTGTCCTGCGGCTTGATGAGGTGTTCATGGCCGCCCCCCGTATCAGTCGGTCCTGTCCCAGTGTTGCCCTACGGGAGTCGATCCGCAGGGATTTCGCGGCAGCGCATCTCCTACTCCCATGACGCATCACCCGGCCGGACGGTTCAACACAACTGCACTGTCCCTTCGGGTGGTTCAGGGGGGCCGGACCGGACTAGTCCGGACGGGGTGCGTGCGCGCCCCGCGGTTCCGTCTCCGATTGCGCCCGTGACCTGCAGTGTTGTGGGGGCGGGCCCCCCCGCCCGGGGGGGGGGGGGGGCCCCCGGCGGGGGGGGCCGCCCGGCCCAGTGGGTGAGGTGGGGTCAGGCGTTGGTGGGGGGCGTGGTGGCGGGGGCGGCCTCGTCGTCGGCGGGGTCCTCGGGGCGGGGCAGGCCGCATTCGCAGTGGGTCACGTGCCATTCCTCTTCGCCACCGCAGGTGCACGACCAGGTCGCGAAGTGCCAGGTCCACGCTCCGCCGCCGATGCTGTACAGGCCGTCGTCGTTGGGCTGGATGATCGAGGCGGCCGTCTGGGAGCCCTCGTCGAACCACTGCCAGCTGACGTGCAGGACGACCGCGCGGGGCTCGCCCTCGCGGTCGATGCCGCCGTCGATGACGTAGATGGTGTCGGTGACGTCGTGGCCGTACTCGTCGGCCGCTTCCTGCGTGCGGGCGGCGATCTTGCGGACGGTGTCGAGGGTGAAGTTCGGGAAGAGCCAGCCGTTCCAACGGTTGTTGGGGTTCAGCTTGGCGTCGTAGGGGCCGAGCATGTTGTCGATGCAGACCCGGGTGTTGATCAGGCGGGATGCGGTGGCGGCGGGCTGCTGCGGCTGGTCGGTGTCGGGCACGGTGTTCCTCCGGGCATGGAAGGGGCCGGGCGCCCGCAGGTGCGGGGCCCGGCCCGGGGGGTGGGGTTGGTGCGGGTGGGAGGGGGGGGGCGCTGGCCAGTGCGGTGATGTGCTCGCGCCCGGGCGGCGGCGGGCTGGCTGCGGCGAG
>NZ_JBHVWN010000112.1:0-16335 GCF_042882275.1 Streptomyces sp. NPDC058231 | reverse complement strand
GCGGGGCGCCCCGCTGTGTGCCCGGCGCCCCCCCCCCCCCCCCCCCGGGGGTCTCCCCCCCCCCGCGGCCCCCCGCTCCATAACACCGCCGGCCCCCCCCGCCGCCTGTGTCCCACCGGGCCATCAGGCCCAGGTGATCAGCCTCTTGGGCTGTTCCAGGATCGCGGCGACATCCGCCAGGACCTTGGAACCGAGCTCGCCGTCGACCAGGCGATGGTCGAACGACAGAGCCAGAGTGGTGACCTGACGGGGCTTCACCTTGCCCTTGTGGACCCAGGGCTGCAGCTTGATCGCTCCGACCGCGAGGATCGCGGACTCACCCGGATTCAGGATCGGCGTCCCCGTGTCGACGCCGAAGACGCCGACATTGGTGATCGTCACCGTGCCGCCCGCCATGGCGGCGGGGGACGTCCTGCCGTCGCGCGCCGTGGTGACCAGCTCGCCCAGTGCGGCGGCGAGCTGCGGCAGCGTCTTGTCGTGCGCGTCCTTGATGTTCGGCACGATCAGACCGCGCGGAGTGGCGGCGGCGATGCCCAGGTTCACGTAGTGCTTCTGCACGATCTCCTGGTTGGCCTCGTCCCAGGCGGCGTTGACCTCAGGATTCCGCTTGATCGCGACCAGCAGCGCCTTGGCGATGATCAGGAGCGGGTTGACCCGGACCCCCGCCATGTCCTTGTCTTCCTTGAGCTCCGCCACGAGCTTCATCGTGCGCGTGACGTCGACCGTCACGAACTCGGTGACATGCGGCGCGGTGAACGCACTGCCGACCATCGCCTGCGCGATCGCCTTCCGTACGCCCTTGACCGGGATACGGGTCTCCCGGGCGCCCGCCACCGGGGCGGGAGCGGCGACTGCCTCCGGCTCCGGTACCGCGACCGGCACGGCCGGGGCGGTCGCCTGTGCCGGGACGGGCGCGGCGGCCGCGTGCACGTCCTCGCGGGTGATGATCCCGCCCGCGCCGGTCGGTACCACCGTCGCCAGGTCGATCCCCAGGTCCTTCGCCAGCTTGCGGACCGGCGGCTTGGCGAGCGGGCGGGTCTCCGGGACGACCGCCCCGTGCCCGTTCAGCTCACCCTGGACCGCGGCGGCCGCGGCCGCCGGCCGCTCGCCGCCCTTGCGGGCGCGCCGCTTGGTGGAGGACTCGGCCACGCCGTAGCCCACCAGGACGGGCTGGCGGCCCTTGGGTGCCTCCGGCTCGGCGGCGGGTTCCGGTTCGGCCGCGGCCGGAGCCGGAACCTCCTGCTCCGCGGCCGCGTCACCGCTGCCCGGCGCCACGTCCACCGCGATGATCACCTGCCCGACGTCGACGGTGGTGCCCTCGGCGAAGCGCAGTTCGTGCACCACCCCGTCGAACGGGATCGGCAGCTCGACGGCCGCCTTCGCGGTCTCGACCTCGCACACGACCTGGCCGTCGGTGACGGTGTCGCCCGGCTGGACGTACCACTTGAGGATTTCGGCCTCGGTCAGTCCCTCGCCCACATCGGGCATCTTGAACTCACGGAAGCGAACAGACGCTTCGGTCATCGTCGTCACGACCCCTCTCCTCAGTACGCCAGCGCGCGGTCGACGGCGTCGAGCACCCGGTCCAGGCCGGGCAGGTACTCGTCCTCCAGCCGCGCCGGCGGATACGGGACGTGGTAGCCGCCGACCCTGAGCACCGGTGCCTCCAGGTGGTAGAAGCAGCGCTCGGTGATGCGGGCGGCGATCTCGGCACCGGAGCCGTAGAACACCGGCGCCTCGTGGACCACGACCAGCCGGCCGGTCTTCTCCACCGACGTCTGGATGGCGTCGAAGTCGATGGGCGACATCGACCGCAGGTCCAGGACCTCGATCGACTTGCCCTCCTCCTGGGCGGCCGCGGCGGCTTCCAGGCAGACCTTCACCATGGGGCCGTACGCGACGAGGGTGAGGTCGGAGCCCTCCCGCACCGTCGCGGCCTTGTGCAGCGGGCCGGGGATGAGGTCGGTCTCGACCTCGCCCTTGTCCCAGTAGCGGCGCTTGGGCTCGAAGAAGATGATCGGGTCGTCGCTCTGGACAGCCTGCTGCATCATCCAGTAGGCGTCCGACGCGTTGGAGGGCGAGACCACCTTCAACCCCGCGACGTGCGCGAACAGGGCCTCGGGCGACTCGCTGTGGTGCTCGACGGCGCCGATGCCGCCGCCGTACGGGATCCGGACGACGACAGGCAGCTTGATCTTGCCGAGCGCACGGGCGTGCATCTTGGCGAGCTGCGTGACGATCTGGTCGTACGCGGGGAAGACGAAGCCGTCGAACTGGATCTCCACGATCGGCCGGTAGCCGCGCAGGGCCAGACCGATCGCGGTGCCGACGATGCCGGACTCGGCGAGCGGGGTGTCGATGACCCGGTCCTCGCCGAAGTCCTTCTGGAGCCCGTCGGTGATCCGGAAGACCCCGCCCAGCTTGCCGACGTCCTCACCCATGATGAGGACCTTGGGGTCGGTGTCGAGGGCCTTGCGCAGCGACTCGTTGAGCGCCTTCGCAATGGACATCTTTTCCATGGCCATGACTAGTTCCCCTCCTCGGCGAACGATGCCTGGTAGGCGGCGAACTGGGCGCGCTCCTCGTCGACCAGGGGGCTCCCGTCGGCGTAGGCGTGGTCGAAGATCGCCATCCGGTCCGGGTCGGGCATGGCCCGCACCGCTTCACGGACCCGCTTGCCGAGGGTCTCGCTCTCCTCGTCGAGCGCGGTGAAGAACGCCTCGTCCGCGAGGAGCTGCTTCTCCAGGTAGGTACGGAGCCGCAGGATCGGGTCCTTGGCCTCCCAGGAGGCCCGCTCCTCGTCAGCCCGGTACTTCGTCGGGTCGTCGGAGGTGGTGTGCGCGCCCATCCGGTACGTGAACGCCTCGACGAGGGTGGGTCCCTCGCCCCGGCGGGCCCGCTCCAGCGCCGACTTGGTGACCGCCAGGCAGGCGAGGACGTCGTTGCCGTCGACCCGGACGCCGGGGAAGCCGAAGCCCTGTGCGCGCTGGTAGAGCGGCACACGGGTCTGCTTCTCGGTCGGCTCGGAGATAGCCCACTGGTTGTTCTGGCAGAAGAAGACGACCGGGGCGTTGTAGACCGCGGAGAAGGTGAACGACTCGGCGACGTCGCCCTGGCTGGAGGCGCCGTCACCGAAGTACGCGATCACGGCGGAGTCCGCGCCGTCCTTGGCTACGCCCATGGCGTAGCCGGTGGCGTGCAGGGTCTGCGAGCCGATGACGATCGTGTACAGGTGGAAGTTGTTGGTGTTCGGGTCCCAGCCGCCGTGGTTCACGCCGCGGAACATCCCGAGCAGGTTGGTCGGGTCGACCCCCCGGCACCAGGCGACACCGTGCTCACGGTAGGTCGGGAAGACGTAGTCGTCGTCGCGCAGCGCCCGGCCGGAACCGATCTGGGCGGCCTCCTGGCCGAGCAGCGAGGCCCACAGACCCAGCTCACCCTGACGCTGCAGCGCGGTGGCCTCCGCGTCGAAGCGGCGGGTCAGGACCATGTCCCGGTACAGACCGCGCAGCTCGTCCGCGGTCAGGTCGATGCCGTAGTCCGGGTGCTCCACCCGCTCGCCCTCAGGCGTCAGCAGCTGTACGAGCTCGGGCTCGGAACTCTGTGGCGTCTTCGCGGCGCTGGTCCGCTTGCTGCTGCGTCGCGGTTTGCGCGCGGCAGTGCTCTCCACGGTCACGTGCGTGCTCCTCCGTCGGTCCGGCCCCCGGGGTCTGCCGGGAGACCAGTGCGGCTCGCCTGTGTCCGTACCCGTGCACGGGGTGGGTGCCGCTCGGTCCGGGAACAGGCGTGACAGGTGCCCCGGCGAGCGCCCTGTCAAAGGCACGTTACCCAGTGCGTCGCACAACTGCGAAACCCTACTTGACCTGCGATTTTGCTTGGATTTCCAAGTAAATCGAGATTTTCGGGAACTCTCGCTGGTCACAGCACTGGTAACAGCCTTGCAGGCTGCCGGAACAACGGCACGTTATCCCGCAGATCAGCAGCAGGGAAGAGGGGAGTGTGTGAGACTGCGATTGTGCGCAAAGAAGGAAAAATCACCGTATTTCTGTTGGACGACCATGAGGTCGTCCGGCGCGGAGTCCATGAATTGCTCTCGGCCGAGGACGACATCGAGGTCGTCGGTGAGGCCGGCACGGCGGCCGACGCACTGGCGCGCATCCCCGCCACCCGGCCCGACGTGGCGATGCTCGACGTACGGCTGCCGGACGGCAGCGGGGTGGAGGTCTGCCGGGAGATCCGGTCCCTGGACGACAGCATCAACTGCCTGATGCTGACGTCGTACGCCGACGACGAGGCACTTTTCGACGCGATCATGGCGGGCGCGTCGGGATACGTGCTCAAGGCGATCCGGGGCAACGAGCTGCTGGCCGCGGTACGGGACGTGGCGGCCGGGAGATCGCTGCTGGACCCTGGCGCGACCGCCCGGGTCCTGGAGCGGCTGCGCGAGGGCAAGCAGACCCGGGGCGACGACAGACTCGCGAGCCTCACCGACCAGGAACGCAGGATCCTCGACCTGATCGGCGAGGGGCTGACGAACCGGGTGATCGGCGAGCGGCTCCACCTCGCCGAGAAGACGATCAAGAACTATGTCTCCAGCCTGCTCTCCAAACTGGGCATGGAGCGCCGCTCGCAGGCCGCCGCCTACGTGGCGCGGATCCAGGCCGAGCAGCGCTGACCGGTACGGGACAGGGCCGGGTCCCGCCGCCGTCACGGTCGGCACGGACCGTGGCACCGGCCGGCGCCGGGGACTTTGGTCCCGGACCACCTAGGGCTGCGGACTCTTTCTGCGCCCGCCCGCGGTGCCGGAGAGTGGACGGCATGTCCTCCGAGGAACAGCAGGCGATCGAACTGCTGGGCACCGTGCCGTACGGGCGGCTGGCGACGACCCGCCGCGCCCTGCCGTTCCTGGCGGTGGCGCGCCACACCGTCATCGACGGGCGCATCGTGCTGCGCATGCACGGCGCGTCCGGGAACCACGAATCGTGCGACGGCGCCGTGGTCGCCTACGGAGCGGACAACCTCAATCCGGCGGCCCGCGGAGCCGGCGGTGGCGCCCTCTGGTCGGTCCACTTCACCGGTCCCGCCGAGATCGTGCGACCGACCGCGGAAGAGCGCGAGCGCTTCGGCGCGGCGCCGTCGGAGATCAACGGCGAACCCTTCGCCCCGGTCTACCTCCGGCTCGACCCGCACTTCGTCACGTTGCACACTCTGGGCTTCGACGCAAGTCAACCGTTCCGCCACACAGCGTGATCTACCATCTGGTGAGTGCCGCGCTCATCTGTAACCCTTCCGCCTGTTCCTCCGGTCGGCGAGGTGCTGCGCCGCTATCCGGACGCCGGTGAACCCCTCAGCTGCAAGCCGATCACCAAGGGCCTCCTCAACCACGGCTACCGCGTGTCGACCACCCGCGGCTCGTACTTCCTCAAGCACCACATCGACGACTCGACCGGCGACCGCGCGACGATCGTCCGCCAGCACCGTGCCACCCAGCGGCTGCAGTCGCTCGGGGTTCCCGTCGCGCCGCCCGTCGAGGACACGGACGGTGACACGGTCACGGAGATCGGCGGCCGCCACTACGCCCTGCATCCCTGGGTGGACGGGCTGCACCGGGTCGGCGCGCAGCTGAGCACGGCCCAGTCGGAGCGGCTCGGGGCGCTCCTGGGAACCGTGCACACCGGGCTCGCGCAGGTGATGGAGGCGGGGGTGATGGAGGCCGGGGCGCCCCAGGGGCGCGGGCATGCCAGCCCGCACGCCGTCGACACGTTCGCGCTGATCGACGACCTGCTGGCAGCGGCGCGCGGCTGCCGCCCCCGGGACTCCTTCGACGAACTGGCCGAGCACCGCCTCGTCGAGCGGCGCTCCCTGCTGGAGCGGTACGCCGACCGCAGGCCACCCGCGCCGGACGTCCCGGCGACCGGCTGGGTGCACGGCGACTTCCACCCGTTGAACGTGCTCTACCGGGGCACGGACCCGGTGGCGATCATCGACTGGGACCGGCTGGGGGTGCAGCCGCGCGCCGAGGAGGCCGTACGGGCGGCGGCGATCTTCTTCGTACAGCCTGCCGGGAAGCTGGAGTTGGAGAAGGTGCGGGCGTACGCCCGGGCCTACCGGCGGACGACCGGAGCCGGCACCGCCGAACTCGCCGCCGCGGTGCACCGGGTGTGGTGGGAGCGGCTCAACGACTTCTGGATACTGCGCTGGCGGTACCGCCTGCACGACCGAAGGGCCGACCCGCAGTTTCCTGCGGTGTCGGCCCTGGCGGTGTGGTGGACGCGGGAGTACGAGGCGGTGCGCGAGGCCTTCACGGAGTGAGGCCCCCCGGGGGACGTCAGGGGGTGGTGCCCCCCGCCGCCCCGGCAGCGCCGTTGCCGGCACCGGCGGCCGTCCCGCCGTCGGCCGTCGTCCCGCCGTCGGTGGTGGTCCCGCCGTCGGTGGTGGTCCCGCCGTCGGTACCCGTGCCGCCGTCGGTCGCCGTGCCTCCGTCGGTGGCCGTGCCGCCGTCCGTGGCCGTGCCGCCGTCCGTGGCCGTCCCGCCGTCGGTGCCGCCCGTGGCCGGCGGAGTGGCCGTGTCGGACGGCGTCTCGCTCGGAGTGACCGACGGCGCGTCGGACGACGGCTCGTTCGTCTCCTGCTGACTGTCGGAGAAGTCGTCCTGCGGCGGGACCACATCCGTCGACTCGTCGGTCGGAGGCTCCGAACTCTCCGTCGGGGCAGGGGTGGTGGAGCTGGTGGCCGGGGGCTCGCGGTGTCTGGTGCCGTTGTCGTTGGCGGCGTTCAGCGCGATGGCGACGCCGGCCCCGATCGCGATCAGTGCGAGAACGACGAACAGCCAGAGCTTGCCGCGGCCGCCGCCGTTGTGGTGCCCGCCGTCGTATCCGCCGTCGTCCGGGTTCATCGGCGGCAGGATCGGACCCTGCGAGGTGTCCCCGTGCTGCGGGTGGCCCATCGCCATCGTGGAGCCGGCCATACCCATGGCAGGGGTGTTGACGCCCTCGTGCATGGCGACCGGGCCGGTGTTCCACGTACCCGTGTGACCGCCCTGCACCTGGAGCATCTGCAGTCCGTACTGGACCAGTCCGCGCATCTCCTCGGCGCTCTGGAACCGGTCGTCCGGCTCCTTCGCGAGCGAACGCATGACGAGCCCGTCCAGCTCAGGCGGTACCGCGGGCAGGATCTCGGACGGCGGCACCGGCATGTCCTGAACGTGCTGGTACACCACGGAGAGCGGCGTCTCACCGGTGAACGGGGGCCGCAGCGCGAGGAGTTCGTACAGCAGACAGCCGGTGGCGTACAGATCGGAGCGGTGGTCGACGGCCTTGCCCAGTGCCTGCTCGGGGGAGAGGTACTGCGGCGTGCCCATGACCATGCCGGTCTGGGTCATCGTCGACTGCGCGCCGTGCAGCGCACGGGCGATGCCGAAGTCCATCACCTTGACCGCGCCGGAGTGCGTGATGATCACGTTGGCGGGCTTGATGTCACGGTGCACGATGCCGTGCTGGTGCGAGTACGCGAGGGCTTCCAGCACGCCCGACACGATGATCAACGCCTGCTCGGGCGGCGGGGCCTCGGCGTTGAGGAGCAGATCACGGATGGTGCGGCCCTCGACCAGCTCCATCACGATGTAGGGGACGGTCTGGCCGCCCACGACGTCCTCGCCGGAGTCGTACACGGCGACGATCGCATGGTGGTTGAGGCCCGCGACCGACTGCGCCTCACGCGTGAACCGGGCCTTGGAGACCGGGTCCTCGGCGAGATCGGAACGGAGCAGCTTGACCGCGACGGTACGCCCGAGCCGGACGTCCTCCGCGGCGAAGACCTCGGCCATGCCGCCCCGGCCCAGCCGGTGCGTCATCCGGTAGCGCCCGTCGCCGACCACACCTCCGATGCCCCAGGAGTCGGCCGCATCCGAAACTCCGCCGCCGTTTGCATCGGATTCGGCTGCCATCAGTCCTCGCCGTCGTATCTGTCCGCGCGTCCGCGGGTTCTCACGGTGTCTTGCATGCCTTGCTGCATCGCCACGTCACGCTACAGGCTCAGCCGGACACCCGGTTTTCGAGAGGGACCGGTCATCCAACCGGCTGCCCGGCCGCTCGCGCAAATTTCATGCTTTTCCTGTAACGCTTCCGAGACGCTTCCTGTGCTTAGGGTCACGGAACGGGCACCTGGCTTGACGTGTCGTACCCCTCGGGCAGACTTGGCGCGTAATAGGGATCTTCGCGCGGGCGGCGCGCCTAGGGGGAAGCAAGTCATGAGCCAGGACGGCGCACACGGTGCCCAGGGTCGCTACGCGGGCGGTTCGGTCGCCGGTGGCCGCTACCAGCTTCGCGACCTGCTCGGCGAAGGCGGGATGGCGTCCGTATACCTGGCCTACGACTCCGCGCTCGACCGTCAGGTGGCGATCAAGACCCTGCACACGGAGCTGGGACGCGAGCAGTCCTTCCGCGAACGGTTCCGGCGCGAGGCGCAGGCTGTGGCCAAGCTGCAGCACACCAACATCGTGTCGGTCTTCGACACCGGTGAGGACGAACTCGGCGGCGCGCTGATGCCGTACATCGTCATGGAGTACGTGGAGGGCCAGCCGCTCGGATCCGTGCTCCAGGCCGACATCCGCAGCCACGGTGCGATGCCTGCCGACAAGGCGCTCAAGGTGACCGCCGACGTGCTGGCCGCGCTGGACACCAGCCACGAGATGGGCCTGGTCCACCGCGACATCAAGCCGGGCAACGTGATGGTGACCAAGCGCGGCGTCGTGAAGGTCATGGACTTCGGCATCGCCCGTGCCATGCAGTCGGGCGTCACGTCGATGACGCAGACCGGGATGGTCGTCGGCACACCCCAGTACCTCTCCCCCGAACAGGCCCTGGGGCGCGGCGTGGACGCCCGCTCCGACCTCTACTCGGTCGGCATCATGCTGTTCCAGCTGCTCACCGGACGGATCCCGTTCGACGCGGACTCGCCGCTCGCCATCGCGTACGCGCACGTCCAGGAGGAGCCGGTCGCGCCGTCGTCCATCAACCGGGCGATCACCCCGGCGATGGACGCGCTGGTCGCCCGGGCCCTGAAGAAGAACCCGAACGAGCGCTTCCCCAGCGCGGCGGCGATGCAGGACGAGATCGCCCGGGTGCTGAACGCGGCCGGCCAGACGGGCGCCCCGGTGATCATCGGCGGCGCGGGCGGACCGGCGAACAGCGGCTCGGGCGTCGGCTCGGCGGTCTTCCCGCCGGTCGATCAGTCCGCGCAGGCGCCGCAGGGCGGCGGCGTGCAGATGCCGTACCAGCCGCAGCAGTACCAGCAGTACCAGCAGCAGCCCGGCCCGTACGGGCCGCAGACCCCGGCACCGGCGCCCACTCCGACGCCGAGCTACGGCTACCCGCAGTCGAGCCCGGCGTACCGGACCCCGGCACCGGCGCCGGCGCCGTACCCGGTCCAGCCGCAGACGACGGGCGGCGGACACGGTGGCACCGGCGGGGGCAGCAGGCGGAACATGCCGGTGATCGTCGGCTCGATCGTGGTCGCGCTGATCGCGATCGGCGGTCTGATCACGGTGCTGTCGATGCAGGACGACCAGAACTCGAACACCGGCAAGGACGGCGGTCCGACCAGCTCGACGGCGGCGGGCGAGCACAAGGATCCGGAGCGGAACCGGACGATGAAGACGGACGAGTGCACCGACCCCAACGAGGACAGCGACGATCCGAGCAAGATCGAGGCACCGGACTTCACGTACAAGGACTTCCTCTCGGCCAAGGACTGCGCCACGGCGGCGGGCTGGACGGTCAAGAAGATCAAGGTCCCGGGCAACGCCTACGCCGAGGACCAGGTCCTGGAGCAGTTCCCGTCCGCCGGTACCGCGATGTCCCCGAAGGGCGCCCACTTCGAGCTGCGCGTCTCGACCGGCGACCCGGCCTGACCAGGCGGGGGAGCAGGCAGGGGCGTCGAGGGGCCGCAGCCACGTGCTGACCTGAGTACGGACGGACGGAAGTGACGGCCCGGCACGCATGAGGTGTGCCGGGCCGCTGTGCCCCCAGGAGTTCGGGGGCGGCGGGCGGGCGGCCATCCGGGATGCCGGCCGATTGCCCGGGATGCCGGCTATATCAGCACATGTGACTCTGACCTCATGGCTTCAGGACTCCTCTCCACATGGTCGTCGAGGTGTGCGGCCTGTCTGGTGATAGCGGCGGGGGCGGCATTGGGACCGGCACCGGGACAGACACACGCCGACCAGCGCACACCCAGTGGCGCACCGGGGCTGACCCGGACACCCGGCGGCCCCACGACGGCAGGCCGCGCCTCGGCATCCGGGCGGCCCTCAGCGGCCACCCCGTCGGCCTCCGGGCGCACTTCGGCTCCGGACCCCGCCACCCCCTCCACCGCGTCCGCCCCCGCCCACCCCGAGATACCCGGGACAGCCGAGATACCCGGAATGGACGAGATACCCGGGATGGACGAGATATTCGGGACAGCCGGCTCCCCGGACGAGGCGCCCGCCTCCCCCGCTCCCGGCCTGTCCGCCCCTCACACGCAGGACGCGCACGGCATCCCCGCGGACGACGCACCCGCCACCCCCGCGGAGGGCGCGCCCGCCACCCCGCCGAACGACCCGTCAGTCACCCCTTCGGCCGATCCGTCGACGACTCCCTCCTCGCGGCCCTCGCCGGCGCTCCCGTCGCCCCCCTCGGCCTCGCCGCCCCCGTCGTCGTCCACTCCTCCGGGCGGCGCGCCGGCCTCACCGTCCCCGTCGGCCGCGTCCCGCTCCCCCAGGAACTCCGCCACTCCGCCCGCCGCACAGGCAGCCCGGCCGGAGGTACAGCCCCCGCTCGCCGGGCGTGAGGCCGGAGAGGGGCGCCTGCGGCCGGGACGTCCGCTCACCCCGTGGGAACTCTCACATCCCGACACCTCGTTCGACCGGCCCCAGATGCAGCCCGTCATGCCGGACACCGTGACACCCGCGGCGACCCCCAGGCCGAGCGGCTCTCCGCCGGAGGGCCGGTCCGCGCCGCAGGCACTCGACACCCCCGCCGCGCGGCAGGTGCAGATGGTGTCGCTGGGCGCGGGGATTGCCCTGATCGGACTGGGT
Organism: Streptomyces sp. NPDC058231; assembly: GCF_042882275.1. Lineage (NCBI taxonomy): Bacteria > Bacillati > Actinomycetota > Actinomycetes > Kitasatosporales > Streptomycetaceae > Streptomyces > Streptomyces sp. NPDC058231. Next base: position 5,258 of record NZ_JBHVWN010000112.1, on the reverse strand, counting down.
CTCGGCTTCCTCGGACTCCGGATGCGCCGCACGGGCTGACGGGCCCCGCCCTCCGGAAGGGGCTTGCGACGGGGTGCATACTCGGTATACATACTGAGTATGTCGATCCGTCATGGGCTTCTCGCCCTCCTGGAGCGCGGGCCGCGTTACGGCTCCCAGCTCCGCACCGAATTCGAGTCACGCACCGGCTCCACCTGGCCCCTGAACGTCGGCCAGGTGTACACCACGCTGAGCCGGCTGGAACGCGACGGACTGGTCGTCCAGAACGGTGAGGACGACCAGGGACACGCTCTCTACTCGATCACCGACGACGGACGCACCGAGCTGCGCAGCTGGTTCGAGACGCCCGTCGATCGCAGCAGCCCGCCGCGTGACGAGCTGGCGATCAAGCTCGCCATGGCCGTCGGCGCGCCCGGCGTGGACATCCGGGGCGTCATCCAGTCGCAGCGCCACCACACCGTGAAGGCGATGCAGGACTACACCCGGCTGAAGGCGCAGGCCCTCGTCGATGCCCCGGCCAACCGTGACGAGGTGGCCTGGCTGCTCGTGCTGGAGCAGCTGATCTTCCAGGCGGAGGCCGAGGCCCGCTGGCTGGACCACTGCGAATCACGGCTGGTCCGCCTCGCCGAGGCCGCCGCCACGGAACCGGAGCCCGAGGCCCGTACGGGCAACCGTGCCCCGGCACGCGCCCCTGCCCGCTCACGCAACCGGCCCTGACCGCGGAACCGGATCCGACGGTTCGCGGCACGGACCTCGGAACCGATCCCCACGGCTCATGGCGCAGACCTCGGAACCGATCCCAAGGGGGGGGAACCACCCATCATGTCTTCGTACGTCCCGTCCACATCCCTGCCGGTCGACGCACCCGTGCTGGAGCTCCGCGACCTCACGCGCACGCACGGCACCGGCATCGCGGAGGTGCACGCCCTGCGCGGCATCAACCTCTCCGTGCACACCGGCGAACTCGTCGCCGTGATGGGCCCGTCGGGCTCGGGCAAATCCACCCTGCTGACCCTGGCCGGCGGTCTCGACACCGCGAGCAGCGGCCAGGTCGTCATCGAGGGTCAGGACATCTCCACCCTCGGCCGCAAGGGCGTCGCCGCCCTGCGCCGGCGCAGCGTGGGCTATGTCTTCCAGGACTACAACCTGATCCCGGCACTGACCGCCGCCGAGAACATCGCGCTGCCTCGCGAACTCGACGGGGTCTCCGTGCGCAAGGCGCGCAAGGAGGCACGGGCCGCGCTGGAGGAGATGAACCTGTCGCAGATCGCCGACCGGTTCCCGGACGAGATGTCCGGCGGCCAGCAGCAGCGGGTCGCGATCGCCCGCGCGCTGGTGGGTGACCGGCGCCTGGTGCTCGCCGACGAGCCGACCGGGGCGCTCGACTCGGAGACCGGTGAGGCCGTACTCGCGTTGCTGCGCAACCGCTGCGACCAGGGCGCCGCCGGGGTGATGGTGACGCACGAACCCCGGTACGCCGCCTGGGCGGACCGGGTGGTGTTCCTCCGGGACGGCTCGATCGTCGACCAGACGCTCAGCGCCGGTGCCGAATCGCTGCTGGCCGCCGAGGGCGCCAAGTGAGCGTGTTCACGGGCTGGCGTGCCGCCCTCAGGATCGCCCGGCGGGACGCGATGCGGGCCAAGGGCCGCAGCGCCCTGGTCGTCGCGATGATCGCGTTGCCGGTACTCGGGGTGACGGCCGCCGATGTGACGTACCGCAGTGTGACCCCGACCCTGGCGGAGGAGCTCTCCACCGAGATGGGCGCGGCGGACGCGCTGTTCAGCGATCCCGGCATGGGGGCGGGCGCGATCCAGCAGATGCCCGACGCGAAGTCGTACAGCCTGGTGTCGGAGAAGGGACCCGAGCCGGGCAGCGACCCCGACGCGCGGCGGACCGACATCGGAGCCGCGCTCCCCGAGGGCGCGCAGGCGACCAGCATCCAGTCCGTCCCGGCGACAGTCACCACCCGGTACGGGATGACCACCACCGACATCGTCGAGGTGCGGACCGCCGACCCGATGGTCCGCGGCAGGGTCGACCTCGTCCGGGGCGCATTCCCGCGCGGCGACGGCCAGTTGGCCGCCACCGAGCCGTTCCTGAAGAAGTCCGGGCTGCGCATCGGTTCGCGCACCACCCTGCGCGGCGCCGAGCGTACGTACACCGTCACCGGTGTGGTCGAGCAGCCCGACGATCTCAAGTCCGCCGCGCTGTACGCCGAACCGGGTGCGGTCATCGCTCCGTGGCGGGCAGCGGCCGCGCACGACAAGAAGGTGCTGCCGCCGAACGCGGGCGTCAAGGAGTGGCTGGTCAAGGGTGCCCACGGGGCGGGTGTGAGCTGGGCCGACGTTCTCGCCGCCAATGAACGGGGGGTGCTCGTCGTCTCCCGAAAGGTCGTTCTCGACCCCCCGCCGGACTCCGAGGTCCCGATGGCCCGGAGCATGAGCGGCAGCTCGTACGGCGGCTCCGAAGAGCTGAGCGTGGCCCTGATCACCGTGGTCGCGATGGCCGCACTGGAGATCGTGCTGCTCGCCGGTCCGGCCTTCGCGGTCGGGGCCCGCCGCTCCCGCCGCCAGCTCGGGCTCGTCGGCACCTGCGGTGGGGACCGGCGTCATGTCCGGGCCGTGGTGCTCTCCGGCGGTCTGGTGCTGGGCGGTGTCGGCGCCGTCGTCGGTGTCGGCGCCGGCCTGCTGCTCACCATGGTGTTCCGGCCGGTGATCGAGGGCTGGGCCGGACACCGCTTCGGTTCGCTCTCCGTCCATCCGTCCGAACTGCTGATCATCGCCGCGATCGGCCTGGTCACCGGGCTACTGGCGGCTCTCGCGCCCGCGATCGTGGCGAGCCGGCAGTCCGTACTGGAGTCGCTGAGCGGCCGCCGCGGCATCCGTCGCAGTTCCAGGGCGCTGCCGGTACTGGGTTCCGTGGCCCTGCTGGCCGGCATCGCGATCGCCGTCTACGGCGGCACAACCGGCGACTCGACACCGGTCGCGGGCGGCTCGGTCGTCGCCGAACTCGGGCTCCTCTGCTGCATCCCGGTGATCGTCGGCCTCCTCGGCCGGCTGGGCCGCAGGCTTCCGCTCCCGCCACGGATGGCGCTGCGCGACGCGGCCCGCAACCGGGGGCGTACGGCCCCGGCGGTCGCGGCCGTGATGGCGGCCGTCGCCGGGTCCGTGGCCATCGCCACCTACATGTCCAGCAGCCTGGCCGAGGCGGACTACGAGTACACGCCGGTGATCGCCCCCGGCACCGTCGCCCTCTTCGCCTCCGACAGCAGAGCGGTCGAGCGGCTCCCGCTGGCCCGCGCAGCCGTCGAACGGAACCTGGCCACCGCCGGCGGCCACGCCGATGTCGGGCGGGTCTGGGCGGGCAGCGACTGTTCCGTCTACTACGAGAGCGAGAACGACTGCGGCTCGGTCGAGCTGATCAAACCCACCGGCAAGGGCCACTCCTGCCCGCTCACGGGCAAGGGCGCCAAGGAGCTCGCGGCGAGCCTCTCCGCCGACGAACACAAGAAGCTGATGCGGTCGCCCGCCTGCCTGGACGAGACCCAGTACTCGAGCTCGTTCGACGGCGAGACGGGTGGCATCGTCGTGGGCGACGCCGCGTTCCTCTCCACGTATGTGAAGCTCCGGGACCCCGCGGCCGCCTCGGCCCTGGCGGCCGGAACTCCCGTCCTGCTCAACCCGGCGTACGCGAGGAACGGCGAGGTCGCCCTCAAGGCCGTCCACCGGTACAGCGACCAGGACAAGGAGAACCGGAAGCTGCACCCGGGCAAGGCCGTGACCCGTACCGACCGGCTGAAGGTGTACCAGGCACCCCAGCGGTACGCGACCACGCCCGGCGTCCGCATGATCCTCCCGCTGAGGGCCGCGGAACGGCTCGGTCTGCACACCGAGGTGAACGGCAGTGTGTTCAGGGTCGCCCACGCGCCGACGGACGCCGAGGACCAGCGGGTCTCGGCCGCCATCGAACTGGCCGGAGGCGGGCTCTATCTCCAGTCCGAGAGCGGCCCGGGCAATCGCGACGACACGATCCTGCTGATCCTCTCGCTGTTCGCCGGAGTGGTGACCCTCGGAGCCGCCGCGATCACGACCGGACTGGCCAAGGCCGACGCCGAGGCGGACCTCACCACGCTCAGCGCGGTCGGCGCGCCGCCTGCGGTACGACGCACGCTCTCCGGTTTCCAGTGCCTGGTCGTGGCGCTCACCGGTGTCCTGCTCGGCACAGCGGCCGGCCTGGTGCCCGCGGTGGCGCTCCGGCTCGTCGATCTGCGCCAGGCGGTACAGAACATGAAGGTGAATCCGGTGGAGTCCGCCTACACGCCGATCGTGCTGCCCTGGGCGACCATCGGGCTGCTGGCCGTGGCCGTCCCGCTGCTGGCCGGACTGCTCGCGGCGGCGTTCACCCGCTCACGGCAGGCTCTGGCGCGGCGCGCCGGATGACGGACCGACCGCGCTGATCGGGTGGTTCCGGTGCCCCCGAAAACGGTGGATCAACCGTATTCGGGGGCACCACACTGTTGAACAGCATGTGTGCGAGACAATGACGGCATGGAGATGCCGAGGAATGAACGGTCGCAGGAGCACCCCCAAGTCCTCGTGGTGGGACAGGACGGGATGGCGATCGGCGGCGGTGGCACTGACGACGAATCGCGCGAGGTCCCAGTGACAGAAATGGTCGAACAGCCCGCAAAGGTCATGCGCATCGGCAGCATGATCAAGCAGCTCCTGGAAGAGGTCCGGGCAGCTCCTCTCGACGAGGCGAGCCGGGTGCGGCTCAAGGAGATCCACGCAAGCTCCGTGAAGGAGCTGGAGGACGGACTCGCACCGGAACTGGTGGAGGAGCTGGAGCGGCTCTCCCTGCCGTTCACCGAGGAATCGGTCCCGTCCGAGGCGGAACTGCGGATTGCGCAGGCGCAGTTGGTCGGTTGGCTGGAGGGTCTCTTCCACGGCATCCAGACGGCGCTGTTCGCCCAGCAGATGGCGGCCCGCGCACAGTTGGAGCAGATGCGTCGCGCGCTGCCCCCCGGCAGCGGCCATGAGGACGACGACGGGGACCCGCACGGGGCGGTCCGGTCGGGACCGTACCTGTAGGACCGCACGACGCACGACCCCCTGTACGCCTCCTTGCGTGCCTGAGAACAGCGGGCCCGGCCCACGCGTGCGGGTGCCGGGCCCGCGGTGTGCAGTGTCTTATAAACAACTCCAGTGTCTTATACAAAAAATAAGCTGGCGACGAGAGTCGGAGTGTATATGTAGGTG
>NZ_JBHVWN010000111.1:0-16555 GCF_042882275.1 Streptomyces sp. NPDC058231 | reverse complement strand
CGCCAAACCCTATTCCCACCTTGTTTTGTTGTTGTTTTTTTTTTTATACTAGACCCACTCGGGGGGGGGCGCCCCCCCGTGGGTCCCCCCGGCCCCTTCCACACCCGGAGTACCCCATGGGAACCAGAGCAGTTGTCGCCCGCCCCACACCGCAGGGCTTCACCGGACGCATCTTCCTCAACGACGGAGCGCCCAGCACCGCCGTATGCGTGCTGCGCGGCTTCGTCCTGAACGTCCAGGAGGGCGACGTCGAGGCCGCCGCCCGGGTGCTCATCGATGACCACCCGGGCGGCTGGATCGACGTCCCGGACCCGGACCACCGCGGGCGGTGCCTGTGCCACGACGCCCCGCCCTTCAACGGCCCCGCCTCGACGGAGCTCACCACCGAGCAGAGCGCCTCGGAAGCCGAATACGTCTACGTCCTGCACCCGGAGCGCCTCGTGGTTCTGGTCCCCGGCGGCGACGGCTGGGAGGAGACCGGCAGCACCCCCTGGTGGAGCGACTGACCCCCGCCCACCCCCCAACCCTCTCTTCGGCGCCCCCCCGCCCAGGCCGACTCCGGCCGGGGTGGCGGGGCGCCGTCACACCCACACCCCGAGGAGCAACCGTGGACCAGCTCGACCTGTTCGCCGACGTCGCCGAGGAGATCCCGGCGACCTTCACCGCCCGCCCCGCACCGAGCCGCCCGGCAGCCGTACCCGCACCCCGCCCGGCGCCGGCGCCGCGCCCGGCCGTGGCGGCCGCCGCCGAGCCCGACGCCCTGTTCGCCGACCCGCGCCCCGAACTGCCCGCCGTGCAGACACCCATCCCCGCACGCCGCGGCATCGCACCGCTGATGATCGGCAACCCCCGCGATGCCGGGCAGCGCCTCGGCGAGGCCGTCGCCGAGACCTGGCACGCCTCCAACTGGGGTGGCTACCGCATGGACATCCCCGTCAGCATCGTCGCCGGCCTGTGCCTGTTCCCCATCAAGGGGCACACCGCCGACGTCACCCGCATCATCAGCACCTGCACCGACTGGGAGCTCCTGCAGGGCTACCGCGAGATCTACGCGGCGACCTGGTCAAGCCGCCCCGACCTGGGCGCCCGCATGGCCCCGCTGATGAGCTGGCTCACCGAGGACGGTGTGGAGGAGAAGGCGTACGCGGTCCGCCGCGTCACCGACACCGCGCTCAAGTACGGGGTGCTGCAGATGACCGGCGACCCCGACCCGTGGTGCCGGTCCGACACCGACCTGATGTCGTGGACGATCACGTCGCTGCGATCGCACGGCGCCCGCCAGGGCCTGGGCGAGTACCACACCCCGCCGGAGCTGTGCGACCTGATGGCCGCCATGACCTGCGACACCGAGTCGCTGCAGAAGGGCGCATGGTTCCACGAGCCCGCCGGCGGAACCGGCGGCATGTTCCGGGCCCTGGCGCAGCACCTGCGCAACCATCACCTGGACCCCGCCGACTACAAGTGGGCGATCAACGACCTCGACCCGCTCGCGGCCGCCGGTGCCGCCGTCAACGCGATCGTCTGGGGCCTGGGCCCGAACGTCGTCGTCTCCTGCGGCGACGCTCTCCGGCAGGGTGACGTGGTGGACCAGGCGATGCGGGAGCGTGCGGCGCTCATCGAGGAGCGCAACCAGATCGTCGGGTACCTCGCGACGGTCGAGGCGTTCGACGAGGCGATCAGGCTCGCCGACCGGCTCCTGACCGGAGCAAACGCCGTCTGACCTGGGATTTCGCCGAAAAAAATTCTTGACCCCCACCGCCTTGTTGTTAGAATAAGGGGGAGCGGGAGGGGGGAAGCCCCTCTGCACACACCGCCGCATCCAGGTGTGCCACACCATTCGACCGAGCTGAGTCTCACCGCACCGGAAAGGCAACCCATGTACCGAGCCGGCCAGCGCATCGCACTCGTCGCCACCGCCGACCCCCACACCGAACTCCGCCCCGGCGACGAGGGCACCGTCCGCTCCTACGACAACCGCCTTCAGCAGCTCAAAGTCACCTGGGACAGCGGCTCCAGACTCTCGATGCTCCTCGACGACGGCGACGAGGTCAGCGTTCTGAACTGACCCCACCCGTCCGCGCGCACTCGGCCCCGCCCACCTGGGCGGGGCCTTCGCACAGCACCACCCGACCTCTTGGAGAACCCCATGCAGCTCGCAGCCCCGGCCCTCGACATTCACCTCGACTTCTCGCACCTCGAAGCCGCCGCCCGCAAGTGGGCCACCCGGGCCCGCGGCCTCGTCAACCGCGCCGTCTGCGACGACCAGGAGAACGCCCTCGGCGTCGCCGCCTTCGAGTTCGACTCCGCCGCCAAGTTCCTCAACCGCGGCGACACCGACAAGGCCCGCGACGCCCTGCGCGCCGCCTGCAGCTACGCCGGCTGCGAGGAAGCAGCCGCCCCTCAGCTCGCCGCCGCCGCCCGCACCCTCCTGGACAACCTCCCGGCCTGACCCGGCCCAGCCCCGCCCCACCAGGGGCGGGGCCCCAACCAGCCAGCACCACCGACCTCTTGGAGAACACCGTGCAACTCGCACCCTCAGCCCTTCACGCCACCGCCGAAGACCTCGCCGTGCGCCTCGGCTGGCAGCTCGACGGGCTCGACTACGACGGCATCGTCCACCTCCAGGGCGACCTGGAACGCCAGATCGGCATGCGCCTCATCAACAACGGCAGCACCGTCCAGCTGTGGGCCACCGGCGGCACCCAACCCACCGACCAGCCCGCCTACGGCATCGCCCCGCTGCCGCACGGCCACCGCTACAACACCGCCGTCCACATCAGCGCCCTCACCGAGGACCAGGACCCCGGGGTCGTCCTCTACAACACCGTCAGGGACAACCTGCTGCCCGTCTTCGACGCCAAGCCGTACTACGTCGGCCACCGGCCCTGGGAGCCCGACATTGCAACCGACGTCGAGCCGGACGCCAAGGCCAAGCCTGTCGCCAAGCGGACCCGCCGCACCAAGACCGACCCCGCCGCCGAACCCAAGCCGCGCGTCTCCCGCAAACGCACCACCGCCAAGCCGAAGCCCGCCACCTCCTGACCACCCCGCCCGGCCGCCCGCCCACCACAGCGGGCGGCCGGACCCAACCGGCAAGGACACCCCGTGGCTTCCAAGCCCGACACCAACGGCTGCGGGGAGCTCCTCGTGGCTCAGGACCTCGGGGCGCAGCCCCCGGCACACCGACGGTTCGAGGCCGTTGGCGAAGGCGTGCAGGTAGGGCAAGTCGGCGGCACGCACGTCGGCGATCCACTTGGAAAGTGCGGCGTCGTTACCCGGAGCCGGGCTGATCAGGCGGTCGTTGCGGGGCGTTGATGGTCGGCTGCGGTTATGGAGGTTGCTGTACCACCTGCTGCACGGCGGGGATTGTGACCGAGGTGGGCGCTGGCCGTCACATCAGTCGGCTTCATTGGGCCGGGCCAAGTACCTCGTCGGCGCTGCGGGGCTCTGTGCGCGGCTGCTGGTTGAGCTTGTGGCGCTCGATGGAGGATCGCCGGTAGACCTCCTTGCGGGCCCGCATGATGTTGCCCAGGGGAGCGTGCTCGGCGGTGACCCGCCAGGGCGTGAAGGACAGCGCGTCCATCTTCTCCAGGTTTCCCGGACCGGAGATGTCCTGCTGCGGCAGCCGCAGCTTGGCCACGGTGACGGGCGGCGAGAGCTGCTCGGGCCACTCCACGGTGGTGTCCTCCACCGGCATGCGCTCCAGGTCGGTGCAGAGCTGAACCTGGATGTCGAAGGCGTAGGGCCGCTCCTGCAGCTCGGCTTGCAGGGCCGGCCGGAAGACCTCTGCCCCCGAGGTCCGGTCGATGTCGCGCCGAACCACCGCGGCGGCGAAGAGCGGGTCGGGGGTGATGCGCACCTTGGCGATGTAGTCCCCGTGCCGGACGGCGCCCATCGTCCAGTAGCTCGACAGCAGCACGTTTGCCGGAGGCGTCTTTGCCACGCGCAGGAAGGCCATGAACTCGTCCCATGCCCAGTTGTCCTGGTCCAGCGTTCCTTTCCCGGTCACGAACTCGGTGAAGAAGCGATGTGCGCCAGGTCGGCCCTGGGAGAAGTAGGCCGGCGCGTTCAGGAACAATTCCTGGATAAAAAGGTAGTGCTCGACTGTGTTGCAGAAGAAGATCGGTGCGTTGATGTTGGCGTAGTCGAATGTGCCCGTGTCCGGTTCGTCTTCCAGCAGGGTCGGGCCGGGGATGCCGAAGATCTTCAGAGCCAGTCCGGTGGCGGCGCCCAGTCGCGCGTCGGCTCCGGCGTGAGGCGAGCCGTTGGAGAAGCGGATGAGCGCATCGTGGGTTCCCGGAGTCGCGTAGATTCCTTGGGCGTACTCGGGGGGTAGCCCGTCCAGGATCTCCACTTCCCCTCGGACCAGGCCGTAGCCCTTGGCGTGGGCGTCGCGCAGGGCCTGTCCGGTGCCACCGGCCTCGACCGACTCGGCGATGTAGCTCTCAGTCTTCTCGATCACCGTCTGCAGGTTCTGGTCGAAGTGCGGATCGTCGTCTTCGACGTCCGGCGTGTAGCGGACGAACTGTGCTGCCATGACGTCGACCTCTTCTCGAAGGCCGCGTGGGGCCTCAGGGGGTGGGAATTGCCCTCAGTCCTCCAGTTCGGCGAGCCAGCGCAGGGCTCGCAGACCCGGCACGAAGCAGTACTCACCGCCGCGGGTGACCACGAAGCTGGGCAGGTTCCGCAGACGGCGCCGGACCGGCCTCTCCGGGATGGTGGCGCTCCCGGTTCCGTCGTGATGCCCAGCCACTGGGTCCTTCTCGCCGGGGTAGCCGATGAAGTTGCCGTCGTTGACCCACTCGGCCTTGATGAACTCGAACTGCCGTTCCAGATGGGCGCCGAGGAAGACTCCGACCAGGCCCCGGTCGGCGCCGTCGTCCTCCAGCACGCCCTCGGGCAGCGGCGGGCCGTAGGTGGTGCCGCGGCGGATGAGACGGTGCATCCGCGCATCGCCGATGATGGTGGAATCACGGGGGTTGATGCGCCTGATGTGCGCACCGGCGGGGCACCGGAACCCTCGGTCGTCGTTCTCCCGGTACAGGAAGTCGTTGACGCGGTGCGGATCGGCCGCCAGCTCCGGGTCATCGTGCTCCGGCGACAGCGCCAGGGGTGCCCCGCTGGGCCAGCGCCCGACCATCTTCGCCGCCAGGAGTGCCTCCTCCTCGGCACTGGAGCTGTTCGCGCGCAGATACCGGCGCCAGGCCGCCACGTTGGTGTGGATCTTGCGAACGGCCGCGTACGTCCCGTTGCGCCCCAGCACATCGGGGCTGGGCATGGGCGGCAGGCTGCCGGTTTCGTCGGGGTAGCCCAGGATGAACTCGCCCGCCTTGATGGGGACTTCCTGAGGGTTGGAGCCGGGCAGTCCGACGCCCTCGATGTTCGGCTGGCTGATGCCGTCGCGGAAGCCGAAGGTGGTGCGCCCGGTCGGGAGCTGGTGGACGTCCAGCTCCCAGATCATCTGGACACCGGGCGTGTCCTCGTAGACGACGCGGGCCCGCTGCAGCTCCTTGTACAGCTGCGCCGTATCTGAGGCGAGGGCGCTCAGCGCGATATGGATGTCGCCCGTTCCAAACGGTGCCTCCCAGTGGGCCGGGGCACTTTCGCCCACGTCACCGATCAGCTCCGCCCGGGCGGCCATGCCCTCACGAAACGCCCGCGGAAAGCTGTCCAGCGACTCCTGGGGCACCCCCAGGGCCCTCAGTCCCTGGTAGGTGAACGCCACAGCTACCCAGGCGTCCTGGCTCCGGTCCGCGCTGGGCAGACCACTCGCGGTCACCGGGAGCAGCCGCCGCAGCAGGGCGCGCCCGGCATGGCGGTCATCGACGCGCAGGAAGATGAACTTTCCCTCGTAGGGCACGGGCCGTGGACGCAGTGCCCCGCTTTGGACGTCGTCGATCTCCACGCCCACGTCGGTCGCGCTGCTGCTGTCCGCGGTGTTCATGATCGCTTGTGCCTCCACATCGGTTTCTACCTGGGCAGCCCTGCAGTGGCTGTGCGCGCCCGCCGACGCGGTCCACCGTTGGGGGGCGGCTCTGAGGGAGAGGGTTGGCTGTGTCCGGCTTCTAGGCCGAGGCTTCCTCCAACAACTTTTGGAAGGCAGGCGTGGCCATCAGATCCGCGTTGGCCGGGTTGTCCAGCGCCGCCCGGAATTCGGGGGTGTCCAGCACCTCCTGGAACGCCTCGCTCACGCGCTGGTCCTTCCAGACCTGCTGAACGGTCAGATCGGGATAGGAGCTGACGAAGACTCCCGCGGGCGCCTGGTGGGCGACGAACCAGTCCTTCACCCCCGGATCTGTGACGCCGGGGAACCCTTCGGTGTGCGAGAAGACCTTGTCGAAGCGGTCCCCGACTTCCGTCTGGGCGAAGTCGTCGATGTAGGTGTCCCAGGAACCGTCGAAGACGCTGGCGAACATGTGCCGGGCGTCATTGTCGAAGATCACGTGCCGTGCATCGTGCAGGGTGCCGATCTGGCGCAAGGCCGCATGGACCCTCTCGTCATTCGTCGCGTCGGCGAGCATGGCGAGATCCTCACGCATGGCATCCGCATGGCCCGGCTTGATCTCGGTGAAGACGGTGAACTCGTTGCAGACCCCGTCCGACCTGCCCGGGCGCTCGGGGTGAGCCGTTTGGGCTGAACCTGTCGTCGCAGTCATCGTGAGATTCTCCTGCCACGGATCGGTGCGAGGGTCGCCCAGCGCCCAGACATGAGGCACCATCGCCCTCGCATATCAATCCTCACCGCGGATGCGCTGCCCCGCACCTTCGCCCCTGCGCGAGAGCTCACCTGCAGCGGATCCCCGAGAAGCCCCGGCACTACGGGGGCCAACCTGATCACTTCACGATTCCCACCAGGTCCGATTACGTTCCGTGCCGCGTCTCCGTCACCGTGCCGAGCGAAGGCGGCAACGCGGGTGCGGCAGGCCCATGCCGGGGTCCTCGCGTCCTGAGAACCTCCCGAGGACAGATCCGGCCCAGCGCAGGAAGATGGAATGAGACGCGCCGAGTACGTCGTCGTCGCCTTCTGGGGCAGCCACTTGCGCCAAGCACTTGCTCAATTGGATCGCCGACCCTCACCCCCGCCGGAGGCAACCATGGGCGCAGTTCTCGGTGACGTGCTGGGTTTCGCGGCCGGCGTCGCGATCAGCCCGCTCCCGATCATCGCAATCATCCTCATACTCGCCACGCCTCGGGGACGTCTCAACGGACTGCTTTTCACCGTCGGCTGGATCCTGGGACTCTCGGCTCTGGGCGCGGTGATGCTGGCGATCGCTTCCCCCGCAGGCGCCTCCGCCCACAATCACCCGGCCACCTGGGTGGGAGCACTCAAGCTCGCTCTGGGCGTGCTCCTCGTCCTCTTCGGTGCCCGGCAATGGCACCGGCGCCCGAAGGACTCCTCGCAGACCCAGCTGCCGAAGTGGATGGGCGCGATCGACCGCCTTACGCCGGTCAAGGTCTTCGGACTCGGCCTGGCCTTGGCCGCGCTCAACGCCAAGAACGCCCCGCTGACCATCGCCGCGGGCGCCGCGATCGGCTCAGCCGGACTGCCGGTCGGGCAGCAGATCGCCTCACTGGCAATCTTCGTCCTGATCGCCACCCTCGGCCTGCTAGCCCCGCTGGGAGTCTTCGTGCTCGGCGGAGAGCGAGCCAAGACCACGCTCGGCAATTGGAAAGACTGGGCAGCTCAGCACAATGTCGCCGTGATGGCCATCCTGTTCTTCGTTCTCGGAATGAAACTGCTCGGAGACGGCATCTCCATCCTCACCTCCTGACAGGCTTACTCGCGTCGCCGTGTGGTCCGATCACACGACGGCACACTTTCCCGTCCCGCTCCCGGATCAAGAACCGTGCCCGGGCCTGGGTCACCCAGCAGGCGGTCGGGTGCGCGGTCGCGCCCAGGATCCGAACCCGTCGGTTGGCGTGCTCGATGACCGTAAGCACGTATAACCGCGCCCTGGACAGGGTGACCGTTTCGAAGAAGTCGCACGCCAGCAGGGCGTCGGCCTGCGAGCCTTCTCTTTGCCGAGTTGGTGCTCCAGAACCGTGATCTGATGGCGCAGAGCCAAAATCTCTACTTTGGCCCTGATCGCTCATCGGCGGCAGGCGCAGCATTGCGAACGCGTTCGTCACGCCCAGGTAAGCCAGTCGCAAGCCCCGGAGGCCGGTCGTGTTCGGCACGTGCCGACCGCCGAACGCCCGATCGCAGCCGAGGGCTGAATTCGGCTCCGGTGGCCGAGGTGGCATCGGGTCCCGACAACGGCGTCGGCCCTGGCACGCGTGCGGCCGGTCGCCTTTGCACCGCACCATACGGGTGCCGGCCTGCGGGCCGTCGTCGTCAGTGGCCCTCGGGCAGGCGGTCCTCGACTGCGTCGACATGGCAGGGCCCGCACGGGTGCCGGATAGTGGACGTAACGCGCAGCCTGGGCCAGGGGCGACCGGGGTGCTGTGGACGCAATCACGCCCGCAATGGTGCTGGCCGCCAAGGTGCGTACCGGCCGGCGCATCCCCGGTCGTGAACGCGGTGACCTCGAAGGTGTCACTCGAGACCCTCAAGGACGGGCAGCGTGCACCACAGCCCACACTCATGAGCTCCGACGATCAACCCCGCCTGTGCGAATGCCTGGTGATGTGCTCCGCGTGTCACAGGACGCCGCTACGGCAGCCCGTCCGCACAATGAGGCGACCGCATCTCACAGCCGGCAGCCTCGAAAGGACACGACCGTGGCCGGTCTGGACTACACCAGACTCGCCGCCGCGCAGCGGGCGTACTGCTTGGCCTGCCCACTGTCTGCCGGACGGCTCACCGGCACCACCCTCATGTGCCAGTGCCACGGATCCCGCTTCGACATCATCAACCGCACCGTGCTCCACGGACCTGCCTGCTCGCCCCCCTCGCCACTGATCGGCTTCGCGAGCAGGACGGTGAGATCCACGTCGCGCTCTGACCGCGACCCGAACCTGGGCGGCAGCCGAACATGACCGAACAGCACCCCTCCGAAGCGAACGATGCGAGCAATCCGGAAGCGCAGGCCGCGGCGTACGCCGAGGCCCGCTGGCCCATGGCCGGAGCCGTCATCGCCGCCGTGGTGCTGACCCTGCTGCTGCCCGCCGACCTGCGGCTGGGACCCCGCTGGGCGCTCCCCCTCGCCGAAGGACTGCTCCTGGTGGCGCTGATCGCGGGCGACCCGGTTCGGATCAGCCGTCGCTCGGCTGCCATGCGCGCGGCATCAATCGCCCTGGTCAGCGTGTTGGCATGCGGCGCCATCTGGTCGACTGTCCAGTTGATCAACGATCTCATCCACGGTGGCACCGAGATCAACTCCGCCGATGCCCTGCTGCAGGCCGGCGGCAGCGTGTGGGTCTCCACCGTCCTCGCGTTCTCCCTGCTGTACTTCGAACTCGACAGCGGCGGAGCAGCGGCCCGAGCCCATCACATGCCCACCACCCCCGACCTTGCCTTTCCCCAACACCTCAGCCCCGAAGTGAAGCCCGCGCACTGGCGCCCCCGCTACATCGACTACCTCTACCTCGGATTGACCAATTCCACCGCGTTCAGCCCTACCGACGTCATGCCTCTGGCCCCTTGGGCCAAGATCGTCATGGCCATCCAGTCCCTCGTCTCCCTGGTCATCCTCGGACTCATCATCGCCCGAGCCGTCAACGTCCTCACCTGAACCCGCCAAGCCCGGAAGACCGTGACCGATGGGATCACGAGTGTTTTGGCAATGAGGGACGACATCATTGGTGGGCACGGTCCGCCCATGGGAGTGCCGCACGGCGCGCCACTCGCTCGGGGCGTGGAGCTGCGCGCTATGTGTGGACAGCGGTGGGCCCTCGCATCAGGGTCGAGGCAGTCACGGCGTGACCGACAGGAGGCGTCGGCCGCAGCCCGGATATGTCGACCGCCGGGTTCCACGTGCACGGAGCCTGCACGCACATCCGGCCCGGCGGGGATCGCGTGCGTCTTGCGAGAGAGGACCGAGTTGGCACAGGTGTCCGTGTTCGGATTCTGGTTCAGGACCGGGAACCAGGAATACGAGGAGGCCGGCGCTCCGCTGCGGGAATGCTTCGGTCGCCGGGGGCGGCCCCCACTGGCGCGCAGTTGAGTCGGCGACACCAGTCCGGCCGTGCCGATGTGCGTTCGTGGCGCAACTCAGCCGTCCGCGCCGCTTCCGGCGCGTGGAATCGGGTGACTGCCGAGGGCTTCCCCGCAGAGGACGTACGGGCCACCGGCACGTAGCCGACTATCGCGTTCAGTGGACAAGGCCCCGGCTCGATGTCGAACTCGACGGACCAGGCGAAGGCGGACGCTCGGCACGCCTCGACCGCAAGCCGAGGGCGGGGCCCGGCTCCGGTGGCCGAGGTGGCAACCGGACGCCGACAACCGGGTCGGCCCGGGCACGCCTACGGCCGGTCGCCTCGCGCCGCACCGTACGAGTGCCGGCCTGCGGACTCCCGTCGTCAGTGGCCCATGGGCAGGCGGCCCTCCACTATCGACATGGCAGGGCCCACTGGGGTGCCGGATAGTGGACGTAGGGGCTTTCCGAGACTTCGGAGCAGCCATGGACCGCTATCCTCCCATCGCCGAGCACGGCCTGGTGGGCGACCTGCAGACCGCCGCGCTCGTCTCGTCACAAGGCGTCGTCGACTGGTTCGCCGCTCCCAGGTTCGACTCACCCAGCATCTTCGCCGCCCTGCTCGACCACGACGGCGGCGGATACATGCGGCTGGCCCCCGAGCACCCCGACGGGATCTGCAAACAGCTCTACTACCCCGGCACCGCCATCCTGGTGACCCGGTTCATGTCACCGGACGGGGTGGGCGAGGTGGTCGACTTCATGCCCCCGGACCAGACCCGCACCGCCACCGGCCGGCACACCCTGGTCCGCATGATCCGTGCCGTGCGGGGGACGGTCGAGTTCACACTCGAGTGCCGGCCGCGCTTCGACTACGGCCGGGCCGAGCACGAACTCGAGCTCGGCGAGAACGGCGCTCTGTTCCGGGCCCCCGGGATCGACGGGCACCTGCAGTCCACCTTCCCGCTGGAGCGGGACGGCCAGGACATACACGCCAAGGTGACTCTGAAATCCGGCGAATCCGGCGGCGCCGTGTTCACCGTCTGCGCGTCCGGCGGTGAGGCACCCCCACCCCCCACGGTCGACGGGCTCGCCGGGCAGATGGATGAAGTCAGCGAGTTCTGGCAGCACTGGCTGCGCCAGTCCCGCTACCGGGGACGGTGGCCCGAGTTGGTGCACCGCTCGGCCATCACCCTCAAGCTCCTCACCTACGCCCCGACCGGCGCCCTGATCGCGGCGGCCACCACGGGCCTGCCCGAGCAGGTCGGCGGGGAACGGAACTGGGACTACCGGTTCACCTGGGTACGCGACGGATCGCTGTCCGTGCGGGCCATGCTGGACCTCGGCTTCGTGGAGGAGGCCACCGCCTTCGTCCACTGGCTGGTGGACAGGCTGCGTGAGCGCGAGGGCAAGGAGGAAGAGCCGCTCCAGACGATGTACCGGATCGACGGCAACCCCGACCTGCCCGAGGAGACACTCGATCACTTCGAGGGCTACCGCGGCTCCTACCCCGTCCGCATCGGGAACGGCGCCGCCGACCAGCTCCAGCTGGACATCTACGGCGAGGCCCTCTACGCGGTGTCCCAGGGGCGCGAGATTGCGCAGCAGGCGAGCTTCGAGGGTTGGCAGGCGCTGGCCAGGACACTGGACTGGTTCGCCGATGCCTGGGACCGGCCGGACGAGGGCATCTGGGAGACCCGTGGCGGCCGTAAGGACTTCACCTACAGCCGGGTGATGTCGTGGGTTGCCTTCGACCACGGGCTGCGTCTGGCCGAGTACTTGCGCATGCCCGCCGACTTGGAGCGGTGGCGCAAAGCGCGCGACACCGTACGCGATCAGATCATGGAACGCGGCTGGAGCGAGAAGGAGCGCGCCTTCGTCCAGCACTACGACGGCGATGTCCTGGACGCCTCACTGCTGCTCATGCCCGGGGTCGGGTTCATCGCTCCCCGGGCCGATGCCTGGCTCTCCACGCTTGACGCGATGGGCCGCAAGCTCGTCTCAGACAGCCTCGTCTACCGCTACGACCCGGCGGCATCGCCGGACGGGCTGCGCGGCTCGGAGGGCACCTTCAGCCTGTGCACCTTCCTCTATGTCGATGCGCTGGCCCGGGCGGGGCGGCTGTCCCAGGCCCGTTACGTCTTCGAGAAGATGCAGACTTACGCCAACCACGTCGGGCTGTTCGCCGAGGAGGTGGGTCCGAGCGGGGAGCAACTGGGCAACTTCCCCCAGGCGTTCACCCACCTGTCCCTGATCATGGCCGCCAATACCCTCGACGAGGCACTCGACGCGGAACACAGGCGCTGACCTATGGTCATGAACGCCCGTCCGGCAGGACCGCCACAGCTGACCGCGGCAGAGTTCGGCGTGCTGTACCGGCGCCTGGCCTCACGCGCCGATTGGGCCAGCGGCCACCGGGGTGCTCTGGACGCACTCACTCCCGCCCGGGTGCTGGCCGCCACCCGAGGGGTGCGGACCGGCCGGACGGTCACGCTCGCCGCACCGGTGGAGACGTCGCCCGGTCCGGACAACCCGGAGCCGGCGAGGCACCGGGATGCGCGGGCATCCGGACGACGACACCTCGGGCGGGCTCCACTTCGCGATGGACAGCTTCCCCATGAACGTGCACGGCGACGCCGACAGCCATATCGACGCCCTGTGCCACGTGATCTACGACGGCACGCTGCACGGCGGCGTGGCCGCGAGCAGCGTCACGTCGGGCGGCGCAGAGGAGCTCTCCATCGCGGTGGCCAGCGACGGGATCGTCGGACGCGGCGTGCTGCTGGACATCCCGCGGCTGCGAGGCGTGGCGTGGCTCGAACCGGGCGATCACGTGACCGCCGACGACCTCACCGCGGCCGAGACCGCCCAGCACGTCCGCGTGAGCGAGGGCGACCTTCTGTTCGTCCGGGTCGGCCACCGCCGGCGCCGCGTCAGTAGCCGGTGCCGCGTTTGACCTGGGCCCGCTCGACGTCGGTGGTCGCACCCTTGCGGTCCAAGGTGCCACACGCGTCGGCGATGTCCTGGGTCAGGCGGTCGATCTGCTCGCGGCTCAGGGTCTCCTTGACCAGGGCACGCAGGATCTTCACCCGCTGCGCGTTGGGCGGGAGTGTGTACGCCGGCAGCATCCAGCCACGCTCGGCCGAGAGCTGCCAGGCGATGTCGGACTCGTCGTAGGCGTGCTTGCCGGCGAGGCGGAAGGCGACCAGCGGCAGCTGCTCGAGGTCGCTGCCGATCACTTCGAAGCGGCCGCTGCTACGCAGGTTGTCTGCCAACGCGCGGGCGTTCTCCTGCATCATCTGCATGACGTAGGTGTAGCCCGGGCGGCCCAGCCTCACGAAGTTGTAGTACTGCGCGAGGACCATCGCCGCGCCGGTCGAGAAGTTCAGCGTGAATGTCGGGTCGGTCTTGCCCATGTAGTTCTCGTAGAACACGAGGTCCTTGGCCAGGTCGGACTCCTCGCGGAAGACCAGCCAGCCGATGCCGGGGTAGACCAGGCCGTACTTGTGTCCCGAGACGTTGATCGAGCGGACCTGCTCGAGCCGGAAGTCCCATTTCGAGTCCGGGTAGAGGAAGGGCCACACGAAGCCGCCGCTGGCGCCGTCGACGTGGATCGGGATGTCGAGGTCCCGCTCCTTGCGGACCTCCCGCAGGAGCTTGTCGATCCCGACGACGTCGTCCTTGTGGCCGGTGAACGTGGTGCCGACGACGGCGACGACGCCGATCGTGTTCTCGTCGAGGTGGGGCTCCACGTCCTCCGGGCCGATCGTGTACTTGTCCTCGGCAAGCGGCACGATCCGCGGCTCGACGTCGAAGTAGCGGCAGAACTTCTCCCACACGACGTGGACGTCGCCGCCGAAGACCAGGTTGGGCCGGTCGACCGACAGGTTGGCCGCCTGGCGGCGCTCCCGCCACTTCCACTTCAGCGACAGCGCGCCAAGCATGACCGCCTCGGACGATCCCTGGGTCCGACATCCGGTGGTCTTTCCCGGTGCGTGGAAGAGGTCGGCGAGCATGCGCACGCAGCGTTGCTCGATCTCGGCGGAGATGGGGTACTCCGCGTGGTCGATGAAGTTGCGGTGGAGGTTCTCGGCGATGATCCGTTGCGCCTCCGGCTCCATCCAGGTGGTGACGAACGTGGCGAGGTTGCGCTGCGGGTCGCCCTCCATGGCGAGGTCCGCATCCAGCAGCCTCATTGCGTCCGTCGCGGTCATGCCCTCCTCGGGGAAGGTCTTCGACGGAGCGGGCACGGTCAGGAATCGGTTGCCGAACAGGGCCGCGGCATCTCGCTTGGTCATGCCGGCGATTCAAACAGTTCCCGAGCTGCCTCGGCGAAGGACGCGCCGAGGTTGCTCGGGCGAGGCCTCCGGCATCGGGCATTATGTGCGATCAAAGAAGAATATCGGTTTGGGACCGACGGCTATTCGGTCACCCACTGGACGAGGTGCCGCTCTCAAGGATGCTGACAATGGAATAGAGGGAGAAGCAAATCGCTCCCAGTCCAACGAGCACCCGTGCGGCTATGAACGCGTTTGGGTCGACCACCGCTGCTTGGAACACGAACGCCGCCAGGAAGAGACACGCGAGTGCCGTGAGAATCGGGACCAAGGGCACCCGGTTGGCAAGGCTGAACGTCCGTCGCCACACGAGGGCGAGCAAACCCACTTTACTGAGGATGCTGAAGCAGACGAGCCCCAACCCGATCATTACGAATCCAGGCGTCAAGTAGGACTCATTGTCGACGGCGAGCACGACGATCCCCCAGATCATGCTGAGCGATCCCATGGCGATCACGAGCCAGGGCCATATGATCCGATCCCGCTGATCGTACGTGTTTTGCACCTGACGAAGGATGGTCAGGACCAAAGCGATCAGGCTCGTGCAGATTGCGGCCAGACCGACGGTGATGAGGCCTACCGTGAACCGTCCTGGTGTGGTCGACATGGCCAAGTTGCCGATCGCGTAGTACCAAGCGACGATCGCCAGCACGACGGGTATGGCGCTCAGCACCAGCACGGCAGCCTGACGGAAGGCTGTCGGGGGAACCCGGTGTTGCCCTACGGCTGACTGCGAGTTCTTCGGAATGAGCGAGAACTTGGTGGAGGCCATTGCGACCGTCGCCACGCAACCGCTGATCAATCCCAGTCCGAAGACGACGTGACCGGCCACGTATCGCTCGTTCAGGCCGTTGCTCGGCGCTCCGATGAAAAGGTACGCGCCGTAGGCGGCCGTCCCTGCCGCCGCCACGTAGCCAATCGTCGGATAGACGACCCGATCAAGAGTGTTGTAGCGGCCAATCAATTGGCGAATGATGGTCGCTGCGGTGCAGAAGAGGCCTATGCAGATCGCACCGAGAAACGTGACCACCCGACCAGCGACAAAGTTCCCGGACGCCCCTCCTGCAGTCCAAACGTACAGACCAAACCCGACACAGACGCCCATCATGGCAAGGGGGATCGCTCGGAATATGACGCTCACCACATAGTTCACAGCTCGGCATCCTTCAGCGATTCCATGAATCCACGGTCGCGGCCATGGGTAAATTTCAACAGATTACCGAGTGTCGATTGTCGGCTTACTGTGAAGGCAGCGAAGCGCCGACCCTTAAGTGCTCGTGCAGGTAGATTCATGCCGCGCTCCACTCACGGAGAGACTAAATAGCATGAGCCTGGTCAGACAGGAGGCCGTGTGACGTCCAGTCGACTCATCCACCATTATCCCGCGGTGGTCAGGCTTCGCACTCCGGACGCCGATTCTCTGGCGGGCGGTCAACCACGCCAGGTGCCGGTCTGCTGACTGATTGTGAGGCGTCCGATCTCACGAGGGTGCGTCGGTGGATGTGTCGAGCCGCCTCTCGCCGGCCCGGACTGCTCCGAAGAAAAGTCGAAAGCCAAGACCTAGGACGAGGAGATCGAGCAGCATCTGGACGGTGACGATCAGGTGGGCGGCTTCGCTGGTGGCGGTGATATCGCCGAAACCGACCGTGGTGAACGTCGACACCGCGAAGTAGAGGGTGTCGGTGCGAGTGAGGGGGTGAGAACTGAAGTGCGCCGGATTATCTTGGGCGATGATGAAGTACGCTGCGGAAAACAGCAGCAGAAACAGCGGTGTGGTGACGGAGAGTGCCTCGACCGCCCGGACGGCAGGGTAGTCGGCACGGGTGATCGAACGGATCTGCCAGGCCACGGCTCCGGCAAGGACCAGCAGCGCGACGGACAATGACGCCGGGACCGGGACCGACCACTCCTCGAGTAGGTCCAGCGGGGCGAGGTAGTACAACACGACCAGGCCGACCGAGGTGGCCAGGATGCGCGCGAACGCCAACAAGGTCAGCCGCCGCCGCTGTGCCGGGGCCAGGGAGCGGAGTGGTTTCGGGATACGCATCTAGTGCTGTTCCGCGGAAGTTCGTGGGGGGTGTTGATCAGGGCGTGGGGTCGTCGAGGTAGAGGCCGCAGGCGCAGTCCAGGGCCTCCTCGGGT
>NZ_JBHVWN010000110.1:6115-18109 GCF_042882275.1 Streptomyces sp. NPDC058231 | reverse complement strand
ACCGCGCGCTCCCACCACTACTTCAACTTGCCACACGCGGCCCCCCCCTCAGGGGGGGGGGTGGTGCGGCGCCGGCCGCCTGGATCGGTTTGCCGCGCGCCCCGGGGGGTTTGGGGCGAGCGGCCATCCGATCGGTGAGGAGTTCCGGAGCCGGGGGCTCCAGTGGTGTGCGCGAAGGCACGGCCAGGACGGCGCTGGGGAAGCTCCGGCCGGGCATCGCCCGCAGTTCCCTGCGAGCGAGGTGTTTCTCTCATCTGCAGAAACCGTACGGCAGCCGACGGGGGACCGACAGTCGGAAACGGATCCCGCCATCGGCCCCCCACACGTTCTTCACAGGCCCTCACGTGGGTCCGGTCGGAATCAGATCTGGGCGAACGCCTGCTCGATGACGTCGAGGCCCTCGTTCAGCAGGTCCTCGCCGATCACCAGCGGCGGCAGGAAGCGCAGCACGTTGCCGTACGTACCGCAGGTGAGGACGAGTACGCCCTCCGCGTGGCAGGCCTTCGCGAGCTGCGCGGCGGCCTCCGGGTTCGGGTCCTTCGTGCCGGACTTCACCAGCTCGATCGCGATCATGGCGCCACGACCGCGGATGTCGCCGATGAGGTCACCGTTCGGCAGCTTGGCCTGCATCTCGGCGAGGCGGCCCTTCATGACCTCCTCGATGCGCTTCGCCTTGCCGTTCAGGTCCAGCTCGCGCATGGTCTCGATGGAGCCGAGCGCACCCGCGCAGGCCACCGGGTTCCCGCCGTAGGTACCACCGAGGCCGCCCGCGTGCGCGGCGTCCATGATCTCGGCGCGGCCCGTCACGGCGGAGAGCGGCAGACCGCCCGCGATGCCCTTGGCGGTGGTGATCAGGTCGGGGACGATGCCCTCGTCCTCACAGGCGAACCACTGGCCGGTGCGGCAGAAGCCGGACTGGATCTCGTCCGCGACGAAGACGATGCCGTTGTCCTTGGCGAACTGGGCGATCGCCGGGAGGAAGCCCTTCGCCGGCTCGATGAAGCCGCCCTCGCCGAGCACCGGCTCGATGATGATCGCGGCGACGTTGTCCGCGCCGATCTGCTTGGTGATCTGGTCGATGGCCTGGGCGGACGCCTCGGCGCCGGCGTTCTCGGCGCCCGTCGGCCAGCGGTAGCCGTACGCCACGGGGACGCGGTAGACCTCGGGCGCGAACGGACCGAAGCCCTGCTTGTACGGCATGTTCTTGGCGGTCAGGGCCATCGTGAGGTTCGTCCGGCCGTGGTAGCCGTGGTCGAAGACGACGACCGCGGTGCGCTTGGTGTAGGCACGGGCGATCTTCACCGCGTTCTCGACGGCCTCGGCGCCCGAGTTGAACAGCGCGGACTTCTTGGCGTGGTCGCCCGGCGTCAGCTCGGCGAGCTGCTCACAGACCTCGACGTACCCCTCGTACGGCGTGACCATGAAGCAGGTGTGGGTGAAGTCGGCGAGCTGCGCGGACGCGCGGCGCACGACAGCCTCGGCGGAGGCGCCGACCGACGTCACGGCGATGCCGGAACCGAAGTCGATCAGACGGTTGCCGTCCACGTCCTCGATGATGCCGCCGCCTGCGCGGGCGGTGAACACCGGCAGGGTGGAGCCCACACCTGCGGCGACCGTCGCGAGACGGCGGGCCTGCAGCTCCACCGACTTCGGGCCGGGAATGGCAGTGACGACGCGGCGCTCCTGCGGAATTGCGGTCATGCGGGGCTCCTGGGGGTGTTTCGGACGCTTCTCTTTCTGCAGGCTAGGGGTGAGGTCCGGGGTCCGGCATGTTCCGTTCGGGAGAAGTGGCGGTGTGCCGTTGTCCGTCACGGACATAGCGGCAGAGGGCGAGACATCCTGCCCGACAGCGTCTGGCGGGGTGGACCGGGCACTAGATTGAGGGGATCGGGCGCCCGCGCCCGGGGTTACCGGTCGGCGCTGGTCAGGGGACGAGGGACAGCACATGGACACCGAGGGCACGTACGACTCACGCGGCACACGCTCCGGTCATCCGGTGCCGCGCCCGGCCGGCCCGCCACCGCCCACGCTGCCGCCCATGCCCGGTCACGCACCGGCCTCCGGACCCTCGCTCGGGGACTGGCTGCGCATCCCCAGGCCTGCCGCGGAACCGGGCGTGTGGAGGTCCGGTCACACCGATCGGCCCGCCGAAGCGGAGGAGCGCACGCCGGACCGCACCCTGCTCGGCGGAGCGGTGATCTCGCTGCTGGCCTCGATCCTCGTCTGGTCGCTCTGGCGCAACGGATACATCCCGTACTGGCGGGTTCCGCTGAAGCTCTTCACCCCCGACGACTGGTGGGGACCGTTCGGCGATCAGCCGTTGACCCACGGGGCGGTCCGGGCGCTGGACATCTACCGTCTGCTGATCACCGGAGCGATCTTCTACGGGTTCGGCCGCTTGGGTAGGTGGTCCGCCGCCTTCGACCGATGGGTCGGCGACAGAGGGCCCGCGGCCCGGGCCGGTGGAGCGGCTCTGGGTGCGCTGCTGGTCTGGATCCTCGTGTGGAACAAGACCGTGCCGGGGATGGACCTCACCTTCGGATTCGCCGCCCCGTGGCTGGGCACCGACCGCACCGTGACGACCGTGGTCACGTACACGCTGTACGCCCTGATCACTCTGGTGATCGCCTGGCCGTTCGCGAGGCTGGGACGGTGGACACAACTGTGGCGACGGAACGCCGGAGACCGGGCCCCGCACCCGCCCACCGCCCACGCCGGCACCCCCGAACGCATGACCGGCGACGCGAACCGTGGCGCGGAAGCCCGGGCGGCGGGCGGCGCGGACGATCCGGCGGAGTGGCCCGACCTGCGCGCCGCCGGACAGAACCAGGCCGCCGCCAAGCTGTCCCTGGAAGCGCGGTCGGGCCGCATGAACGATGTCGACTACGCCCGTATCCGGCGCGCCTGGACCTCCGTACGCGCTGACAGCACCCGGCTCACCGCCTTCACCGAGACCGTGCTGCGCAACGGCGCCGCGGCCTGTACCCACCCGTCCGGCGCGCGTGACCTCCCGGTCCGCGCGGCCCGGCACGATCTGCTGGTGAGCCAGGTCAGACTCGGCACCGTCGACGACAGCGAACGCAACCCCTACGCGCGCCGCGGCAGCGGTATCGCCCTCGACCCGGAACTGCTCGGCACCTCCCTGCTCGCCGTCGGGCCGCCCGGGGCGGGCAAGAGCCGCGCGCTGACCCGGCCCGTCGTCGAGTCCCTCGCCCTCCAGGCGCTCGCCGGGCGGGCCGCCGTCGTCGCGGTGTGCGCCACCGGCACCCAGCTCGGCGCAGACCAGGCGTTCGACGTCGTGATCAAGCTGGGCGATCCGGCCTCCGTCCATGATCTCGACCTGTACGGCGGCACCACCGACCCCGACGAAGCCGCCGCCGTCCTGGCCGAAGGGCTCGTCGGTGATCTCCCGGAGGTGGACAGCAGGCGCGCCGCCACCGCCCTCGCGCAGCTCCTCGGCCCCTACCGCGCCGCCCACGGACGCTTCCCCTCCGTACCGGAGCTGCGGGAACTCCTGGACGGCGTACCGGAGGGACTCGCCACCCTCCGGGAGGGTCTCGACGCCGCGGGCCGGCCTGACATGCACCGCGAACTCGACGCCCGCGGTCGCCAGTCCGGTGCCCCCGGAGACCCCGGGCCCGCGCTCGCCGACCGGGTCGCGCTCCTCGACCGGCCCGCGTTCACCGGTTTTTTCGACACGACCGGCAAGGCCCGCCCCTTCTCGCTGCGAGCCCTGGAGCATCCGCTGCGGGTCCGGATCGACCTGCCCGAACGCGGCCACGCCGAGGCGTCGCGGATGCTGGCCCGTCTCGTCCTCGCCCAGTTCACGGCGAGCGCCGCCGTCCGCACCGACCGGTCCCTCTTCGCCTGCCTGGTCCTCGACGACGCCACCCGCACCCTCACCCCGGACACCGTCCGCGGAATCCAGCGGCTGCGCTCCGCGCACGCCGGAGCCGTGATCACCCTGCGCACCCTCGACGATGTCCCGGAGAACCTCCACACCGCGCTGCTCGGGGCGGTCGGCTGCCGGATGGCGTTCTCCGGGATCACCACGTGGGACGGCAGGAGGTTCGCCGAGGCATGGGGCACGGAATGGGTCGAGACCAGGGACGTCACCCAGCGCACGGTCTTCGCCGACCAGCCGATGACCCGGGCCATCCATGCCTTCCGCAAGCTGGTCACCGGCAAGGCAGTGACGACGGACGCCGTGACCGTACGACAGGTCGAACGCGAACGCTGGTCGGCCTCCGAACTGGCCCACCGTGTCCCGGCCGGGCACGCGGTGCTGTCCCTGACGACCGTACGAGGCGACCACGCGCCCCCTCTGCTGGTGAACCTGAACGGCTGAACCACGGGCGCGCGGCCCCGACGCGTGAGCCGGGTCCGGGTGCCGGGGCCGACGAGCCGGACCCGGACCGTCGAGGACCGGGCGGGGGCACCAGGAGCTGTTACGGCGGACCCTGCCGCCCTGGCAGAATCGGTACCAGCCGTTCGTACGGGACGGCGAAATCGACTCCCTAAGGTCCTGCGGTCCCCATGCCCCCCACTCTCGCCTCGCTCGTCCAGCACTCGGCGCTCAAACTCACGGTGCGTGCGGGGGCGGACCGGCTCGACGCGCCCGTGCGCTGGGCCCACGCCAGTGAGCTGGCCGACCCCGTCCCTTACATGGAGGGGGGAGAGCTCCTCCTCGTCACCGCCACCAATCTCGACGCCGAGGACCCCGAAGCGATGCGGCGGTACGTGCAACGGCTGACCGGGGCCGGTGTGGTCGGGCTCGGCTTCGCCGTGGGTGTCAACTACGACGACGTGCCCCAGCCGCTGATCGACGCGGCCGAGGAGGCCGGACTGCCGCTCCTGGAGGTCCCGCGCCGCACCCCGTTCCTGGCGATCGCCAAGGCGGTCTCCTCCGAGATCGCCGCCGAGCAGTACCGGGCGGTGAGAGCGGGGTTCGAGGCCCAGCGTGATCTCACCAAGGCCGCACTCGCAGGGGACGGCCCCGCCGAGATCCTCAGCCGCCTCGCCGCCCAGGTCGACGGCTGGGCCGCGCTGTACGACAGCGCCGGCGCCGTCGTGGCCGCCGCCCCCGACTGGGCGGCCCGCCGAGCCGGCCGGCTCACCGCCGACGTGGAGCGCCTGCGGGACCGCCCGGCCCCCGCCAGCGTGGTCGTCGGCGACACCGATGACCGGGTCGAGCTCCAGACGCTGGGCACCGGCCGCCGCGCCCGGGGCGCCCTGGCCGTGGGAACCGGATCCGCACTCGGCACGGCCGGGCGGTACGCCGTGCACTCGGCCGTTGCCCTCCTGACGCTCACCACCGCCCGCTCCCGCTCCCTCCAGGGCGCCGAACAACGGCTGGGCGCGGCGGTGCTGCGGATGCTCCTCGCGGGTCAGCCGGACCATGCGCGGGCCGTGGCCGGAGATCTGTACGGGGGACTGCTCGACGCCCCGTTCCGGCTGCTGATCGCGGAGGCGCCCGATCCGTCGACGACCGCGCTGCTCGGCGAGGCGATGGAGGCAGCGGCTTCCCGGGCGGGCGAGACCCTGCTGATGGTGCCCGAAGGGGAACGGCTCGTCGTCCTCGCCTCGGACGGCGGGGCAGCCGTCGCCGCGTGCGCGGCCTACGCGGATGCCCAGGAGCAGCGGATCCCGGGCGATCAGACGTCGCCCGAGGAGGGGGAGGTGGTGGTCGGGCTGTCCGCGCCGGCGGGGCCGATCGCGGTCTCCGCCGCCTACAAGCAGGCCGAGCAGGCTCTCTCGGTCGCCCGCCGCCGGGGCAGAGCCCTGGTGGAGCACGAAGAGCTGGCCACCGGCTCCGTCCTGCCGCTGCTCGCGGACGACGCGGTCCGGGCCTTCGCCGACGGCATGCTGCGCCCCCTGCACGAACACGACGCGAAGGGCCGGGGCGACCTGGTCGCCTCGCTGCGCGCCTGGCTCTCCCACCACGGCCAGTGGGACGCGGCCGCGGCCGACCTGGGAGTGCACCGTCACACCCTGCGCTACCGGATGCGCCGGGTGGAGGAGATCCTGGGCCGCTCCCTGGACGACCCGGATGTCCGGATGGAGCTGTGGCTGGCGCTGAAGGCCACGAGTTCTCCGACGACGCCGTGAGATGAAGCCCGTCCGGCTCTTGGGCGCGTAGCGCCTGCCGGTCGGTCGCGGTGGACCGTCCCGGTGGGCCGGGTCATCGGACAAACCGGCGCATGCCTGCGCGCTTCTGCTCCGCGCAGGACAAACGCCAGGCCACCCGTACGGCCCTACGGTGGGGGACAACACACCCCACGACTCCGAAGGGCCGGAACCTCCATGACTTCCACCCACGCCTTCTGGCTCGCCGGCCGCCAGGCCACCGGCGAGGACAGTTTCGACGTCACCAACCCCTGGGACGGCCGGCTCGTCGGCACGGTCAGCGTGCCGACCGACGCGCAGATCGAGGAGGCCGTCGCCGCCGCGCACGCCGTGCGCGAGGAGTTCGCCGCGACGCCCGCCCATGTCCGCGCCGCCGCACTCGACCACGTCGTACGACGCCTTGTGGAGCGCACCGAGGAGATCGCCCAGCTGATCTCCGCCGAGAACGGCAAGCCCATCAAGTGGGCGCGCGGCGAGGTCGGCCGCGCCGTCTCCGTGTTCCGGTTCGCGTCCGAGGAGGCCCGCCGCTTCAACGGCGGCGACGCCCAGCGCCTCGACACCGACGCCGGCGGCACCGGCCGCCTCGGCCTGACCCGGCGCTTCCCGCGCGGCACGGTGCTCGGGATCGCGCCCTTCAACTTCCCGCTGAACCTGAGCGCGCACAAGGTCGCTCCGGCCATCGCCGTCGGTGCTCCGATCATCCTGAAGCCCGCCCCGGCCACCCCCATCTCCTCGCTGATCCTCGGTGAGCTGCTGGCCGAGACCGACCTCCCGGCCGGTTCGTGGTCCGTTCTCACGGTGCCCAACGACCGCATGCCCGCCCTCGTCCAGGACGAGCGCCTGCCCGTGATCTCCTTCACGGGTTCCGGTCCGGTCGGCTACTCGATCATGGAGTCGGTGCCGCGCAAGCACTGCACCCTGGAACTCGGCGGCAACGGTGCGGCGGTGGTCCTCGGCGACTACGCCTCCGACCAGGACCTGGACTGGGCCGCGAACCGCATCGCGACCTTCTCCAACTACCAGGGCGGACAGTCCTGCATCTCGGTGCAGCGCGTCATCGCCGATGCCTCGGTCTACGACCGGCTCGTTCCGAAGATCGTCGCGGCGGTCGAGGCCCAGGTCACCGGTGACCCGTCCGACGCGGCCACCGACGTCGGCCCGCTGGTCAGCGAGGACGCCGCCAAGCGTGTCGAGTCCTGGGTCGACGAGGCCGTGCAGGCGGGCGCCAAGCTGCTCACCGGCGGCAAGCGGGAAGGTGCCACCTACGCGCCGACCGTTCTCGCGGAACTCCCGGACGGCGTCGCCCTCGCCTGCGAGGAGGTCTTCGGGCCCGTCCTGTCCGTGCAGAAGGTGGACGGCGAGGCCGAGGCCTTCGCCTCCGTCAACTCCTCCAAGTACGGACTGCAGGCCGGCGTGTTCACCCACGACCTGCAGACCGCGTTCCGTGCCCACCGCGCCCTCGAGGTCGGCGGCGTGATCATCGGGGACGTCCCCTCCTACCGCGCGGACCAGATGCCGTACGGCGGCGCCAAGCAGTCCGGCGTCGGCCGTGAGGGCGTTCGCTACGCGATGGACGATTACACCTACGAGCGGGTACTGGTCCTCACCGGCCTCGCCCTGTAGTCCGTAAGCAGGATCGAACCGATCCACGACAGCCGCCTGTGATCCGCCTGGACAGCACGACAGCAGGCGGCAGACGAACGGCCGGAGCCCAACTGTGCGGGGGCTCCGGCCGTTCCTGCGTATCTTCACCCCGGCCTGTGGAGACCGTCGAATCGTCGAGGTCGGTCACTGGTGTACCCACAACCGGAACAGCAGGAGCGCGTGGCGGCCGGTGAACGGGGTGATGATCCCTCACACCGTGACGAAGGGCACCGCGGCCACGGTCTGGATCGTCCGCAGCGGGTATGCGGATCTGGCGGGGCCGCTGCGTCACGGCATGATCGCGAAGGACGGCCGGGTCGAGTCGCTTTCTCAACGAACCGATTCTTCCGGCATGGCGAACCGCGTGTCACCCGTCACCAGACCCGCAACCCCGGCCGTTAAAGATCTCCAGCGGCTCCCGACAGGCCCGCCTGGAGGGCATCGAGAAGCTGGTCCAGGGCCACCAGCTGTTCGCGCCCCATCGCCCCGAAGACCTCCCGCAGCACGTGCTCCCCCGCTGCCGTCCCCGCAGTGAGCGCCTTGGTTCCCTCCGAGGTGAGACGCACCAGCTTGGAGCGTCCGTCATCAGGATCCGCTGCCCGCTCGACCAACCCCTCACGCTCCAGCGCCTCGACGGACTGGGTGACCGACCGAGGGGCTTGACCGAGCTCCTGCGCCAGTACCGACTGCCGTACGGCGCCCCGCCGGTCGAGCACCTGCAAGACCTTCGTACGGGCGAGGGAGAGGCCGCCGGCCGTCATGCCGTCGTCGACCACCTTGCGCAGGTGGTAGCCGAGCGACAGGTACCGCAGCCCGACCTCTACGGAGGTCACCTTCCGACCACTCACGTCCACCGCTCCTCCGGGCTCTCTCCGGGATCGCGCCCGGATGTCGATTGGTGAGGTACCTCAGCGAATGTTACATTGATGAGGTACCTCAATATTAACCCGGGAGGGAGCACCGCATGGATGTGCGGCCCGTCATCGTCATGACCGGTGCGACGAACGGCATGGGCCGGCTCGCCGCTCTCGACCTGGCCCGCCGCGGTGCCCGGCTCGGCATTGTCGCCCGCAGCCGGCCGAAGGCCGATGCGCTGCGCCAGGAGATCGAGCAGGTCGCACCGGGGACCCCGATCGACGTCTTCCTGGCCGATCTGTCCCTGCTCGCCGAGGTCCGCCGGGCCGGGGAGGAGATCGCTGCGCACTATCCGCGGATCGACGTACTGATCAATAACGCGGGCCTGCATGCCTTCTCCCAGCGGGTCACGTCCGAGGGCTACGCCGAGATGACCGCCGTGAACTACCTCGCGCCCTGGGTGCTCACCGACGCCCTGCGCGACCGGCTGACGGCATCCGCACCCGCCCGGATCGTCACGGTCGCCTCCCGGGCCTCACTGCGGGCCGGCACCATCGACCCGCTCAAGGACCTGACCGACACGGCGGACTTCACGCGTCGCGGGTCGAGTCCGCGGTACGGCAGGTCCAAGCTGATGGACATCATGTTCACCCAGGAACTCGGCCGCCGGCTCCAGGGCACGGGCGTCGCAGTCACCTGCTGCTGCCCCGGCTTCAACACCACCGGCCTGGGGCGCGAACTCCCCCTCGCCGGGGCCCTGGAAAAGGTCCTCACCGCGCTGAACATCGGCAACCCCCAGCACGGGGCCGACATCATCGTGAAGCTCGCGACCGACCCCGAGTTCGCAGGCAGCACCGGTGGCTACTTCGCCGCCAAGTCTGCCAAGCCCCTGCAGTGCCCTGAGATCGGGGGAGGCGCAGCTGTTCAGCGTTCTCTGTGGGAGGCCACGGCGGAGCTCGTCCGCGACATCCGGCGGCCGCACAGCGCCTGAACGACACCGCTTTCCCCGCCCCGGTCACGACCAGCCCGACGCGGTGGCTGCGCGAGGCTACGGCCGTTTCCGCATCCCCGCTCACGGCCTCACCGCCGTGTCATCGCGGGGCTGTCCAGTGGAGTGGCTCCCGACCCGATCGGCGTCCGAGGGATGGTGGGAGTGCCGGTATTCGGGTACATCAGGACAAGTAGCACCGGTTGGTACGGCTCGGCAGGCGCCCAAGCGCGCTCCGCGCGGACCGGCCCGTCCGCCCACCCCACAACGCGGCGAGGTGAGCTCCTCATGACCGCACCATCCGCTCCAAAGAACACACCCAAGGTCACCGAGCGTGAAGCGCGTCAAGTGGCAGAAGCCGCACGCGAGCAGGACTGGCACAAGCCCAGTTTCGCCAAGGAACTCTTCCTCGGCCGCTTCCGGCTGGACCTGATCCATCCGCATCCGCTGCCGGCCGCCGACGACGTGCGGCGCGGCGAGGCGTTCCTCGCCCGGTTGCGCGACTTCTGCGAAACCAAGATCGACGGCGCCCTGATCGAGCGTGAGGCGAAGATCCCCGACGAGGTCATCAAGGGCCTCAAGGAGCTCGGCGCCCTCGGGATGAAGATCGACCCGAAGTACGGCGGCCTGGGACTGACCCAGGTCTACTACAACAGGGCGCTCTCCCTGGTCGGCTCCGCCAACCCGGCGATCGGCGCGCTGCTCTCCGCCCACCAGTCCATCGGCGTACCGCAGCCGTTGAAGCTCTTCGGCAGCCAGGAGCAGAAGGACACGTTCCTGCCCCGGCTCGCCCGCACGGACATCTCGGCGTTCCTTCTCACCGAACCGGATGTCGGCTCCGACCCTGCCCGGCTCGCCACCTCGGCCGTTCCGGACGGTCCCGACTACATCCTCGACGGTGTGAAGCTGTGGACGACCAATGGTGTCGTCGCCGACCTGCTGGTCGTCATGGCCCGTGTCCCGAAGTCGGTCGGTCACAAGGGCGGTATCACCGCGTTCGTCGTGGAGGCGGACGCCCCGGGTATCACCGTGGAGAACCGCAACGCCTTCATGGGTCTGCGGGGCATCGAGAACGGCGTGACCCGTTTCCACCAGGTACGGGTGCCGGCCGCCAATCGCATCGGTCCCGAGGGCGCCGGTCTCAAGATCGCTCTGACCACCCTCAACACGGGACGGCTTTCGCTCCCCGCCATGTGCGTCGGAGCGGGAAAGTGGTGCCTGAAGATCGCGCGCGAATGGTCGACGGTCCGCGAACAGTGGGGCAGGCCGGTCGCCCGGCACGAAGCCGTCGGAGCCAAGATTTCCTTCATCGCGGCCACCACGTTCGCCCTGGAGGCCGTCGTCGATCTCGCCTCCCAGATGGCGGACGAGAATCGCAACGACATCCGGATCGAAGCGGCCCTGGCGAAGCTGTACGGCTCCGAGATGGGCTGCCTGATGGCCGACGAGCTGGTCCAGATCCGCGGCGGCCGGGGCTTCGAGACCGCCGACTCCCTCGCCGCGCGCGGTGAACGCGCCGTCCCCGCCGAACAACTCCTCCGCGATCTGCGGATCAACCGCATCTTCGAGGGCTCGACGGAGATCATGCATCTGCTGATCGCCCGTGAGGCCGTGGACGCCCATCTGAAGGTCGCGGGCGATCTGATCGACCCCGACAAGCCGCTTTCCGCCAAGGCGAAGGCGGGGGCGAACGCGGCGGGCTTCTACGCCCGCTGGCTGCCCAAGCTCGTTGCGGGGCCGGGGCAACTCCCCAACACCTACAACGAGTTCCATCCGTCGGGGCACGCGGACCTGTCGTCCCATCTGCGCTACGTCGAACGTGCCTCCCGCAAACTGGCCCGCTCCACCTTCTACGCGATGTCGCGCTGGCAGGGGCGCATGGAGACCAAGCAGGGATTCCTCGGGCGAATCGTCGACATCGGTGCGGAGCTCTTCGCGATGAGCGCGGCCTGCGTCCGGGCCGAGCACCTGCGCACCACCGACGACCACGGCCGGGAGGCCTACCAACTCGCTGACGTCTTCTGCCGTCAGTCCCGCATCCGGATCGAGGAACTCTTCACCCGTCTGTGGTCCAACACCGATGACCTCGACCGGCGCGTGGTCGACAACGTCCTCTCGGGGACGTACACCTGGCTGGAACAGGGTGTCGTCGACCCGAGCGGCGAGGGTCCCTGGATCGCCGACGCCACTCCCGGCCCGGCCACCAAGGACAACGTGCACCGCCCCATCCGCTGAACCGCCGGTCCACCGGATAGCCCGGGCGGGGGGGGGGGCCGCGCGGGGCGCCCCCCCCCCCGGCCGCCCCCCCCCCGCCGCCGGGGGGGGGGGGGGCCGCAAGCACCCGCCCCCCCCCCAGACCCTCACCGCGCCCCCCCCGGGGC
>NZ_JBHVWN010000110.1:0-6105 GCF_042882275.1 Streptomyces sp. NPDC058231 | reverse complement strand
ACCCCCTCCCCCGCCGGCCCCCGGTACGCCGGGGGGGGGGTGCCCCCCCCCGCGCCCCCCCCCCCGCCCGGGAGCACGCCGCCCGGCAGGATGGGGTCCCGTGACCGTCATCCACGTCCCCGGCTCCAAGTCCGTCACCGCGCGCGCCCTGTTCCTGGCCGCGGCCGCGGACGGCACCAGCACGCTCGTACGTCCCCTCTGCTCGGACGACACCGAGGGCTTCGCCGAGGGCCTCGCACGTCTTGGCTACGAGGTCGTGAAGGAAACGGGCCGCTGGCGCATCGAAGGCAGCCCGACCGGCCCCACCGCCACCGAGGCCGATGTGCACTGCCGTGACGGCGCCACCACCGCGCGCTTCCTGCCGACTCTCGCCGCGGCCGCCGCCTCCGGCACATACCGTTTCGACGCCTCCGCGCAGATGCGCCGTCGCCCCCTCGCGCCGCTCACCGAGGCGCTGCGCACGCTCGGCGTCGACCTGCACCATGAGGCGGCCGAGGGCCACCACCCGCTGCGGATAGCCGCCTCCGGGATCAAGGGCGGCGAACTCGCCCTGGACGCGGGGGAGTCCTCCCAGTACCTCACCGCACTGCTGATGCTCGGGCCGCTGACGGCGGAAGGTCTCCGGATCACCGTCACCGACCTGGTGTCCGCCCCGTACGTCGAGATCACCCTTGCGATGATGCGCGACTTCGGGGTCGAGGTGACCCGCGACGGACGCGGCAACAACGTCTTCACCGTGCCGCCGGGCGGCTACCGGGCCGCCACCTACGCCATCGAACCCGACGCCTCCACCGCGAGCTACTTCTTCGCCGCAGCCGCCCTCACCGGCCAGGAGGTCACCGTCCCCGGCCTCGGCACGGACGCGCTCCAGGGCGACCTCCGGTTCGTCGACGTCCTGCGCCGGATGGGCGCGGATGTGCGTATCACCGCGGATTCCACCACCGTCGGTTCCCGCGGCGCGCTCTCCGGCCTGACGGTGAACATGCGCGACATCTCCGACACCATGCCGACTCTGGCCGCGCTCGCCCCCTTCGCCTCGGGTCCGGTGCGCATCGAGGACGTCGGCAACACCCGGGTGAAGGAGTGCGACCGCCTGGACGCCTGTGCGGAGAACCTCCGACGGATGGGAGTCACCGTCGAGACGGGCCCGGACTGGATCGAGATCCACCCCGGCGCCCCCCGTGCCACGGAGATCGCCACCCACGGCGACCACCGCATCGTCATGTCCTTCGCCGTCGCCGGACTGCGCGTCCCCGGTATCACCTACGACGACCCCGGCTGCGTGCGGAAGACGTACCCCGGGTTCCACGAGGAATTCGCGGAGTTCGCCGGACGGATCAGCCGGCGGAGTTCCTGAATCCGCACCGTCCCAGCGGGTTTCAGGACCCACGCCGCACCTCCGTCGCGTGTCCGCCAGGAACGGCGATGAGGCGCCGCGGCCGCGGTGCGGTACGCCCCTGTGAAGCCGGGACGGTCCCGCCTCCGCCGCGCCCGGGCCGGGCGTCAGGTGGATCGGACCGCGGACGTGGACGTGCGGTGCAGCACAATCGAGTGCCGGACCAGCAGCACGGCACCGGGGGAACACGGGACGTACGGAAACCGGCGGGCCAGGAACCGGAGACGGAGTGGGGCAGAGACATGTTCGGGGTGGGGAAGGGACACGGGCGCCGATGTCGGGCGCTGGCGATGACGCTTGCGGTCGCGACGGCCCTGTGTGCAAGCGCGTGCAGCAAGGACACGAACGGGCCGGCCGGTTCCGACGGCTCGAAGAAGGACGACAAGTCCTCGGCCGCGGCTCACCGGCCCGAGGCCCTCACCGAGGCGCAGCTCAGGGCGGCCTCCTTCACCGACGGTGAGGCAGTGGGTGATTACACCGCCGCCGAGTACACCCTCGACGGTCCACTCGGCGATGCCTGTACCGCGGATCCAGCCGGGTGCCAGCCACTCGTCAGCCTCGCCGGCGAGGTCAGCGGCCACGACCCGGCCGCTCAGGTCCAGATCATGACCGCGCAGTGGACCAAATCGCGCGCAGCATGATCGCCGCACTGGCTCAGCTGCTCCGGCACGCCCCGGAGGCCGTCGTTCCCGCACTGCTCTCCCGGCTCGACGATCCTCGGCGTGCGGAGCTCCTCACCGGCCACGCCGTGGCACCGGTCGTCGTGGAGCACGTACTCACGGACGGGACCACCGCCGACCGAGTCGCCCTGGCGCGCAACGCACAGACCGAACGAGCCCTACTGGTAAGACTGTTGGAACGCCACGAGTACGAGGTGGACCGGGCGGTGTACGCCCACCGGCGGACCGGCGGCGCCCTGCGGCGCGCAATCGCCCCTGCCGCACACGTACCCGAACGGGACACGCAGGCGCTCGTCGCCCTGCTGCGAGGCCATCAGCGAGTACGCCACGCGCTGCGGATCCTGGATGCTCCGCACCGCCTCGACCTCGACCTGCTGATGGCCGAGCACCGCCGGGAGCCGCTGCCCCCGGGGGCCGTCGAGGCGCTGATCCTGAGCGGTGACTGCCCGCGCGCGGTGGTGCTCGCGCTCCTCGACACCGGAGGTGCCCGTTCGTACGGCCGCTGGTGGTACCGCCCGGCTGTGCGAGCCGTCCGGACCGGCGCGGTCACACCGGCCGAACTGGTCCGGCACCACGCCCCGCGTGAGCGCACCCTGCTGCTGCCCTCCATCGAGGTGCGAACGGGGCTGCGCTGGAACGACGCCGAGCGGACCGCGGTGCAGCGCGAGATCGAGCGCCTGCTGTCCCCGGCGGACCGGGGGTCCGCGCCCGGGTCCGGGTCCTGGCGGACCGAGGACTCGGCACCCTCGGGCACCGGTGGCAGGGCGGCCGTGCTCGCGGAGCTCGCGCACATCGAAAGCTGGCCGCAGATCGCCCGGCGGAAGCGGGCCCTGGCAGCCGGCCTGATCACCGGCGACGATGTGATCCTGCACGGTGCCCCGGCGCTGCGGGCACTCGACGAAAGGTACTGGCTCGGTCACCTGGAATGCTTCGATCTGCCCGGCGCGGTGACCGCCGCCCACGCCTGTGTCAGGGCGTTCACCCGCGCCGCCCTGGGGGAGGACCCGGGCGCCTGGTGGAGTGCGGCTCAGCGGCTGCCGGATTTCGCCGGAACACTGCCGGAGCTCTTCCGGCCGGGACTCCGGGGGACGCGCTTTCCACCTGCTGGACCGATGCGGCAACAATGGGGTGCATGAGTGACAGCCCTGCCCCCCTCGCAGACCCGCATCTCGTCTTCGACGCAGTGGATGGACGCCGGGATCTCGTCATCCTCGGCTCCACCGGGTCCATCGGCACCCAGGCCATCGACCTGGTGCTGCGCAACCCCGACCGTTTCCGCGTCACCGCGCTCTCCGCCGCAGGTGGCCGGGTCGCCCTCCTTGCCGAGCAGGCGCGGCGGCTGAAGGTGCGCACTGTCGCCGTTGCCGCGCCGGAAGCGGTACCGGCGCTCCGCGAGGCGCTGCGCGAGCAGTACGGAGCCGGCGAACCGCTCCCCGAGATCCTTGCGGGGCCCGACGCGGCCACCCGGCTCGCCGGGAGCGACTGCCACACCGTGCTCAACGGGATCACCGGCTCGATCGGGCTCGCACCCACCCTCGCCGCACTGGAGGCGGGCCGCACACTCGCCCTCGCCAACAAGGAGTCGCTGATCGTCGGCGGCCCGCTGGTGAAGGCAGTGGCTGAGCCCGGCCAGATCATCCCGGTCGACTCCGAGCACGCCGCGCTCTTCCAGGCGCTCGCCGCCGGCACCCGGGCGGATGTCCGGAAGCTCGTCGTCACCGCGTCCGGCGGCCCGTTCCGGGGACGGACGAAGAGCGAGCTGGCGGGCGTCACACGCGAGCAGGCCCTCGCGCACCCCACCTGGGCCATGGGCCCGGTCATCACGATCAACTCGGCCACCCTGGTCAACAAGGGGCTGGAGGTCATCGAGGCACACCTCCTCTACGACATCCCGTTCGAGCGGATCGAGGTCGTCGTCCACCCCCAGTCGTACGTTCACTCCATGGTGGAGTTCACCGACGGCTCGACCCTCGCCCAGGCCACCCCGCCCGACATGCGTGGACCGATCGCCATCGGCCTCGGCTGGCCGGAGCGGGTTCCCGACGCGGCGCCCGCTTTCGACTGGTCGAAGGCGTCCAGCTGGGAGTTCTTCCCGCTCGACAACGACGCGTTCCCGTCCGTGAATCTGGCCCGGCACGTGGGGACGCTCGGCGGTACCGCTCCGGCGGTCTTCAACGCCGCGAACGAGGAGTGCGTGGACGCATTCCTGTCAGGACGGCTGCCGTTCAACGGAATCATGGATACCGTCACGGCGGTGGTGGCCGAACACGGCACCCCTCCCAAGGGAACTTCACTCACGGTCGCAGACGTCCTGGAAGCGGAGACCTGGGCACGGGCCCGGGCCCGGGAACTCTCGGCGAAAGCGACAGCGGAGGCGCGCGCATGAGTATTTCGACGGTCCTGTTGACGATCCTGGGTATCGTCGTCTTCGCCATCGGCCTGCTGTTCTCGATCGCCTGGCACGAGCTGGGCCACCTGTCGACCGCGAAGCTCTTCGGCATCCGCGTCCCGCAGTACATGGTCGGCTTCGGTCCGACCGTCTGGTCGCGGAAGAAGGGCGACACCGAGTACGGGATGAAGGCGATCCCGGCCGGTGGCTACATCCGCATGATCGGCATGTTCCCGCCGGGTCCCGACGGACGGCTGGAGGTGCGCTCCACCTCACCGTGGCGCGGCATGATCGAGGACGCCAGAGAGGCCGCCTTCGAGGAACTCGAACCGGGTGACGAGCAGCGTCTCTTCTACACGCGCAAGCCGTGGAAGCGCGTGATCGTGATGTTCGCCGGGCCGTTCATGAACCTGGTCCTGGCCGTCGCGATCTTCCTCGGGGTGGCGATGACCTTCGGCTTCCAGACCCAGACCACCGAGGTCGCAGGCGTCCAGAAGTGCGTGATTGCGCAGAGCGAGAAGCGCGACACCTGCAAGAAGAGCGACCCCGTCTCGCCCGCCCAGGCCGCCGGACTCAAGAAGGGCGACAAGATCGTCGCCTTCGACGGCCGGAAGGTGGACGACTGGGCGACCCTCTCCGACCGGATCCGCGGCACCATCGGCCCGGCCACCATCACCGTTCAGCGCGACGGCCGGGAGAAGACGCTCCATGCCGTGCTGCAGAAGAACGTGGTGGCCAGGAAGGACGCCAAGGGCGAGGCGATTCCCGGCAAATTCGTACCGGCCGGATACCTCGGCTTCGCCGCCCAGTCCGAGATCGTCCCGCTCTCCTTCGGTGATTCGGTCGTCCGCATGGGCGACATGATCGAGAACGGCGTCGACTCGATCGTCGCGCTCCCGTCCAAGATCCCGGGCCTGTGGAACGCGGCCTTCGACGGCGGCGAGCGTGCGGCCGACTCCCCGGTCGGTGTGATCGGTGCGGCCAGGATCGGCGGCGAGGTGATGACGCTGGACGTCCCGGCGACGAACCAGATCGCGATGATGCTGTTCCTGCTGGCCGGGTTCAACCTCTCGCTGTTCCTCTTCAACATGCTGCCCCTGCTGCCGCTCGACGGCGGACACATCGCCGGAGCGCTGTGGGAGTCCCTGCGCCGCAATGTGGCGCGGGTCTTCAAGCGCCCCGACCCCGGCCCCTTCGACGTGGCCAAGCTGATGCCGGTCGCCTACGTCGTCGCCGGGGTCTTCATCTGCTTCACCCTGCTCGTCCTGGTGGCCGACATCGTCAATCCGGTCAAGATCTCCTGACCGGGTCGGGTGCACCACGGGTGGCGTCCGGGCACACACCTGGTGTCCGGACCCCCACGTCGTACGGACTTCGGGATGCGGTGTGCTCCGGGATCGCGCCGGTGCCGTAACCTCGAAGGTCGGAGCCCGCCGATCTCGGGACCTTGATCCACACCTTGGGGATGCTCAGCGCATGACTGCGATTTCTCTCGGAATGCCGTCCGTTCCGACCAAGCTCGCCGACCGGAGGGTCAGCCGCCAGATCCAGGTCGGGTCGGTTGCGGTCGGTGGGGATGCGCCGGTGTCGGTGCAGTCGATGACCACGACGCGTACGTCGGACATCGGTGCGACGTTGCA
>NZ_JBHVWN010000109.1:0-18135 GCF_042882275.1 Streptomyces sp. NPDC058231 | reverse complement strand
CCCCGATACTGGATGTATCGGGGTGATCCCGACAACGCGGCGAGCGTGCGTGCGAGACGTCGCCGAGCAGGCGGGACTTTCGAAACACGCCCTAGGGGGCGGGCAGCTCCACCAGCTCGGCGATCGCCTCACGGTGGTGTCCGGCCGTGCCGTACGCGATCGAGTCGGCCTTGGCCCGCTTCAGATACAGATGCGCGGGGTGCTCCCAGGTCATGCCGATGCCACCGTGCAGCTGGACACACTCCTCGGCGGCGTGGACCGCGACCCTGGAGCAGTACGCCTGCGCCACGGCCACCGCCAGCGGCGCGTCGGGGCTGCCGGTCGCGAGGGCGTCCGCGGCGTTGCGCGCGGCGGCCCGGGCGGAGACGACCTCGAGCCAGAGCTGCGCCATGCGGTGCTTCAGCGCCTGGAACGAACCGACGGGCCGGTTGAACTGGTGCCGTTCACGGGTGTATCGGACCGTCTCGGTCAGGCACCACTCGGCGATTCCCAGCTGCTCGGAGGCGAGCAGCCCGGCGCCCGCGAGCAGTCCGCGGCGCACGGCGGAGCCCGCGGCCTCCGCGTCCGCCAGGCGGGTTCCGGTGGCACCGGTGAGAGTGACGGTGGCGAGCGGGCGGGTCAGGTCGAGGGCGACGAGCGGCTCGACGGACACACCGGCGTCGTCGGTCCCGACCGCGTACAGGCCGTCGGCGGTCGGCACGAGCAGCAGATCGGCGGCGACCGCGTCGGCGACCGCGATGACGGTCCCGTCCAGGGTGCCGCTCACCGTCGGGGTCGCGGCCGTCACGGAGAACGGCACGGCGAGGACCGCGACCTTGCGGCCCGCCGCCAGTTCGCCGACGATGCCGGCGACCGGCCCGTCCTCGTCCCCCAGTGCCAGGAGCGTCTCGGTCGCGACGACCGCGCTGGTCAGATACGGGGCGGGCGCGACGCTGCGGCCCAGCTCCTCCAGGATCACCGCCGCCTCGCGGTGGCTCGCGCCCTGGCCGCCCAGCTTCTCCGGCACGAGCAGCCCCGCGGCGCCGATGTCCGCGGCGAGCGCCTTCCAGAGCTGGGGGTCGTACGGCGTGTCGGACTCGATCCGCGCGATCACCGTCGGCGCGTCGGACCGGTCGGCGAGCAACGACCGCACGGCGGACCGCAGATCGTCCTCGGCCTCCGAGTACAGCAGATCGGGCGTCACGGTCTCTTCGGTCTGTGCTGTCATCGGGACAGGTCCTTCCAGGCGACGTCCTTGTCGTTGCGCGGCTCGGCGGGCAGCCCGAGTACGCGTTCGGCGACGATGTTCAGCAGAACCTCGCTCGTACCGCCCTCGATCGAGTTGCCCTTGGACCGCAGATAGCGGTAACCCGCGTCGCGTCCGGTGAAGTCGACCAGCTCCGGGCGGCGCATGGTCCAGTCCTCGTACAACAGGCCTTCTTCGCCGAGGAGTTCGACCTCCAGCCCGCTGATCTCCTGATTGAGACGGGCGAACGCGAGCTTCATGCCGGAGCCCTCGGGGCCGGGCTGTCCGGCGACGAGCTGCTGGCGCAGCCGTTCACCGGCGAGCCTGGCGACCTCGGACTCGACCCAGAGCGTGAGCAGACGCTGGTGCAGATCGTGGGTGCGCAGTCCGGGACGTTCGCGCCAGGTCCTGGCGACCGGGCCGATCATGCCGCCCTCACGCGGGATACGGGATCCGCCGATCGAGACGCGCTCGTTCATCAGCGTGGTCTGGGCGACCTTCCACCCGTCGCCGACCGGGCCGAGGCGCCTGCTGTCGGGGATGCGGACGCCGGTGAGGAAGACCTCGTTGAACTCGGCCTCGCCCGTGATCTGGCGCAGCGGGCGGACCTCGACCCCCGGGTCGGTCATGTCGCAGATGAAGTAGCTGATGCCACGGTGCTTGGGCAGGTCCGGATCGGTGCGGGCGATGAGGATCGCCCAGCGGGCCACATGGGCGCTGGACGTCCACACCTTCTGCCCGTCGACCACCCAGTCGTCGCCGTCCCGGACGGC
This sequence comes from Streptomyces sp. NPDC058231, assembly GCF_042882275.1. Classification (NCBI taxonomy): domain Bacteria; kingdom Bacillati; phylum Actinomycetota; class Actinomycetes; order Kitasatosporales; family Streptomycetaceae; genus Streptomyces; species Streptomyces sp. NPDC058231. The sequence continues at coordinate 16,137 of NZ_JBHVWN010000109.1, read as the reverse complement.
GCGGGTGCCGAGCGCGGCCAGGTCGGAACCGGCACCCGGTTCACTGAAGAGCTGGCACCACACCTCCTCGCCGACCCACAGAGGCCGCAGGAAACGCCGCTTCTGCTCGTCGGTGCCGAAGCCCAGGATGGTGGGGGCCGCCATGCCGAGGCCGATACCGATCCGGCGCGGGTCGTTGTCGGGGGCGTTCGCGGCGGCGAGTTCGGCGTCGACGACGGGCTGGAGGGAACGCGGCGCGTCGAGCCCGCCGAGGCCGGCCGGGTAGTGCACCCAGGCGAGTCCGGCGTCGAAACGGGCCTTGAGGAAGTCGGTCCGACCGGTGGTGGCCGGCGGGTGGGCGGCGAGCAGTTCGCGGGTGCGGCGGCGCAGCTCGGCCGCGTCCGTGGTCGTCATCGGGCGCCTCCCGGAAGGACGACGATCCGGCCGGTGCTCGTGCCGTCGGCGACACGCTGGACGGCCGCTGCCGCGCCGTCCAGTGCGACACGCTCACTGATCAGCGGTTTGATGACACCTTGTGCCGCGAGCGTGGTGAGCTCCCGGTGACAGGCGCGGACCGCAGCCGGGTCCTTGGTGTTGTACAGGCCCCAGTGGAGACCGAGAACCGAGTAGTTCTTGACGAGGGCGTGGTTGAGCGCCGGGGTGGGAATCACGCCGCTGGCGAAGCCGACGACGATCACCCGCCCCTCGAAGGCGATGCACTTGACGGACTTGGCGTACGCGTCGCCGCCGACCGGGTCGTAGACGACATCGGCTCCGTGTCCGCCGGTGAACTCCTTGACCGCAGCGACGATGTCGTCGCTGCGGCGGTCGATGACCAGGTCGCAGCCGAGCTCATGGGCGGTCTTGGCCTTCTCGGGGCCGCCGACGACGCCGACGACCCGGGCGCCGGCCGCCTTGCCCAGCTGGACGGCGGCACTGCCGACCCCGCCCGCCGCAGCGTGCACGAGGAGGGTCTCACCGGCCTGGAGGTGTGCCCTGCGGTGCAGTCCGAACCAGCCGGTCTGGTATCCCACATGCAGGGCGGCCGCCTCGGCGTCGTCCAGGGCGTCGGGGGCGGGCAGCAGCGCCGCCTCGTCCGCGACGACGTACTCGGCGAGGCCGCCGTCGGGAAGGGCGGGCGTGGCGAGCACCCGGCGCCCGTCCTGCGTCTCGCCGCAGATCTCCACGCCCGGCGTGAACGGCAGCGGCGGCCGCACCTGGTACTGGCCGCGGCAGAGCAGCGCGTCGGGGAAATTGATGTTCGCCGCGAGCACCTTGAGGAGTACCTGCCCGTCACCGGGCGTGGGCCGGTCCGTCTCTTCGAGCCGCATCACCTCGCTCGGCTCGCCGTTCCGGTGCACTCGCCATGCCTGCATGAGGGGCCTCCACAACACTGTCGGCAATACCACTGCTCCGGGGCATACTAAGCGGTCGCTTGCTTATCTGGGAACAACTGCCCCCGGACCGATTCGGCCGGACCCCGATACGACTGCGCGCCCGGCACGCCCCGGGGGTGTTCGGGGGTGTCGGGCGCGGGCCGGTCGGCAGGACCGGCAAGGGGTGAGGGGCCGTCGCTGCGACCCCTACCGGTTCAGCCGACCACCAGTTCGGCGATCTGCGGCGCCGCGGACCCGGCGCGCCATGCCAGACGTACCGCATCGGCCGTCCGGCCGGTCAGATCCACCTTCGTGTACGGGCCGTCGAGCGCGCCGACGGTGCGCCAGGTGCCGTCGGCGCCCCGCAGCTGGATCTCGGCGCGGGCCTGCGAGCCGGTCGACTGCAGGACGGTGACGGAGCCGACCGTGCGAGCGGAGCCGAGCGCCATCTCCAACGCCTCACCGGCCTCCGGCGCGCGCGCCGCCCGGTAGGCGGTGCCGAGGTCACCGTCGGACGCCGAGCTCAGTGCGGATCCGGTGGCGGCGGGCGGCCCACCCGCCACCGCACCGTCCTTCGTCGAGACGCGGAACTCCCGCACGACGAGCCAGGTCGACTGGCTCGCGGTCGCCCGCGCCCGCACATAGCACGCCTCCGTCCCGGCGGGCACGCTCGCGGTGACGTCGGGCTTGCCGGAGAAGGCGGTCAACTGCTGCCAGGCCTGCCCGTCGGCGGAGTACTCCACCACCCCGTCGTGCAGATAGTCACCGGTGCTGCCCGGCTTGGCCATGGCGAGCGTGACGCCGTCGATCTCCCGTGCGCGGCCCAGATCGACAGTGACCTGATCACCTGCAGCGGGCGCGCCGTCGCTCCAGAAGTACGTCGAGTCGTCGCCGTCGAGCATCCGGGCGGCGGTGTTCGTCTGGTACGTGGCGAGACTGGTCGATGCGGTGGGTTTGCCGCTCACCCCGATGATCCGGTCGTGTTCGGCGGTCGCCCTGTCGACGAATCCGTCCAGCACGCCGCTGCCGACGAGGACCGGAACCTTACGGCCGTCCAGCCCGGTATAGGTGAAGGACTTCGCCTGGGCGACCAGCGCCGGCAACTGCCGGCGGAGCTCCCAGGCCTGCGCGCCGTGGCCGGCGCGGGCCGCCTCGACCATCCGGAGCGCCGTGCGGGACGCGGCCGCCCAGGACTCGGTGGCGTCCAGCCACGGACCCGAGTCGTCGATGAACCCGCGGTCCGGGAGACTGCTGCGCAGCCGGTCCGGGGCGTCGCCCAGATCGCGGAGTACGGAGGTGAGCCGCGCCGCGTCGCCGGACTTCCAGTAGCGGGCGAACTCGGCCGCCAGATCGGGCGCTTCCTCCTTGTTCAGGGCCGAGCTGTAGTTGACGTCGGCGAAGGCCCGCAGCGCCTTCGCGGTGCGGCTGTCGCCACCCGCGTACTCGTCGATCGCCCGCAGCCACGAGGCCCTCGGGTCGTACGCCCCGTCGTTCCAGGAGTAGTCCGCGACCGTGTAGAGCGAGAGCTTGGACGCGTACGGCTGGATCATCGGGTTGGCGGTGATTCCGGCCAGCTCGCCCGGCAGCCCCTTTTCGCGGCCGTTGAAGGGGCCGAGCAGGAGCCGGTTGGTCACGTAGTCGTTGACCGGGTAGTTGTCCCAGGTCAGGATCGGGTGATTGAAGACCGTGCGGGCGGCCTCGGCCTGGGCGACGGTCATCGTCGGCGCGATGACGCCGACGCCGGTCCACTCGACGAGGACATCGGGATCGAGCTGCTCGGCGAGGGCCTTCTTGTAGGCCGACGCGGAGACGTTGTAGTACTCGGTCGGGACCATCTGGAGCGGCTGCGCACCCGGGTGGGTGGCGATGAACTCCTTGTTCACCTTGTTCAGCAGATACGCCTGCGCGGCGCCCGCTGCGCCGCCGCCGGTGCCCCACTTCGCCTTGTCCTCGTCGCAGTTCCAGTCGGTGTAGCTGATGTCGTCGAGCGGAACGGCGAAGGTGCGGACGCCGATGTCCCAGATCGTCTGGAACTTGTCGACGAGCGCCTTTGCGTCGGCGTCGGAGCTGTAGCAGACCGAGAGTCCGGGCGAGAGGGCGTAGGTGAACTCGACGTGCCGCCGGGCGGCTCGGTCGGTGAGTTCCTTGATCTGTGCCAGTTGGTCGGCCGGGTACGCGTCGCGCCACTTCTCGCGGAGGTACGCGTCGTCCTTCGGCGAGTACACGTAGATGTTCATCTTGTGCTCGCCGTAGTAGTCGAGCTGGTCGAGGCGGGCCTCGTGCGACCACGGGGTGCCGTAGAAGCCCTCGATGACGCCGCGCAGCGCGGTGCCCGGCCAGTCGCGCACCGCGAGCCCGTCGACCGCGGTGCCCGGGTGGCTCGAGCGCGGCAGGACCTGCCGGAGGGTCTGGGCCGCGTAGTACGTCCCGGTGGTGTCCTTGCCCGCGAGGACGATGCGACCGGCGCCGATGCCGAGGACGTATCCGTCGGCGGGCAGTTCACCGGGGCCCTCGATGCGCTGGCCGGCCAGGGCGGCGGAGACGCCGACGTGGACGGTGAGGCCGCTTCTGGCGGGGCTGTCGCTGCGCACGATCCTCTTGGCACCGGCCCGTCGCAGCGCGGTCTCGACGACCTCGACGGAGGATTCGTCGGCGGTGTCACCTGTCACGACGGTGACGGTGGGGCTGATCGTGATCCGGTCGGTCCGGTTCTTCACCGACTGCGGGGTCGGGGTGATGACCGGGGTCCGCCGGCCGGCCGTGGCGTGCGTCGGGGGGGCGGTTCTGCCGTTGTCGGCCGCCTGGGCGCCCGGTGCCGCGGTCAGCAGACCGCCGACGAGGAGGCTCAGAGCCGCACCCAGCGCGGGGAGACGGGTTGGTCGAGGCGTCACATGTCCTCCATGGGTCACTCAAGGCACCAGAGTCGCGCAACACAACGAGACTGAATTCAACATCATGTCGCCGACATGTCAATGGTCTGGACAACACCGACGCCTGGACCTGGTGTTTTACCTCCACGAGAGGGGTATCGATCCGGCTTGGCGGCGTGCGGGACCATCCGGGCCATGGCCGCCCCCGCCGCCGTCAAGCGTGCGCGCGCTGCCGCCGGACGCCCGTCAGGGGCCCGCGGACGACGGCAGCGCGGAGCACGTCCTGCCCTTCGCGGGCCCGAAGGCCGTGTGCTGTCGGCGGCGACGGCCGACGACGGCGGCGCGGGAGCCGACGGTTCCCGGGGTGGCGGGGCACCGGCCGCCCGGTCACGACGCGCGCCAGCCGCTCCAGCGCAGGACCGTGACCTCGACCATCGGCCCGTCAGGAGGGTGGTCGGCGTACTGCTGGTACTTCGCCGCCAGCAGGTCGGCGCGGCGGGCGGCCTCGGGGAGACCGTCCGGTGCCGGAAGCACTCGGGCCTCGCCGTCCGCCCGCACCCACCACAGCCGGTCCCAGTCCTCCTCGTAGTGGTCGGCGAGCAGACAGACCGATGGATGGGCGACGATGTTGGCCAGGCGTTTCAGTCGCGTCGTCCGTTTCGGTTTGTGGTCCACGGCCAGCATCACCGTGTCGCTGTCCAGGGCGAACACCACCGGCACCAGGTGCGGGCGGGAGGCCGTGTCGAGCGTCGCGAGGCGGGCGACACGCGCCACGGCGAACCGTTCCCTCGCCTCGGCGCTCGTCAGAGTGGGCATCGCGTCCCTTCACAGGTCACGTCGGGGGATTTCCGGCCCGGTCCACACCCGGGGCACGGTCGCACCCGGGCGTCTCAGCGGTATCGGGCGGCCACCTCGGCCAGCCGGTCGAGATGCTCCAGCGTCTCCCGTTCGGGCACCGTCGGCACGTAGAACAGCAGCCGTTCGACGCCCAGACCCCGGTAGCCCTCGATCTGCCCGGGATCGTCGGGGGCCGCGTACACCGTGACCGGAACCTCTCGTCCGGCCAGTGAATTCAGCCGCTCGATCTGCGGACCGAGTTCCTGCGGCGGCACGCTGTTGGCCAGCCACGCGTCCCCGAGTTCCGCCACCCGAGCGAACGCGCGCTCGCCGCCGCCGACATAGATCGGCGGATGGGGTCGCTGCACGGGTTTCGGCCATGCGAAGACCGGATCGAAGTCCACGAACTCGCCGTGGAACTCGGCCCTCTCGGCGGTCCACAGCTCCCGCATGGCACGCAGCCGCTCGTCGGTGAGCCGGCCACGCGTCGCGGGGTCCGTGCCGTGGTTCCTCATCTCCTCCCGGTTCCAGCCGACACCGACGCCGAGGACCGCGCGGCCGCCGGAGACCAGGTCGAGCGAGGCCACTTCCTTGGCCGTGATGATCGGGTCCCGCTGCGGGATCAGCGCGATGCCGGTGCCGAGCAGCAGCCGCTCCGTCACCACGCCGATCGCGGTCAGGGCCACGAAGGGGTCAAGGGTGCGGTAATAGATCTCCGGCAGCTCGCCGCCGCCCGGGTAGGGCGTCTGGCGGTCCACCGGGATATGGGAGTGCTCGGCGATGAAGAGCGAGTCGAAAGCACGTTCCTCCAGCGCGGTTCCGAGCGCGGTAGGGCTGATGCCCTGGTCGGTGATGAAGGTCGAGACTCCGAATTTCACGGCAGCTCCGTCGAGGGCTGAGGAGGGGAAGGAACGGGTGGCACAGTTGTGTTGACTACCCGTCCGGGGCGATCCCGCTCCGATGACCACCCGGGAGAACCATCGCGCGGCACCCGGGATTCCCTCGGGACGCACGCGTGGCCCCGGGTCCCCCTCGCGGTACGGGCTCCCAGCGGCCGGAGCAGGTGGCCGCGAGGCGCAGCCGGCCTCGCTCCGCCGCAGGGGCAACGCGGACGGCGCATGTGGTTCCGCTCAGCACGGCGCGACACACCGCGACCTCTCGCGACGGGCGCGCGTCGCGGGACGGACTCAGGACCGGCGGCCCGTCGCGGTGGCCGGGTCACTGCTCGCGACTCAGGCGAGCGAGAGGAAGAGCTTCTCCAGCCGGGCACGCATCCGGTCCCGGTCGGCCGGTTCGGTTCCGTCGTCCGCCATGCAGTGCTGGAGGCCCGTCGCGATGATGGCGAAACCGGCCCGGTCCAGCGCGCGCGAAACGGCCGCCATCTGCGTGATGACGTCCTCGCAGTCCCGGCCTTCCTCGATCATCCTGATGACCGCGGCAAGTTGGCCCTGGGCGCGGCGAAGGCGGTTGAGGACCGATTTCAGCTCGCCGGCCGCCATGTCGAATTCCACAGAACTTCCTCCAAATACCCCAAGGGGTATTCTAGCCACTCCGGGGTTCGCCCCGGCGACGAAAGGAAACCTCTCTCGTGACCAGCCCCGCTTCCCTCTCCCCCGCCCAGGCAGCAGCCCGGATCGCGGAGTTCACCGTCATCGACGTGCGGGCTCCGGGCGAGTACGCGTCCGGGCATGTACCCGGCGCTCTGAACATCCCGCTGGACCGGCTCGACGAGGCGCTGCCCGCCCTGAAGGCGGCGGCGGCCCGCGGTTCCCTGCTGGTGGTGTGCGCCTCCGGCGTCCGTTCCACCCGGGCCTGCGACGTCCTCTCCGCGGCGGACATCGACGCCGTCACACTGTCCGGTGGCACCTCCGCCTGGGAAGGGGAGGGCCACGGCCTGGACCGTCCGGCCGGCGCCCGGGCGACCTGGCCCATGGAACGCCAGGTCCGGCTCGCCGCCGGTTCGCTCGTGGTGGCCGGTCTGCTCGCCGGCCGGCGCTTCCCGGCCGCGCGCTGGCTCTCGGCCGGCGTCGGCTCCGGCCTCGTCTTCTCCGCGGTGACGAACACCTGCGGGATGGCCGCGGCCCTGTCGAAGCTGCCCCACAACCGGGCCCCGCGGTCGGCCGTGGACTTCGACGCGACGCTGGACGCCCTGCAAGGGTGAAGGTGCGGGAAGCACTCCGCACGACGGAGCCGGTCACGCCGCGCGCGTGACCGGCTCCTGCGATGAACGAAGAGGTCAGGCGTCGTCCCTGACGAGGTCGAGAAGCCGGTCGAGCACCCGCGGTCCGCCCGCGCGCAGCCCATCGTGCTCGAACTCGTTCGTCACCCAGGTGCGCAGTCCGCGGATCGACGCTGCGGTGCGCAGCGCGTGCTCGGTGTCGACGTACATGTCGTCGTGGTACACGGCCGCAGCCACCGGGACCTCGTTGGCAGCGAGGCGCTCGGCGTCGTACAGCTCGGGCCAGTCGGTACGGGCGGCGAGGAGATCGGCGGTCTCGCGCAGCGGACGCAGAGCCGGATCCACCTCGAAATGCCAGGGATGGATCGTCTCGCCGGTGAGGAGTACCGGCGCCTCACCGGCCAGGGCCTCGGCGGCGTCGAACTGCGGGAATTCGGCACGCACCCGCTCGGCGGACCACCCGGTGGGCTCCTTGCCCTGCCCGTAGATCGCCTCGTGCATGAGGGCGTACAGCGGGTGGCCGGCGAACGAGTTGGCGGTCCGCACGGCCTCCTGGAACGCATCGGAGAGCTCGGTGCCCAGCGGTGTCCGGACGAAGGCGTTCTCCAGCAGATAGTGCAGCCGGTGGCTGCCGTCACCGCCGCCCAGCATGATGCCGAGGGACTGGAACCCCTCGGGGGTCAGCCGGTGTCCGGCGCTCTCCGGCCGGTGCTCCGAGAGGTACGCGGCGATCTCGCGGACACGCTCCACGTCCTGCGGGTAGCGCGCGTAGTGGGCGGCCACCTTCCGCTCGATCCGCGGGTACGCGGCGCGGTAGACGTCGTCGGCGTGTGCGTCGAGCGAGGGCAGGCCACCGGTGATCAGAACGGCCTTGAGCCCCTCGGGGGCGGCCGAGAGATAACGGACCGCGCAGAAGCCGCCGAACGACTGGCCGAGCACGGTCCACGGGGCCCCGCCGGTCAGCTGCGGGCGGATCACTTCGCAGTCCCGCACGATGTTGTCCGAGCGGAAGTGGGCGAGATAGTCGGCCTGCTCGCGCGGGCCGCCGCGCAGTGGCAGGGTCTGCCGGTTGGCCGGGGTGGACAGCCCGGTGCCGCGCTGATCGAGCAGCAGCACCCGGAACTCCTGCACCGCCCGGCCCAGCCAGGCCTCGGTGCCGACGAAACGCCGGGCCCCGAAGCCGGGTCCACCCTCCAGATAGACCAGCCAGGGCAGCTCCTCACCGGCCTTGCCGCTCGCGACGGCCTCCCGGCCGAAGACCTCGATCTGCTCACCGCCCGGGTCGGCGTGGTCGAGCGGGACGGTGAAGACACGGTCGGTGAGAACGACGCCGGGCTGCCGGTAACTGGTCAAAGGGTGCTCCTGGATCAGATGTTTCACGGACAGTTCAGCACACGGCTCATGACGCGCACAGTCCCGGCCCGTGCGCGACGGGGCGGGCCTCCCCGTCGCACCGGCTCCGGCGAAGATTCACGCCTCCGGGCCGGCGGGCCACGACGAGGGCCGGCCCGGAGGCGGATGCCGGACGGGCCGGTGTGCGCGATGTGCCGGGGCAGGACGTCGACCACTGTGCGTCCAGGTGCGCGTGGGGCGGGACGCCGCCGCACCTCTGCCGGATGCGTCCCCCCGCTCGGCGGCGAAGATCCCTTGACCCGGCTCCCCCGTGAAGCCTAGGTTCGGTTCGGGAGAAAGCGCTTGCTGCCCGGTGGGCGTCCGTCTCCCAGTCGAAGGGTGCCCGTCATGCCCGAACAGCCCGCACTCCGGCGACCGATCCGGGTCGCGATCGTCGGTACGGGTGCGATCGCGCGTGGCAGCCATCTGCCCGCACTCACCGCGCTCGGCGCGGAGCAGCCGCTGGAGATCGTCGCCGCGGTCGATGTGGACGCCGCTTCCGTCGAGGCCTTCTGTACGGACGCGGGGATCGGCCGTCCGTACACGGATCTCGGCCTGATGCTGGCCGAGCAGCGGCCCGACCTGGTGGCGCTCTGCACCCCTCCGCGGTTCCACCGCGATCAGACGATCGCCGCACTGCGGGCCGGTGCCTGGGTGTGGTGCGAGAAGCCCCCCTGCCCCTCGCTGGCGGACTTCGACGCGATCGAGGCGGCGGAGGGCGGTCCGGGATCGGCCGGGCCGTACGCGGCGATCGTCTTCCAGCACCGGTTCGGGTCGGGCTCCCGGCACGTCCGGCGACTGCTGTCCGAACGGGCCATGGGCCGACCGCTGGTCGCCCACTGCCAGACCACATGGTTCCGCGACGCGGCCTACTACTCCGTTCCCTGGCGCGGCACCTGGAGCAGCGAGGGGGGCGGGCCGGCCATGGGGCACGGCATTCATCAGATGGATCTGCTGCTCGATCTGCTCGGACCCTGGTCGGAGATCCGCGCCATGGCCGGGCGGCTGGTCCACGACGTCGAGACGGAGGACGTCTCCACGGCCCTGGTCAGGTTCGAGAACGGTGCGCTCGCCACGGTCGTGAACAGTGTGCTCAGCCCGGACGAGGTGAGCCGTATCCGGATCGACTGCGAGGAGGCCACGGTGGAGCTCACCCATCTGTACGGCCATCGCAACGCGGACTGGCGAATCACCCCGGCGCCCGGTGTCGCCCCCGAAAGAGCTGCGTCCTGGCGGAACTTCGGCTCCGACGTACCCAGTTCCCACGAGGCGCAGCTACGCGGCCTGCTCGACGATCTGCGGACCGGACGCAGGCCGCGCAGCAGCGGCGCCGACGGCCGCACGAGCCTCGAACTGGTCGCCGCGCTCTACAAGGCGGCCTTCACCGGCGGCACCGTCCGGGCCGGTGAGATCGGCCCGGGCGATCCGTACTACGGGGCCCTGCACGGCAACGCTGCCGGCTGGGCGCCGGGACCGCCGGCGGTGACGGCATGACCGAGGCTCTGGACCTGGTCCACCGGCACGGCGACCACGTCGCGGTCTCGGTGGCGGGCAGCGGTGTGGAACTGATGCGGTACGTGTACCGGCCGGAGGCACGCTGGGAGGCACCGAAGCCGTACATCCATCCCCTGCGCACCCTGTCGGACCGGGTGGTGACCGACTACCGGCCCAACGACCACCGCTGGCACAAGGGACTGCAGCTCACCGCCTCCCATGTGTCCGGGCAGAACCTGTGGGGCGGCAACACCTACGTGCACGGCGAGGGATATCTGGCACTCCCGGATCGGGTCGGTTCCATGGCGCACCGGGGCTTCGACGACGTGTCGGTGCGCGGGGGCAGGGCGACCGTCGCGGAACGGCTGAGCTGGCATCCGAACAGCGGCGAGCTGTGGGCGGACGAGGTGCGCCGGATCGAGGTCCACGACATCGACACCACGACCGGAAGCTGGGTGCTGACCTGGTCGTCCGCGGTCACGAACCGCCGGGACGAGGAACTGCGCCTGGGTAGTCCGACCACGCACGGCAGGGCGGGCGCGGGCTATACGGGGCTGTTCTGGCGCGGTCCTCGCGCCTTCCGCGACGGCCGGATCCTCGCCTCGGAAGGCGAGGGACCGGAGCTGATGGGCCGACAGGCCGAATGGCTGGCGTACAGCGGTGAGCACGACGGCTTCGACGGGCGCGCGACGCTGGTCTTCGTCCATGCGCCGGAGAACGACCACACCGGCGCGGGCGGCGCCCATCCGGCGCACTGGTTCGTGCGCAGCGATCCGTTCGCCGCGGTGGCGCCGTCGTTCGCCTTCCACGAGGAGCTGGTCCTGGTACCCGGCGCCACGCTGACCCGCCGCTACCGGGTACTGGTCGCGGACGGCGCCTGGGACCGGGAGAGGATCACCGCACGCCTCGCTGAGCTCGCCTGGTAGGCGTGCTCAGCCGCGCAGGACGCGTTTCCCGGACTCCGGGCGCTCCGCGTGACGCCCTCGGGCGCCGCCGCCGCCCGCCGTCCGCCTGCTCGTCGGTCCTGGCCGGACCGGCCGTCAGCAGTGCGCCCGGCCGGTCCTGCGCGTGGCGCACCCGACGGCCGTTCGGATCGCCCTGCGTGCGGTGTGCGCGACGCCGGGGGAAGGTGATGTCATGTCCGGATATCTTCCTGTTGTCGTGTACCAGCCCGATGAGTCCGGCGGGCGGCGTGTCCGTGTGGACGGGAACATCCTCGGCATGGCGCACTCCGTCAAGGACGTGACGGAGTTTCTGCGCCGGGCCGGGATGGACGACATCACCGAGGACGACGTGATCCTCTCCGGAATGATCGACTGGCGGGGCGGTGGACCGGAGACCTGGCCTGCGCCGTGGTGACCGGCGCATGATCCCGTCGCGATTGGCCCCGTACGGCATTCCTCGTTCCGGGCGGGTCGTACAGTGATCCTTCACCTGTACGTCCCATGGGGGGATCACATGTCGAACGGCTACCCGCCGCCCGGCCAGCAGCCGCAACAGCCTCCGCAGTGGGGCCAGCAGCCCCAGCAGCAGCCGTACCACCAGTGGCCGCAGCAGGCTCCGGGGTGGGGCGCGCCCATGCCACGGAAGTCGAGCACCGGGCTGATCGTCACCCTGTCCGTCGTGGGCGGGCTGGTCGCCCTGATCCTCATCGGGGTGCTGGTGGCGGTGGCGGGAAGGATCGCGGACTCGTCGGCGAAACGGAAGACGCCCATGGTGTCGTCGTCGGAGAGCAGCACCCCCGCGGAGTCCGCGCCGGCCGAGGAGCAGGCGACGGAGGGGAAGGACGCCGAGGCTGATGTAACACTCTCCGGCTGCAAGGTCGACTCGTTGACGGAGTGGCCGTCGGTCGTCGTGAAGATCACCAACGGCACCGATGAGGCGTCGACGTACATCGTGTCGGTCGAGTTCGTGGACGCCTCCGGTACGCGGGTCGCCGAAGGGGTCGCTTCGGCGAGTGCGCTGGCTCCGGGACAGGTGGCGAAGCAGAAAGCGCAAGGCGTGGGCAAGGCACCCGCCGGTACGAAGTGCAAGGTGTCGAACGTGTCCCGGTTCCCGTCGGGAGGGTGACGGCAGCCTGTACGGGCATGACTGACACCCCGCCACTCCGGGTGGGGGCTCCCGAACCGGCCGCCCCTCCACCCGGGCCCTCGAGCAGGCCAGCCGCTGCCACTGCCCGCCGGAGAGCTCCGCGCCGCCGAACACCTCCCTGGCGAGGAGGGTGTCGAGTCCGTCCGGCAGATCCGCGATGGCCGCCCGCATACCGACCGCGTCCACGGCATCCCACACCGGCCCGTCGTCGAACGTCCGGGGCTGACCCAAGGTCACATTCCCCCGGGCCCGCATCATGTTGGCACTCCATAGTGTCTCACCAGCCCGCCGCTCGTTGGCATTGGAGACGATCTCGTAAGCGTCGTGGGGGTGTTGAGTGGTTCCCGGCTTGAAGGCATCTCGTCATGCCGACCCTTCGTGCGGCAAGCCACAGGCGGTGGTCGCCTCGCATCGAACTGCCGGGCGGCCGACGGCTAGATGATCATTCCAAGGGGTGCCTGCGGAGGGTGGGGGGCGGTCAGGCGTCGGGGTCGACTTCGGGGTGTGTGAACCGCACGGGCTTGCCCAGTGACCGGGCGTAGGCGATCTCGGCTCGGGTGCTGTCTCCGATGTAGTCGCCGACCACGAGCACCTCATCAGCGAGCCGGATCTTCGCTCGGTGCAGATCGTCGAGTCGAACCTTCAGCGCCTCGGCCTCGACAGGATCGGACCAAAGTTCGTGCGGCGACTTCATGTCGCAACCCGGCTTGACGACAATCCTTCCGGCTTTGGTCTCCCGCAGATCGGCCTCGGTCATCTCGGTCATGAAACGGGTGGAGCCGCAGATCGCGACGATACGCGGGAGGCTCAGCTGCTTCTTCGCGTCGGCGAGTTTCTCCTCGGGGGTGAGCGGTTGCGGGTATGACACTGGTTCCTCCTGGTGGTGCACCCTAGCGGTGATGGCTTTGTCCGTCAGTTCCCCTTTCACTATCGCTTCGAAATCCGAAGCAGAAGGATTGGCGGAGGTTTCGCGCCTGCCCCCGGCGCTCGGCCGAGCCACGGCAACCTCGTGACCCGGCGGTCCCGCCCCGCCTCCGATCCGAGTCGGGGCGTCAGTCCGCGGAGTCCCTCTCCGGCGTCCCGTCACCCACGGTGTCCGGATGTGAGATGCGGCTGGCGGACTGGTCGTCGGTGTGGTCCGCCCCTTGCGGGTCGATCGTGGCCGCCCAGCGTTCCGCCCAGTGGGCGAGGGGGTTCAGGGCTTGGCGCGCCTCCTGTCCCAGCGGGGTGAGCTCGTAGCGGCTGTCCGGTAGTTGGTGAATCACCTGGGCGTCCAGCAGTTCGGTCAGGCGCTGCCGCATCACGCTGGAGGACATGTCGTCGCACCGCTTCTGCAAGGGGCGGAATCCAAGCGGACCCGCGCGAAGCTCCCACAGGATGCGCAGACTCCACCGCCGCCCGAACAGATCGAGTGCGGCCATGAGGGGACGGCCGGTGGTCGAGCCGCGAACAGGATTGCCAGGTCTGGGTGTTGCCATGTCGGGATGTCCAGCTCTCCAAGGTTGACGCTTCGAATTCCGACACGCTAGCATCGGCGACCGCTTCGGAAATCGAAACGGAGGAGGCTGTTGCGGCACCTGCCCTGACGACCTGGGTGAGAGGCGTTCCTGAAAGCCCGAGTCGACGGAGGCGAGACCGGCTGGGAGGACCAGTACATGCGCATGGTGCCCCGAGTTCGACGTCGGCGCCGAGTCGCACGGACGGCTCACCCGGAACCTGTTCGTGGCGGGGGACGGGTGACCGGCACGCGGGAGATCGAGTACAGGATCCACCAGGTCCTGTAAACCGGCCCAGCGGAACTTCAGTGCTGCCTCGTCAGCGGTTGCCGCCACCAAGCCAACGTCCACTCAGAGCTGGAGACCAGATGACCGCGACCGAGTTTCCCTCGGCGGCAGCACGGGCCGCCGCCGCTGCCGCCCTGGTCGAGGACGAGTCAGGGAAGGACATCACCACCGTGTGGAGCGTTCCCGAGGACCTGGCGGCCACGGCCGAGATCCGCACCCGGCAAAGCGGCATCGCCGCCGGCCTCCCCGTGGTCGCCGAGGTCTTCGCGCAGGTCGACCCTGAGGTCAAGGTCGAGCCGGCCGTCGCCGACGGCGCCCGACTGGCCGACGGCCAGGTCCTGGTGCGCCTATCCGGTTCGGCGCGCAGCCTGATCACCGGGGAGCGCACGGCGCTGAACTTCCTGCAGCGCATGTGCGGCATCGCGACGCTGACCGACCGCTACGTCCAAGCTGTGGCAGGGACCAGGGCGCGCATCCTGGACACGCGCAAGACGGCGCCGGGCCTGCGCGCCCTGGACAAGTACGCGGTCACCGCCGGCGGCGGCCGCAACCATCGCCTCGATCTCGCGGCGATGGTCCTGCTCAAGGAGAACCACATCGCCGCGGCGGGCGGGGTGACCGCCGCGATCGAGGCGGTCAGGCGCGGGATGGCGCGCACCGGGCAGTCCGTGGAGAGCGATGTCGAGGTGCAGACCGTCACACAGGCCGTCGAGGCCCTCGACGCCGGAGCCCGCTGGATCATGCTCGACAACATGCCGGTGGCCGACATCGAGCAGGTCGTGAAGCTCCGGGCCGCGCGGGCCGACGCTTCCCGGATCCTGCTGGAGGCCTCGGGCACCATCCGCCTGGACACAGTTCTCGCCATCGCCGGGACGGGCGTCGACCTCATCTCGGTCGGGGCGTTGACGCACAGCGCGCCCGCACTGGACCTGACCATGCTGCTGACCACCGGCCCGGTGCCATGTCCGAGGTAGCGGTCGTCGACGCGTGTCAGCGAGACGGCGCGGGTGGCAGCCCGACCGCCGTTCTGGATGATGCGCCGTTCACCGACGAGGAGCGATGCCGCATTCCCACGGAGTTGGGAACATCGCACGCCGTCTTCCTCCGCGCGACCGGAATCGAGCGTCGTCAGCCCGCGTACACACTGCGGTTCTTCACCGCCCAGGACGAACTGCCCGCCTGCGGCCACGGCACCGTCGCCGCCCTCGCCGTGCTCGCCGAACGGGAAGGCGGCGACCACGACTACCGCGCCGTCCTGCGTACGGCCCACCGCAGCTTCGACTGTCGGGCAAGCCGCAACGGTGACGGCCTGACGGCGTCGTTCGACCCGGGCCCGGTCAGCCTGCGTAGCACCGGTGGACCCGAACTGAGGGCAGTCGCAGGCGGCCTCGGACTGACGGAGGACGCGGTCGCCGGCGACGCCTGCGTGGCGTCGAACGGGCGGCCGAGGCTTCTGCTGCCCATCCGATCCCGCGCCGCACTGGCCGAACTCACGCCGGACTCAACCCTGTTGCGCGCAGCTTGTGACCGCTACGGTCTGCTGGGCTGCTACGCCTACTCGCCCCCGGACCGACACGGCCGAGCAGCAGCCCGGATGTTCGCCCCGTCGATCGGTGTCCCCGAGGACATCGCCAACGCCAACAGCACGGCCTGCCTGGCAGCGCATGCTGCCGGGTTCGGCACACACCGCCTCGCTGTCGACATGGGTGACCACCTCGGCAGCCCGTCCACCATCACAGCGACCGTCCACCGCGACCGCACGGGACACCGGATCCGAGTCGGCGGCCAGGCAGCGATCGTGCGCACGGTCATGCGCTGAGGCCTGCGCGCTCAAGGCGAGGGTGCCGGTGCGCAGCAGGTCCAACTGCCCCTGTAAGAGCCCGGCCAGTTCTGGCGGCATCTGTGGCAGGGGCTCAGGATTGATGGCCGATCACGTCGTACTGGTGCGACTCGTACCTACTTGTCGGCTCCTCTTCGTTCCAGTTCGGACCGCCCGCCGACGCTCACCCGAGACCAATCCGATCGCAGCCTCAGCCGGTTGATCGAAGCCGTCCGACTTCGACGCCGTCTTCGTCGGCTCGCTGACCCACAGCGCGCCGGCCATGGATCCGAGCATGCTTCTGATCATCAATTCC
>NZ_JBHVWN010000108.1:0-18393 GCF_042882275.1 Streptomyces sp. NPDC058231 | reverse complement strand
GCCCGGGGGCGCCACCCCCCCCCCCCCCCGCCCGCCCCCCCCCGGCGGTGGGGGTTTTGGGGGGGGGGCGGGCCCCCGCCCGGGGGGGGGGGCGGCCTTCGGGGGCCCCGCCCCCCAGCCCGGCCCCGCCCGGGCCCGGCGTACTGGGCCCCGGGGCCGGAGCGACACAGAAGAAGGTCAGCCGCGGTCGTACGCGGCGACGAGTTCGCCGGACCGCTTCACATCGGCGGCCATGGCCACGAGCAGGTCGTCGATCGTGTCGAACTTCAGCATCCCGCGTACGTACGCGAGGAAGTCGACCGAGACGTGGAGCCCGTACAGATCAAGACCGACGCGGTCGATCGCGTACGCCTCCACCGTCCGCTCGGTGCCGTCGAACTGCGGGTTCGTGCCGACCGAGATCGCCGCCGGCATCGCCTCGTCGTCCACGTTCAGCCAGCCCGCGTAGACGCCGTCGGCCGGGATCGCGGTGTGCGGCAGTGTCTCCACGTTCGCCGTCGGGAAACCCAGCTCACGGCCGCGCTGTGCGCCGCGGACCACGATGCCCTCGACCCGGTGCGGCCTGCCGAGGATCTCGGCGGCGCCCGCCACATCGCCCTCGGCGACGAGCCTGCGGGTGAGGGTCGAGGAGAACGGCTCACCGCCGCCGGCCTCACCGCTCACATGGAGGTCGATGACCTCGACGCGGTAGTCGTACGTCGCGCCGAGCTCGGCGAGCAGACCGACGTTGCCTGCGGCCTTGTGACCGAAGCGGAAATTGGGGCCCTCGATGACGAGTTGCGCGTGCAACTTGTCGACCAGCACCTTCACGATGAAGTCGGCCGGCGCCAGCTTGGAGAACTCGGTGGTGAACGGCAGGATCAACAGCGCGTCCACACCCAGCTCGGCCATCAGATCGGCGCGCCGGTGGTGCGGGGCCAGCAGTGGCGGATGACTGCCGGGCCGTACGACCTCGCTGGGGTGCGGGTCGAAGGTCACGACGACCGACGGCACGCCGAGTTCCCTCGCCCGCTCCACCGCCCTGCCGATGATCAGCTGGTGTCCGCGGTGCACCCCGTCGTAGGAGCCGATGGTGACGACGCTGCGCCCCCAGTCCTGGGGGATGTCCTCCAAGCCTCGCCAGCGCTGCACTCTGACCGCTCCTCGCCCGAACCTGTGTACGTGGGTGTACCTCTTATGCAGGTCTAAGACTGCCATGCCCGCGACCTGCGGCCTGCATCGGCACCGGCATCGCGGGGGACAGCGCCGCCACCGCCCGCCGTACGCCGGGGCCGACGACCGTCGCCCACTCCTGCGGGGCGTCGGCCAGCCAGCCGGTGACCAGCTCCGCGAATTCCGGCACTTCACGGGAGAGTTCGACCAGCCTGCGATCGAAGCAGGCGGCGCCTTCGGGGGTGCGGACCAGCATCGTCCCGGTGCGGTGGACGAGCGCCCGGGTACGGACCGGCGCACGCCGGGCGGATCCGGCCGCCGCCGCGCGGAGCAGGGCGTCCAGCACGACCGGGTCCCGTCCGGTGCCCTGCTCGAACTCCAGCAGGACCTCCAGCAGCTCGGACCGGAGCGCCCCGGAATCAGGCGTGCCGGGCGCGGCGAGCACCCGGGCGAGTGCGCCGCGCACGGGCGCGGCAGCCGGCCGGTCCCGCAGCAGACCGGCCACCAGGGGCAGCAGCAGGGCGCGGGCGGCGGCCCCGTGCTCCAGCCTGCGGTCGATGTACGCGGCCACCTGGGCACCGCCTTCCGGGTGGCTGTCCGCGTACGCCCGCACCAGCCCGGCCGCGTGCAGGGCCAGCGCCGGGGCGTCGATCCCGGCGAGGGAGCGCAGTACCTCGTCCGCACCGTCCCCGGGCCGGCTGAGCCGGTCCCGGAACGCGGCGACGACCGGCTCGCGATGCGTCTCCAGGGCGGCGGCGAGCCCGGCCGCGGACAGCAGGGGATGCCCGTGCGCGAAAGCCCGCAGGGCCTGCGGCAGATACCCGTCCCGGGTGCGCGGATCGCTCACGAGAAGGGCGAGCGCGGCCCCGTGCAGCTCAGCGTCGGCAGGGCGGGCCAGCAGCGAGCGCGCCGAGCGGCGCAGCAGCTCACGGTCGGAGTCCCCGGTCGCGTGCGGTGCGGTGACGAGCGCGTACGACGCGGCGGCGGCGCGGCGGGCCGGCCGGCCGTCGTCCCGGGACCAGCGTTCGACGGCCCGGCACAGGGCGCCGGGCTCCTCCGCGGCCAGCGTGGCGAGCAGTTCGCCGGCGCGGGGGTGGCCGGTCGCGACGAGGGCGTCGGCCAGAGCGTCGACGGCGAGGTCCCTGTGGGCGTGCAGGAGCGTCCGGGCCGCGGTGGCGACGGTCTGCCGCGCGGCACCCTCCGGCGTACGCAGCGGACGCTCATCGGTGAACCAGAGGCAGAGGAGCGGCTGTACGGTCCGGGGCCGTGCGGTGAGTCGCCCGGCCACCACGTCCAGGAACCGTTCCTCGCCGGGGCGGGCCTCGCGGTGGTCCCGGTCGCAGGGGCCGGCCCCGGGCCGCCGGGCCGTGTCCCGGTGCGGCGGGCCGTCCGCGGGCAGCAGCAGCCGCAGCAGGTCGATCCGGTCGGCTTCGGGCAGGCGCAGCCGCCGCCAGAACCACGGGCCGAACTCGGCGTACGCGCCGAGCGTCCCGGACGGCCGGACGATGCGCCCGGTCAGCACTCTCAGCACTCCGAGGTACGGCCCGGCGTCGGACACCCGGAGCAGCGTCCCCGACAGCAGACGGGCTGCCCACCAGGAGGCATCGCGCAGCGGCCCGGTGTCCTCGCCCCCGGCCCCGTGCGGCCCCGCGGCGGTCCCTCCCCCGTCCGTCCTGGCCCGCAGCCGGTCCATCGCCTCGATCAGATCGGCCATCCGGTGGGCGAGCGCGGCCGCGCCCTGCCGGCGGCCCAGGAGCAGGAGCGCCTGGATCACCGGGCCGATCCGATGGCGGGGTACCGGGAGCGTGCCGGACTCCCGGGCGGGCGCCGCAGCGGTGCCGGCCGGACCGGGGAGCGCCCGACGGCTGCTGTCCGGCCGCGGGCTCCGCTGGGCCGGGACACGCCGCGGCGCCGCCCCGGCCCCGTCCGCCGGCTCATCGGCGTGCCACCGGTGCACGAGCGACCGGAGCGCGGTGTCCAGGTCCAGGTGCGCGCCCTGCACCCAGTCCCCGAGCTCCTCGTGGGCGAAGCGGTAGCCGGCACCCGCCGGCACGAGCAGTCCCTCGGTGAGGACCGCGGACGCCCAGCCGGTGCGCCACGGGAAGATCTCCTCGAACGCCCCCCGGTCCAGCTCCCCCTGTCCCGGCCCCAGGCAGCGCCGCGCCGCCTCGTGGACCTGGCCCGCCACCCGTGCGGCCAGCCGCCGCACCGCCGTGCCTCCGGGGGCGGGACGGGATGCCGCGGCGATCCGGACCGCGATCCGCAGGCACATCAGGTCCAGATGGGCTCCGAACACGTCCTCGGTGTCCGGCTGCCCGGGGACGTCCCCGGGGAGTGCCGCGCGCACCTCGGCGAGGAGGCGGAGGGTGAGCGGATGCCGGCCGTGCCCGGGCGCGAGGGCTCCGGCCGGGATGGCGTACCGCTCCCGGGCCTGTGCGGCCGGGTCCGGGGCGAGGTCGCCCAGGCGGACTGCGGGCGGCAGTCCCCGGGCCTGGGCGGCGGGTCGGTGCAGCGCGCCGGGCGGGTGGAGCGGACCGGCCGTCTCCCAGTGCTCGGGCCGGCAGGCGACCACCAGCCGCGCCGCGTGGTCCCGGAGCCAGCCGGCCGTGCCGGCGGTCCACCGGGCCAGCCGGTGGGCGAGCACGGGCGGCATCTCCTCGGGGGCGTCCAGCAGGACGAGCAGCGGGCTTCCGGCGTCCGCCGCGAGCCGTGCCACCCGCTCCGGGGTGGCCGTCGCCGGGGCGCCCGCCGCCCCGGCCGCGGTGACGATCCGCCCGGCCCGTCCGAGGGTTCGGGCGATCGCGTCGGCCACCGAGGTGTCGTCGGCCAGCAGGTCGGCGCCGCGCAGCCAGACGGTGAGGGCGGGTTCGGAGCCGCGGGCGCGCCGGGCGGCGAGCGCGGCGAGTTCGGTGGTACGGCCGGTGCCCGGTGCTCCGACGAGTCCGAGGACGGTGCCGGACGGTGCCCCCGCAGCCGTGAACGCCGTGAACTCCGCGGTGATGTCCGGGCGTTCGACCGGTTCGGGCCGGTCGCCCGGGGCGTCCGCCGAAGCGATCGACATCGCGGTGAGCTGCAGGGCGCCCGCGAGGTTGAGGTCGCGTCCGTACCCGGGTACGGAGATCGCGTTGCGCCGCAGCAGTGCGCCCAGCGGTCCGTCGGCCCCCGCGGCCGCGAGCGGCACGGCGAACCCTGCGGCAGCGTGTCCGGAGCGCAGGGCGGTGCCCAGCACCGCGATGACGGCTCCGGTCTCCGGGTCGAGGACGGGACCGCCGACGGCCGCGCCGCGCAGCCGGAGCGCGTCGCTGCCGTCCGTGCCGAGGGCCAGTTCCATGGCCGCGGCGACCCGGTGGGAGCGGCCGGTCGCGGTGTACGTCGCCGGGGCCACGCCCAGGACGCGCGCCTCGCGCCACCCGTGGGCAGCGATGCGTACGTACGTACCGGGCTCGATCCGTTCCCGCAGGGCGATCGGCAACGGTTCCACGCCGAGCCCGTCCGGGCCGCCGGTGTGCAGCAGCGCGAGGCCGAGCTCGGGGAGCGCGGTGACCGCATCGGCCCCGACCGACCGGCTGCGGCCGCCCGTCCCGTACAGGACGGTCCGGGCGAGGCCGTCCACTGCTTCATGACTGGTGACGACCGTGCCGCGGTCGTCCGCGAGGAACCCCGTCCCCCGTGGCCGGCCGGCCGGATCGCAGATACGTACCAGCGTCGACCGGTCCCCGCTTCCCATGGTCCGACGTTAGGTCGGCGGTGATCGGCGCGAGGGGCATTCGGAGTAAAAGCGCCCCTGGTGCACCCCTGATTCACTCCGAGCGCCTGCTCGTTGGGGTGAATCAAGAGGTTCCGGTGGACAGACACCGTAGGGGGGATCGTGGAGCGGGTGCGGGGGGCCGCCCGCTCCACGATGGATCCCCGGGAAGACCGGCGGAGCGGTCGGTCAGGCGAAGACCGCGAGGCTCTTCGCCTTGCCCCGCTGCTCCTCGACGAGCACCAGGAAGGCCCCGTCGGGCCCGAAGACCGCGACCGGCCCCGGCGGGTAGGCGGGCATGTCCAGACGTACACCGTTCAGCAGCAGCCTGGCCCGCTTCTCGTCCACGTCCCAGCGCGGGAACGCCGACGCGGCGGCCTCCGCGACCGGCATCACGGTCAGTTCCTGCTGGTGCTGATCGAGTGTCCTCGCCGCGTCGAGGCCGTACGGACCGACGCGGGTCCGCCGCAGTGCGGTCAGATGCCCGCCGACGCCGAGTCCGGCGCCGAGATCGCGGGCGAGCGCGCGGATGTACGTACCGGAGGAGCAGACGACGGAGACGACCAGGTCCACCACAGGGGTCCCGTCCTCCGCGACCGCCTCACGGACGTCGTAGACGTTGAAGGACGAGATGGTCACCGGCCGGGCCGGGATCTCGAACTCCTCGCCGCCCCGCACCCGCGCGTACGAGCGCTTGCCGTCGATCTTGATGGCGCTGACCTTGGACGGCACCTGCATGATCGCGCCGCTCAGCGCCGCGACGCCGGCGTCGATGCCCTCGCGCGTGACGCCCGACGCGTCGGTGGACGAGGTGATCTCGCCCTCCGCGTCGTCCGTGACGGTGTCCTGCCCGAGCCGGATGGTGCCGAGATACTCCTTCTCGGTCAGCGCGAGGTGGCCCAGGAGCTTGGTGGCCTTCTCGACGCCGAGCACCAGCACGCCCGTGGCCATCGGGTCCAGCGTGCCCGCGTGGCCGACGCGGCGGGTACGGGCGATGCCGCGCATCTTGGCGACGACGTCGTGCGAAGTGAAGCCGGACGGCTTGTCGACGATGACAAGGCCGTCCGGCGTCCTGTTCTGCTGTGTCATTCGGAGGCAGAGTCCTCGTTCTCGTCGGACTCGTCCGCATCGTCCTCCGGCTTACGGTACGGGTCGGCGTCGCCCGCGTACTTCGCACCGGTGGACACCTCGCGGACCTCCGCGTCCTTGGCACGCGCCTTGTCGAGGAGGTCCTCGATGGTGCGTGCGTTGTCCGGCAGGGCGTCCGGGACAAAGGTCAGGGTCGGCGTGAACCGGACCCCGGTCTGCCTGCCGACCTCGGAGCGGAGCACGCCCTTGGCGCTCTCCAGCGCCGCGGCGGAGGCGGCACGCTCCTCGTCGTCGCCGTAGACCGTGTAGAAGACCGTGGCCTCCCGCAGGTCGCCGGTGACCCGGGCGTCCGTGATGGTCACGAATCCGAGCCGCGGATCCTTGATACGCCGGTCCAGGGTCTCCGCGACCACGACCTGGATGCGATCGGCCAGCTTTCGGGCCCGCGCGTTGTCGGTCACCGGTCCGTCACTCTTCCTTCTGGGTTGCTTACGGTCGGACGCCACTGGCGTCCCGTTCCTGCGGGTCCGGCGCTTCCGCGTCGGACCGCTGCGTGCCGGACGATTCCACGTCCGACAATTCTGCCGCTGTTCAGTCCTCGTCGCTGTGCAGCCGCCGTCGAACCGACAGCAGCTCCACCTCGGGCCGGGCGGCGACCAGCCGCTCGCACCGGTCCAGTACGTCCGAGAGGTGTCCGGTGTCCCCGGAGACCACCGCTAGGCCGATCTCGGCCCTGCGGTGGAGATCCTGTCCACCCGTCTCCGCCGCACTCACCGCGTATTTGCGCTGGAGTTCGGCGACGATCGGCCGGACGATCGAGCGTTTCTCCTTCAACGAACGTACGTCGCCGAGGAGCAGATCGAAGGACAGGGTCCCCACATACATGTATGTCCGGATGTCCCGCCGGTTCGGGTTCGCGCCCTGCCAGTGCTTGGCAGGGACACAAGAACCGTACACGGAACGGCCGGGGCCGATCGACGGAAATACGACCCGTCGACCGGCCCCGACTGTTGAGGTACGGGTCAGCCTCGCGGCTTCTCGCGCATCTCGTACGTCGCGATGACGTCGTCGATCTTGATGTCGTTGAAGTTTCCGAGGTTGATACCGCCCTCGAAGCCTTCGCGGATCTCGGTGACGTCGTCCTTGAAGCGGCGCAGACCGGAGATGTTGAGGTTCTCCGCGATGACCTTGCCATCGCGCAGCAGGCGCGCCTTGGTGTTGCGCTTGACCTCGCCGGACCGGACCAGCACACCGGCGATGTTGCCCAGCTTGGACGAGCGGAAGATCTCGCGGATCTCCGCCGTACCGAGCTCGACCTCTTCGTACTCCGGCTTGAGCATGCCCTTGAGGGCCGCTTCGATCTCTTCGATCGCCTGGTAGATGACCGAGTAGTACCGGACGTCCACGCCTTCGCGCTCGGCCATCTGCTGCGCACGCCCTGCGGCGCGCACGTTGAAGCCGATCACGATGGCGTCGGAGCCGGTCGCCAGGTCGATGTCCGACTCGGTGACCGCACCCACACCGCGGTGCAGGACCCGGATGTCGACCTCTTCACCGACGTCGAGCTGGAGCAGCGAGGACTCGAGAGCCTCCACCGAACCGGACGCGTCGCCCTTGATGATGAGGTTGAGTTCCTGGACCAGACCGGCCTTGAGCGCCTCGTCCAGGTTCTCCAGGGAGAACCGGACACCCTTGCGGGCGAAGTTGGCGTTGCGCTCACGGGCGGCACGCTTCTCGGCGATCTGACGGGCCGTACGGTCCTCGTCGACGACCAGGAAGTTGTCGCCGGCGCCCGGGACATTGGTGAGACCGAGCACGAGGACGGGGGTCGACGGACCCGCTTCCTCGACGTTCTCGCCCTTGTCGTCGAGCATCGCGCGGACTCGGCCGTACGCGTCGCCGACCACCATGGTGTCGCCGACCCGCAGCGTGCCTCGCTGGACCAGGACGGTCGCAACGGCACCGCGGCCGCGGTCGAGGTGGGACTCGATCGCAATACCCTGCGCGTCCTGCTCCGGGTTGGCCCGCAGGTCGAGCGAGGCGTCGGCGGTGAGGACGACGGCCTCCAGAAGAGCCTCGATGTTGAGGCCCTGCTTGGCGGAGATGTCGACGAACATCGTGTCGCCGCCGTACTCCTCGGCCACCAGACCGAACTCGGTGAGCTGACCGCGCACCTTGGTCGGGTCGGCACCCTCGACGTCGATCTTGTTGACCGCGACCACGATCGGCACGTCGGCCGCCTTGGCGTGGTTCAGCGCCTCGATCGTCTGGGGCATCACACCGTCGTTCGCCGCCACCACGAGGATCGCGATGTCGGTGGACTTCGCACCACGGGCACGCATGGCGGTGAACGCCTCGTGACCCGGGGTGTCGATGAAGGTGATACGGCGGTCCTCACCGTTGACCTCGGAGGAGACCTGGTACGCACCGATGTGCTGCGTGATGCCGCCGGCCTCGCCCGCAACGACGTTCGTCTTGCGGATCGCGTCCAGCAGTCGGGTCTTACCGTGGTCGACGTGACCCATGACGGTCACGACCGGCGGACGCGAGACCAGGGCCTCTTCGCCGCCCTCGTCCTCGCCGAACTCGATGTCGAAGGACTCGAGCAGCTCGCGGTCCTCCTCCTCCGGGCTGACGATCTCGAGGATGTAGTTCATCTCGTCCGCGAGCAGCTTCAGCGTCTCGTCGGAGACGGACTGCGTGGCGGTGACCATCTCGCCGAGGTTCATCATCACGGCGACGAGCGACGCCGGGTTGGCGTTGATCTTCTCCGCGAAGTCGGTCAGGGACGCACCGCGCGACAGCCGGACAGCCTGCCCGTTGCCGCGAGGCAGCATGACGCCGCCCACCGACGGGGCCTGCATGGCCTCGTACTCCTGGCGCCTCTGACGCTTCGACTTGCGGCCACGACGCGCGGGACCACCGGGACGGCCGAACGCACCCTGCGTGCCACCACGGGCACCCGGGCCGCCGGGACGTCCACCGAAGCCGGGACGACCGCCGAAGCCGCCGCCACCACCGGGACGGCCTGCGCCGCCACCGCCACCGCCGCCACCGGGACGACCGGCGAACCCGCCGCCACCGCCACCGGGACCGGCCGGACGACCGGCGAAGCCGCCGCCACCGGGACGACCCGCACCGCCACCGGGACGGCCTGCGCCGCCACCGGGACCACGGCCACCGCCGGGGCCACCACCGGGACGCGGGCCGGCAGCGGGACGCTGCGGCATCATGCCGGGGTTCGGACGGTTACCACCGGGCGCACCGCCCGGACGCGGAGCCTGCGGACGGGGCATGCCGCCCGGAGTCGGACGGGCACCGCCCTGACCCTGCGGACGCGGGGCGCCACCGGGGCCGCCCTGCGGGCGCGGGGCGCCGGGACGCTCCTGGCCGCCACCGGGACGCGGGGCGCCACCGGGACGGGGTGCCTGCGGACGGGCCATGCCCGTCGAGCCACCGGAGGTGAAGGGGTTGTTGCCCGGACGGGGACCGGCCGGACGGGCGCCGCCGGGACGCGGGGCGCCCTGGCCTGCGGGACGGGCCGGACGGTCGCCGCCACGGCCACCGTCACGCTCGCCACCACGGCCGCCGTCACGCTGACCGCCGGCCGGAGCCGGACGGGCGGGGCGAGGACCGGGGGTGGCACCCGCGGGACGCGGGGCCTGCTGCGGCGCGGCCGGCTGGGCCGGGGCCGGAGCGGAGAACTCCGCCGCCGGCACCGGGGTGACCGGAGCGGGCTTCGGCGCGGGCTTCGGACCCGGACGCGGGCCCGCAGACGGCGCGGAAGGCGCGGCAGCGGAAGGGGTGCTGCTGGGAGCCTCGGCGGCGGCCGGCTTGGGGGCCGGGGCGCCGGGCTTGGGGGCAGCGGGACGTGCCGCAGCGGCCGGGGAGGGCGCTGCGGGCTTTGCAGGCGCTGCCTTACGGGGCGCGCCAGGCTTCGCAGCGGACTTGCCGGCGTTGCCGCCGGGCCCCTGCAGTGCGTCAGTCAACTTGCGTACAACCGGCGCCTCGATCGTCGAGGACGCCGAACGGACGAATTCACCGAGTTCTTGGAGCTTGGCCATGACGACCTTGCTCTCGACGCCGAACTCCTTGGCGAGTTCGTATACCCGGACCTTAGCCACTTCGCTCCTTTTAGGTCCGGGTTACCGCCGGACCGTCGCTACTTCATGGGCGTACTCATCGCGTACTCATCGAGTGCTCATCGCAATCTCGACCTACTTCCAACTCGCGAGGTACCTGACCGCACGGGGTCCCGTGCCGTTCTAGTTTCTTACGGTGTCACCCGCTCGACATACCGCTGCAGTGCCGCGGAATCGAACGGCCCCTTGGCCTTGAAGGCCCGGGGGAATGCCCGACGGCGAACCGCCAGGTCGAGACAGACAGTGACGGGGTGCACATATGCACCCCGGCCGGGCAGCGTACCGCGAGGATCAGGGACGCAGGCGTCCTCGTCCACCACGATGCGCAGCAGCTCGCTCTTGGCCGCTCGCTCCCGGCATCCCACACAGGTTCGTTCAGGGCAAGCGCGGGCGTGCGTCCGGCCAGACACGATTAAGTCTACCTCCCCGCACCGACCTCACCCCTTTGGGGCAAAAATCGAACGGACGTTGTCGTGATCTCAGCGGCGTGCCGCGTAGATCCATCTCCCCAGGACCCTTGCGAGTCCCGCGCTCCGGGGTGCTGCCATCCGCCCTCCGGACCGCGTCGGTCCATCATCCGGACAGCTGCCGGTCCATCCCTCGGACCGGCAGCCGCCGGACTCCGTACCTGTTCAGCCGCGCTCCGACCTGTCCCGGGCGCGCTCGGCCCGCTCCCGGTCGGCGATGTCCCGCTCGGCGTCGGTCTCGGTGTCCGGACGGATGTCGATGCGCCAGCCGGTGAGGCGGGCGGCGAGGCGGGCATTCTGCCCCTCCTTGCCGATGGCGAGCGACAGCTGGTAGTCCGGGACGGTGACCCGGGCGGACCGGGCGCCGAGGTCCACGACCTCGACCTTGCTCACCCGGGCGGGTGACAGCGCGTTGGCGACCATCTCGGCCGGGTCGTCCGACCAGTCCACGATGTCGATCTTCTCGCCGTGCAGCTCGGCCATGACATTGCGCACACGGCCGCCCATCGGGCCGATGCAGGCGCCCTTGGCGTTCAGGCCGGAGCGGGTGGAGCGGACCGCGATCTTGGTGCGGTGGCCGGCCTCCCGGGCGATCGCGCAGATCTCGACGGAACCGTCGGTGATCTCCGGAACCTCCAGCGCGAAAAGCTTCTTGACCAGGTTGGGGTGGGTCCGGGACAGGGTCACGGACGGCCCGCGCACGCCCTTGGCGACGCGTACGACGTACGTACGGAGCCGCAGGCCGTGGGTGTACTCCTCGCCCGGAACCTGCTCCTGCACCGGCAGGATCGCTTCCAGCTTGCCGATGTCGACCAGGACGTTCTTCGGGTCCTTGCCCTGCTGGACGACGCCGGTGACGACGTCGCCCTCGTGGCCCGCGTACTCACCGAACGTCCTGTCGTCCTCGGCGTCGCGCAGCCGCTGCAGGATGACCTGCTTGGCGGTGGTCGCGGCGATCCGGCCGAAGCCGGACGGGGTGTCGTCGAACTCCTTGGGCTCCTGGCCCTCTTCGAGGTCGGCCGGGTCCTCCTTCGCCCACACCGTCACGTGACCGCGCTCGTCGAGCTTCACGCGGGCACGGCGGTAGCTCCCGTCGGTGCGGTGGTAGGCGATGAGGAGGGCCGACTCGATCGCCTCGACGAGCACGTCGAAGGGAATCTCCTTGTCCTGTGCCAAGCCCCTCAAGAGCTTCACATCGATGTCCACGGCTACGCCTCCTCTTCCTTCTTGTCCTTGCGGTTGAATTCGATCTCCACGCGCGCCTTGGCGATCCCGTCGAAGGCGACCCGGCGTGACGTGGGCTTGCGGCCCTTGACGCCCGGTACTTCGAGGTCGAGCCCCTCGTCGTCCACGGCGAGGATGCGGGCCACCAGCTCGGCGGCGCCCTCCTCGGCGGTCAGCTGCAGCTTGACCAGGCGGCCGGTGGCGCGTACGTAGTGGCGGTGCTCCGTCAGCGGACGGTCGGCACCGGGCGAGCTGACTTCGAGGACGTACTCGTCCTCACCCATCGCGTCGGTCTCGTCGAGCTTCTCGGAGATGGCGCGGCTCAGCTCTGCGCAGGCATCGAGCTCCACGCCCTCGTCGGAGTCCACGACGATGCGCAGCACACGTCGGCGGCCTGCCCGGGACACGTCGATCTCTTCAAGATCCAGCTGCTTGGCGCTGACGAGCGGTTCGAGCAGCCCGCGCAGCCTCTCGCTCTGGGTGGTGCTCATCCGGGTGACTCCTCGGCCGCGTGTGCTGTTGTGGGGTTCGTCGCGTGTCAGGTCAAAGGGTATCCGGTCCCGAGGGGTGTTGCCGTCCGTCGACCGCCCGGCCGCGGGTACGCTCGCCTGCGGTGATCACTTCAGGACAGATCCAGTCAGGACAGATCAACGCCCGAAGGAGAACAGGTGCGGCGCACGGGGACGACGCGCAGGAGTGCGCTCACCGCGACAGGGGTGATCGCCCTGGGGGCGGCGCTGGCCGGCTGCGGGGGCGATGCCGACAGGGGCGGAAAGGGTTCCGCACCGGCCGGTGCACGGGAGGCGGCGGCCAAGGCGGAGAGCACGCTCCGGGCGACCGCCGCCCGCGCGAGCGGCAGTCTGCTCACCGAGTACGAGCAGGTCATCACGGCGCATCCGGCGACCGGGGCCGGACTGGCACCGCTGCGCGACGCCGTACGGGCCCACACGGAGGCGCTGCGGCAGGGCGGCAGCACCTCGCCGCCCTCCCCCGGCAGCACGGCGCTGTCACCCGGCGGGGACAAGGCCGCCTCTCCCGGCACCGTGCCGTCGGGTGAGGCCACGGCGTCCGCGTCCTCCGGTCCGGCCGCGGTCGGCGCCAGGGCCGCCGTCAAGGAACTCGCCGTTTCGGAGCGCCGTACCGCCGACGCCCACGCTGCCGCGCTCCTGACGGCGCCACCGGAGCTGGCCCGGCTGCTGGCGTCGATCGCGGCGGCCTGCGCCGCCCACGCCTATCTGCTGACCGAGCTGGCCAAGGAGACCTCTTCATGAGCGCACAGTCGCTGCGGGCAGCCCAGGCGTCACTCGCCGCCGAGCACGCGGCGGTGTACGGGTACGCGGTGGTCGGCGCCCGGGTCGGCGGCGACCGCCGGACCCAGGCGACGGCCGCGTACGACGCGCACCGGGCCCGGCGCGACGCGCTGGTGCGGACCGTGTACGACCTGGGTGGCGAACCGGTGGCCGCGGAGTCCGCGTACGCTCTGCCGTTCGCGGTGCCGGACTCCTCGGCGGCGGTGAAGCTCGCCGCCGTACTGGAGGACAGGATCGCGGACGTCTACTCCGACCTCGTACGGGCTGCCGGGGGGCCGCTCCGGCAGGAAGCCGCGGCGGCGCTGCGGGAGGCCGCGGTGCGTGCGGTCCGCTGGCGCGGCAGCGGCGTACCCTTTCCCGGGCTCGCCGAACGGTCCGCCGCCGGAACCGCCTGAACAGGCGGAACGCCGGGGCTGATGCGCCGGTCGTGACCGAAGCGAAGGCCGGGACCGGTCGGACGCACTGATGAAGGCTCTGAAAGGGAACACGGCACGTATGGGTTTCGAACCGCCGCAGCGTCTGGTGCGAGCGCTCGGTGAGGTGTACGGGGAGAGCGCCGCAGCCGACTGGCTGGCACAGCTCCCCGCACTGACCGAGGAGTCGCTGTCCGAGGCCGGACCCGGGCTCACCGTCGAGCGGGTGGCCGCACCCGGTGGGCGCAGCTCGCTCGTTCTGCTGGCGCGCCGTGCCGACGGCTCCCCGGCGGCGCTGAAGATCGCTCCGGCCGGGGCCGCGCCGGAACTGGAACGGGCGGCGCTGGCGCACTGGAACGGCTGGGGGGCGGTGCAGCTCATCGGCTCCGGCGGTGACGGCGCGCTGCTGCTGGAACGGCTGCATCCCGAGGTGTCGCTGCGTTCGCTGCCTGAGGCGAAGGCGCTGCTGGAGGCGGCGGGAACGGTACGGAGGCTGTGGGTCGAGCCGCCTGCCGGACACTCCTTCGAGACGGTCGCCGAGCGCACCGGCCGGTGCCTGGAACCGATGCGCGCCGCCGCCGCGGCCGATCCGGAGCTCGAGCCGCTGGTCTCCGCGGCCCTGTCAGCGCGCGCAGAGCTCGTCGCCCACTCCCCCGAGGTCCTTCTGCTGCACGGCAACTTCCGCCAGAGCAAGGTGCTTGCGGGTGAGCGGGCTCCCTGGCTGACGGTCGGCCCGGAACCGCTGGTGGGCGAGCGCGCCTACGACCTGGCGCGACTGGTGCGTGACCGGGTGGACGACCTGATCGCGTCCCCGGGCGGCGCCGTGACGGCCCGTCGCCGGATCAGGAAGCTCGCGGATTCACTCGATGTGGACCGGGAGCGGCTCCACGGCTGGACGCTGTTCCGCGCGGTCGAGTCGGGCACCCGCGCGCTGACGGTCGGCCGTCGCCAGGAAGGTGAACTCTCCCTGGAGTTCGCGGGCTGGCTGTAGCGCCCCGGAAGCATGGCGAAGGCCCCCGCACTGCCGGACAGTGCGGGGGCCTTCGTCGTGTCTGGTGCGAAGCGGGCCGGCCGGGGCGTTGGTCCTCGGCGGGCGCCCCGGTGGGCCTGCCCCGGATCAGCCCTGGGCGGTGATGCGGGCGATCGCCTCGTCGACCGTGAGCTCCTCACGCTCGCCCGTGCGGCGGTCCTTGAGCTCCAGGACGCCCTCGGCCGAGCGGCGGCCTGCGACCAGGATCGTCGGCACACCGATCAGCTCGGCGTCGGTGAACTTCACGCCGGGCGAGACTCCCGCACGGTCGTCGACCAGGACCCGGACACCCGCGGCGCCCAGCTTCTCGGCGACGTCCAGGGCCAGCTCGGTCTGGAGCGCCTTCCCCGCGGCGACGAGGTGGACGTCGGCCGGGGCGATCTCACGGGGCCAGCACAGGCCCTGCTCGTCGGCGGTCTGCTCGGCGAGCGCGGCGACGGCGCGGGACACGCCGATGCCGTACGAGCCCATGGTGACCCGGACGGGCTTGCCGTTCTGTCCGAGCACATCGAGCTGGAAGGCGTCGGCGAACTTACGGCCCAGCTGGAAGATGTGGCCGATCTCGATGGCGCGGTCCAGGTTGAGGCCGGTGCCGCACTTGGGGCACGGGTCGCCGGACTCGACGACGACGACGTCGAGGTAGTCGTCGACCGTGAAGTCGCGGCCGCAGACGACGTTCCTGGCGTGGGTGCCGGGCTTGTTGGCGCCGGTGATCCAGGCGGTGCCGGGGGCGATACGCGGGTCGGCGATGTAGCGGACCTTCTCCAGGCCCTGCGGGCCGACGTAGCCGCGCACCAGGTCGGGGCGGCCCTCGAAGTCCTCCGCGGTGACCAGTTCGACCACGGCGGGGGCGAGGTGCTCGCCCAGCTTGCCGAGGTCGACCTCGCGGTCGCCCGGCACGCCCACGGCGACGATCTCGCCGTCGACCTTGACCAGCAGGTTCTTCAGCGTCGCCGAGGCGGGGACGTCCAGGTACGCGGCGAGCGTCTCGATGGTCGGGGTGTCGGGGGTGTCCAGCTCCTCGACGGGGCCGTGCGCCGAGCCGTCCACCGGCGCGGCCTTGAAGGTCACGGCCTCCGTGTTGGCCGCGTAGTCGCAGGCCGGGCAGTCGGCGAAGGTGTCCTCACCGGCCGGGGCCGGCGCCAGGAACTCCTCGGACGCCGAGCCGCCCATCGCGCCGGAGACCGCGGAGACGATGCGGTGGTCGAGGCCGAGCCGCTCGAAGATGCGGATGTAGGCGGCGCGGTGCAGCTGGTAGGCCTCGATGAGGCCCTCGTCGGTGGTGTCGAAGGAGTACGAGTCCTTCATCTGGAACTCGCGGCCGCGCAGCACACCGGCGCGGGGGCGGGCCTCGTCGCGGTACTTGGTCTGGATCTGATAGAGGATCACGGGCAGGTCCTTGTAGGACGTGATCTGATCCTTGACGACCTGGGTGAAGATCTCTTCGTGGGTGGGTCCGAGGAGGTACTCGGCGCCCTTGCGGTCCTTGAGCCGGAAGAGCAGGTCGCCGTACTCGTCGTAACGGCCGCTCGCGTCGTACGACTCCTTGGGGAGCAGCGCCGGCAGCAGGACCTCCTGACCGCCGATGGCGTCCATCTCCTCGCGCACGACGCGGGTGATGTTCTCCAGGACCTTCTTGCCCAGGGGCAGCCAGGTCCAGATTCCGGCCGCGGTGCGGCGTACGTAACCGGCCCGGACGAGCAGCTTGTGGTTGAGCGTCTCGGCGTCCGCCGGGTCGTCGCGCAGTGTCTTGATCATCAATCGGGACATGCGCTGGACCTGGGCCATGATGAACTCCTGCTCGGAAGGGTGATGTGCAGGAGGTTAGCCGGGTGGTACGGGCGGGCGGAAATCCATTGCTTCAGCCCCGGTCCCTGCGGCGCAGCGGAAGGGGCGCCCCCATCACCGCGTACGGCTTGGGAGCACTGGGAAACAGCACCTGCCGGGCCAGGTCCTGGTAGCCGAGCGTGCGATACAGACCACGTGCCGGGCTCTCCGTGTCGATGGCGGAGAGGATGGAGCGCGGCTGGTCGACGGCGTCGGTGATGGCGGTGATCAGGGTGCGTCCGATGCCGCGGTTCTGGAACTCCGGGTGGACGTGGAGTTCGGTGATCACGAAGGAGTCGTCCAGCCAGTGCTCGGAGCCGGTGGCCCGCAGATAGGGCTCGACGACGGTGGACCACCAGTGGCCGCGTTCGTTCGGCATGCCGTAGACGAACCCGACGAGGCGGTCGGCCGGGGTGGTGGCGCCGAGGGCGCAGGCGCGGGGGTGTTCGAGATGTCTGAGGACGATGTGGCGGCGCACCTCGATCTCGTTGCGGCCGAGGCCGAAGGCGACGGCCTGCACGGCGAGTGCCTCGTCCACGCGTGCTGCGAGATCGATCGGGCCGACCTGGACGCCGGCATTGCGGGCGCCGCCTCCGGATTCTGCTGCCATGCGCCGAACCCTACTGTCCGTGCCGGGTTGCGGGATACGGATCGGTGGCGGCCGCGGCGGCCCGGCGCGGTGTCCTGCGCAGCGGGAACCGCGGGCTCTGTGCGGGCCCGCGCGGCGGTCAGAACAGGACGCTCATGAAGGCGCCGGTCTCGCGGAAGCCGACCCGGGTGTACGCCTTGCGGGCCGCGGTGTTGTAGTCGTTGACGTACAGGCTGACGATCGGTGCGACATCGGCCAGCGCGTAGCGCAGGACGGCGGCCATGCCGGTCTCGGAGAGGCCGCGGCCACGGTATTCGGGGGCGACCCAGACGCCCTGGATCTGGCAGGCCTGCGGGGTGGCCGCGCCGATCTCCGCCTTGAAGACGACCTTGCCGTCCTCGATACGGGCGAAGGCGCGGCCGGTGCCGATGAGCTCGGCGACGCGTGCCTGGTAGAGGAGTCCACCGTCACCGGCCAGCGGCGAGATGCCCACTTCCTCGGTGAACATCGCCACGCAGGCCGGCATCAGGACATCTATCTCGTCCTTGCGGATGCGGCGGACGAGGGGGTCGGGAGTGACGTCGGCGGCGAGGCTCTCGGTGATCATGAGCGGCTGGTTGGCCCGGACTTCGCGGGCGGGGCCCCAGCCCGGTTCCAGCAGCCGCCACAGCTGTGCGGTGGGCTCGGCGGGGCCGACGATCGAGGAGCAGCGGCGGCCGGTGCGGCGGGCCCTGTCGGCGAATGCCCTGATGGCCTCGGGAGTGGCACAGATGGGGACGAGGTTGGCGCCGGAGTAGCAGAGCGAGCGAAGGCGGCCGTCGGTGTACCAGCCCCACATCTCGCCGCCGAGGCGCCATGGGTCGAGTCCTGCGATCCGGACCCGGGACGTCACGAAGGCGTTGGCGACGGGCTCGCTCTCCAGAATGGCGAGCGCGGCGCCGAGGTCGCTGGGTTCGAGGACCCGGGTGGTGGTCTGCGTCAACACGAGGGGGCCTCACCATGCGGTCTGCTGATTTCCGCACTGTACCCAAAGAGGCCGGGAGACGCCGCCCCATGCCCGGCAACAGCCCCCACGGTCCGCCGTGAGCTCTCTCACGACTGTGCCCCGCCGGACGGGTCGTCGGCCGGGCGGGGCACAGTCGTGGAAGCGGGGATCCGGCGTCAGCTGACGGACACCTCGGGCTCGCCCGAGGCGATGCCGTCCTTCTCCATCTGCTCGGCGATCTTCAGGGCTTCCTCGATGAGGGTCTCGACGATCTTCGACTCCGGAACGGTCTTGATGACCTCGCCCTTGACGAAGATCTGCCCCTTGCCGTTACCGGACGCCACACCCAGATCCGCCTCACGGGCCTCACCCGGACCGTTGACGACACAGCCCATCACGGCAACCCGCAACGGCACCTCC
>NZ_JBHVWN010000107.1:0-18685 GCF_042882275.1 Streptomyces sp. NPDC058231 | reverse complement strand
ATCGGGGCGACCCTCCGCCTTGCGATCGCACGCACCAGACGCCGCCGAGCCCGCCCTCCGGGCGGACGGCGCTACTTTCGAAACACGCCCTAGGGCCTCTCGTTCGGATCACGCCGGGCTCGCGCCCCGGTGCCGTGTCGCGCGGCGTCGATTGCCATGGCCTCGCCACGGCCCTTCCTCCGTCGGTGCGAGGCACGGCACCGGGGCCCGCCCACTGACCAGGTCGGATCCGAACGAAGCGCCCGGCGAAGTTTCCGCACTTGACGGACCAACCTATCGAACCAACTGGAGCGTTGACGTGACGACGATGCCTCCCGTCCTCCTGAAGAGCGACGAGCTGTTCGGGGACGACAAGACGGGTCTGCTCTACGACAAATCGAGGGAGATATCCCGGTACCTCCTCATGCACTACGGTGGTGTCGACGACGTGTTCGACCGCCCCCGTCACCCGCTCGCCGAGGCGCACGGCTTCCCGCAGCGCCTCTCGCAGATGCTCAGGGACAGCGCGGCGCGGACCGGTAGCAGAGTGCGGCGGATGCTCGACGTGGGCTGCAACGTCGGGGGCGTCTCCCATGCCCTCAGCGCGTGGGTCGAAGAGCTCGTCGTCGGTATCGACATCAGCCCCCGGTCCATCGAGATAGCACAGACCCTGGCCCGGAGCGGCGGTGGCACCTTCAGCATCGCCGAACTGGGCCCGTTCACCCGTGACATCGAACTCCGGTTGCCGGCCGTCGGTGACCGGGCCGAGGTGCGGTTCGAGGTCGGTGACGCCGGCGCACTCGACGCCTTGCCCGGCGGATGCGATGCCGTCCTGCTCTCCAATGTGCTGGACCGGGTCGACGACCCGGCTGCCTGCCTTGAGCAGTTCTCCGCCACCTCGGACATTCTGCGTCCCGGCGGGCTGCTGATGATCGCCTGCCCGTGGTCCTGGCATCCGGAGTTCAGCCACCCGGGTACGTGGTTCGGCTCGGCCGAGGACCGTACCTCCAGTGAGGACGCGCTGAAACGGCTCCTCAAGGACGGCTTCACCCTCGTCGACGAGGCCGACCAGGCAGCGGTGCTGCGGCAGAATCCACGTGAGTACGACTACTTCGAAGCCCATGTGACCGTGTGGCAGAAGCACTGATCCGCGGCCGCGGGCGGCTCGGCGCCACTGAGGACGTGGCAGGACACCGGGACGAGTGAAACGGCGGCGCCGGTCCTTCGGTCGGCGCCGCCCCCGTGCGAAGACAAGTGATGGATTTCCTACCTGTCAACTAACTGCCATCAGGGGTGACTTACAGCTGTCCAGGCGTGATCCTCGGTCTGATCACTTGGTTTTGAGGACCGTCCGGACCTGAAATGTTGCAGGTCGGCATGATGCTGGGGGTTTGCGTTCCATGTGCGGCATTGTCGGACTGATCTCCTTCACTGACGACCTCTCGCGACGGCCGGACCTGGCCGAGAGGATGCGCGGCGCACTGGAGCTGCGCGGCCCGGACGAGGTGAGCGACTGGTCCTCACCGAGGGC
The DNA here is from genome assembly GCF_042882275.1 of Streptomyces sp. NPDC058231. Taxonomy (NCBI): domain Bacteria; kingdom Bacillati; phylum Actinomycetota; class Actinomycetes; order Kitasatosporales; family Streptomycetaceae; genus Streptomyces; species Streptomyces sp. NPDC058231. Next base: position 17,175 of record NZ_JBHVWN010000107.1, on the reverse strand, counting down.
GCTGTTCGTGCCCCGCAGGCTCGCCGTGGTCGACCTGGAAGGTGGACATCAGCCCGCCGTCGCCAAGGACGCGGCCGGGCGTGAGACATTCGTGCTGAGCTACACCGGCGAAGTGTTCAACTTCGTCGAACTGCGGGCGGAGCTGAGCCGCAGAGGACACCATTTCAGGGACCGCAGCGACACCGAAGTGGTGCTCCGCGCCTACCAGGAGTGGGGGGCGGCCTGTGCCGAGCGGTTGCGTGGCATGTTCGCCTTCGCGGTGTGGGACGTCGAGCGCGAGGAACTCGTCCTGATCCGGGACCGGTTCGGAATCTATCCCCTGTTCTACGCGGAGACCCCCGACGGCTTCGCCTTCGGCTCCGAGCCCAAGGCGCTCTTCACGACCGGGCTGACGGACCCGGTCGTGGACCGCGCCGGACTGCTGGAGGCGCTGTCGTTCACGCCGACGCCCGGCCGGTCCGTCTTCCGGCACACTCGCGAGGTGATCCCGGGCGAAGTGGTGCGTTACTCGCGCAACGGTGTCAGCCGCTCCCGCTACTGGACCTTCACCGCCCGGCCGCACACCGACGACCTGGCCACCACCGAACGGACCGTGCGCGAGATGCTGGAGGACATCATCCGGCGCCAGGTGACGGCCGACGTGCCGATCTCCTCCATGCTCTCCGGCGGTCTGGACTCCAGCGCGATCTGCGCGCTGGTCAACCGCTCCCTCGGCGGGGACGAGAAACTGCGCACCTTCTCCATGGAGTTCGCCTACCACCTGGAGAACTTCCGCCCCGACGAGGTGCACGACTCGCCGGACGCGCCCTACGTCGCCAAGATGGCCGCACACCTGGGGAGCGACCACCGCGAGCTTCTGATAGACCGTCACCATCTGGCCGACCAGGATGCCCAGCGAGCCGTGGTGCGGGCCATGGACCGGCCGGCCGCCGGACTCGACATGTACGTGTCGTTGTACCGGCTCTCCCAGGAAGTCCGCCGCTTCTCCACGGTCACCCTCACCGGCGACGGTTCGGACGAAATCTTCGGGGGATACGTCTGGTTCCACGACCCGTACTACGTGAAGTCCCGGACGTTCCCGTGGCTCGGCGCCTCCCACCAGATGGAATTCCTCTCCGGCCTCCTGGACCGCGGGCTCTACGCCGAACTCGACTTCCCCGGCTACGTCGCCGAGCGCTACGAGGAGGCGATCGCCGAAGTGCCCCTCACCGGCGAGGAGTCCGCGCAGGAACGCCGCATGAGGGAGATCACCTATCTCAACATGACCCGCTACCTCCGAGTCATCCTCGACCGCAAGGACCGTCTCGGCATGGCCGCCTCGGTCGAGGGCCGGGTGCCCTTCTGTGACCACGAGCTCGCCGAGTACGTCTACAACGTGCCGTGGGAGATGAAGGTGGCCGACGGGCGCGAGAAGAGTCTGCTGCGCGCCGCCGTCCGCGACCTGCTGCCCCAGCCGGTACTGGAACGCAAGAAGTCCCCGTATCCGACCGTGCAGGACCCGGCCTACCGCACCGTGCTGCGCGAGCAGCTCAAGACGATCACGGAGGACCGTGGGGCACGGGTGAACGGGCTGCTCGACACGCCGCGCGTCAAGTCGGTGCTCACCGACCCGACCTTCGGGTTGCGGGCCGGTGTGACCCGTATGAGCATCGAGGCGGCGGTGCAGATGCACCACTGGCTCGAGTCCGGCGTGCGGGTCAAGCTCTGATGCCGCTGACAGACATGCTCGTCGCCGCCTGCGCGGCCCACAGCAACCGGACCGCGGTGACCGACGACGGCACCGACTACACGTACGCGCAGCTGGCGCGGGCCTCCGCCCGGATCGCGTCGGCGCTGATCGACCGGGGCGCATCTCCGGGGGACGCGATCGGGTTGCTGGCACCACGCGGGTGGTGGCGCTGCGTCGCAGTGCTCGGCATCTGGCGCGCCGGGGCCGCCGTCGTCGCGCTGGACCCGGCACTGCCGCCGGAGCGGCTCGCCCGGATCGCCGTGGGCTCGGGTGCCGCGCTGGTGCTGCGCGACGGTGCCGTACCGTCCGTCGGCACCGGCCCGCACGCACCATGGGCCGAGATCACCGTCCAGGACCTCCACCGGACCGCGGACGACGGCCCTCGGCCCACGCTGACCGGTCCGGTCGCCTACGCCGTCGCCACCTCGGGCTCGACCGGTGTGCCCAAGTGCGTGGCGGTGCCGCCCGTCGTCCTGGAGGACCTCGCCGCCTGGCACCTGGACACCTGGGACCGGCCGGAGACCCCCCGCACCACACACACGGCATCGGTCGGTTTCGACGTCGGCTTCCAGGAGCTGGTGACCACCTGGAGCGCCGGGGGCACGCTGGTCGTGGTCGACGACAAGGCGCGCCGGGACCCGTTCCTGCTCGCGGCCCTGCTGGCGGACCAGGCCGTCGTACGCGCGTTCCTCCCGGTGACCTCGCTGCACGCACTCGCCGTGGCCGTCCCCGTGACCGGCCACCGCCTGACGGCACTGCGGGAGATCGTCGTCTCCGGTGAACGGCTCGTGGTCAACGAGGAGGTACGGGCACTCTTCGCGGACCTGGACGCGACCCTGGTCAACCAGTACGGGCCCAGCGAGACCCATGTGGTGACCGAGCACCGGCTGACGCGGCCCCCGGCGCAATGGCCGGTGCATCCTCCGCTCGGCGGCCCCGCCGCGAGGGCGGAGCTGCTGCGTCGGACGGACGGCGTGCTAGCGCCGTTCACCGAGGGCGACGAGGCCGAACTGGTGGTGGCCGGCCGCTGCCTCGCCGCCGGCTACCTCGGCGACGAACGGCTGACCGCCGACAGGTTCCGAGAACTGCCGTACACCGGCGGGGACCGACGGCGCGGCTATCTCACCGGCGACCTGGTCCGGATGGAGGGTGGCCTGCTGCACTTCGTCGGCCGCATCGACGACCAGCTGAAGGTCCGCGGCTACCGCGTCGAGCCGGGCGAGATCGAAGCCGTACTCGCCGCAGTGCCCGGTGTCCGGCAAGCGGCCGTCATCGGCCGGGGCGAGGACCGGACGACGGCCCTGGACGCCTATGTGGTGCCCGACCCCGACCGCCCCGTCGACACCGCGGTGCTGCGCGCTGCCTGCGCGGCCGCGCTGCCCGACTACATGATGCCGGCCCGGTTCGTCAGCGTCGCGGAACTGCCGCTGACGGCCAACGGCAAGGTGGCGCGGCGCGAACTCGGCAACCTCGGGACGGGCCGTGGCTGAGACGCCCCCGACGGCCGCGGCAGCACCCGGTCCCGTACTGGTCCGGCTCTCGCCGGCCCAGGAATCCATGTGGCTGGAGCAGCAGCTGCACCCCTCGGCGATCAATGGCGGCTTCCTGTCGGTGCTCGTCCGCGGTGACGTGACCGCCGCACAGGTGCGGGACGCCTGTCTCGTGGTGTGCGAGGACAACCCGCAGCTGCGCGGCCTGGTCACCGGCGGCTCCGAGGCACGGATGGCTGTCCATCCGGCCCCCGACGTGCTCCAGTTCGAGGAACAGCCGCTGGCCGCGGCGCCGGGTGAGGAGCTCGCCGAGGCGCGCCGCTGGTACCGGGAGAACCGCGTCGGGCCCTGGGACCTCACCACCCGCACACCCATCGCCTTCTCCCTCCTGGACCACGGGGGAGAGCGCCGCACACTGGTCGTCGGCGTGCACCACATCGCCTTCGACGGCCGGTCCAAGTTCGTGTTCGCGCGCCAGTTCCTGCGCGCCCTCGACGCGCTGCGCACGCCCGGCAGCACGCCGCACCGCCCCGACCGGGACCTGCCCGAACACCCCGAGATCGACCAGGAACTCGACCAGGTGCTCCAGTACTGGCTGGCGGCCGATCTGCCGTCGCTGCCCGCCCTGGTGCTGCCCCGGGGCGACGGCGCCGACCCCGGCGAGGAGGTCAGGCCGACCCCCCGCTTCGACCTGCCGGCCGCACACTGCGCCCGGCTCGGAAGGCTCGCCCAGGAGGCCGGGGTCAGCTTCTTCACCGGCCTCGTGGCCTGCCTCGCGGCGGTGCTGCACTCGTACGGCAACACCCGGTTCGTCGTGGGAATCCCGGTGGACACAAGCGTCCCGGAGACCAGGGACCACATCGGCCTCCAGGTCAATGTGGTGCCCTGCCTGATCGAGGTGGAAGAGGACGCGGGCTTCCGCGGCCTCCTGGCGACCGCCGGTCGCGCCCTCGACCTGGTTCGCCGCCACCGCCGGGTACCGTTCGGCTGGGTGCTGCGGGAGCTGCGCCGACGCCATGGGGCGGACGTGAGTCAAGGCGCCTTCGACCGGATCGGGGTGTCCTGCCCCACCGTGGTCCGTGACCTGCAGGAGGTGCCGGGCCTGGAGTTCGACTGGGACTTCTTCGCACCCAACTCCACCCGGTCCTTCGACCTGATCCTCCAGCTCCGGCGGGAGGGCGGCGCGGCCTACGGGCGGCTGGACTTCACTGCGGCGGCGATCGATCCGGCGGCCGCGGCCCGGCTCACCGCCGACTACACCCGCTTGCTGGAGCGCCTCACGGAGCGGCCCGACACGCCGTTGCACCTGCTCGACGAGGGTTACGTACGGGCTCCGGCCCCGACGCGTTCCGGCATCCCCGGTCAGGCCGCTGCCGGGCGGGGTTCCTACCGTGAACTGGCTGCCGCGGCGGCGGGGACGGACGTCTCGCCGGTGATCCACTGCCCCGTCGAGCAGTTCCTGCCGACAGCCGCGATCTCCGCGTTCTCGCGTGCGGGTGGCCGCATCGTCCTCGATGTCGTGGACCCGGCTCTGGGCCGACTCGGCGGCTGTGCCTGGCACACCGACGATCCGTACGGGACGTGGCTGACCGGCCCGCAACCCGGCCTCCGCTTCCGGGTGACGGACCCGGCCGGACGTACGCTGCCGCGCGGCGTCCCCGGTCTGCTCGGGATCCACGGCGATCCGAGGCCCGGCACGTTCCGGGCGTGGATCGACGCGGACGACCGGATCCGTCTCCTGGGCCTCGCCGACCAGGTGCACCACTGGGTCGGCCGCAGCCTCGACCGCACCGAGGCCGAGGCCGTTATCGCGTCGCTGCCGGATGTCCACGAGGCGGCCGTCCTGGTCGAGCCGCAGGCCGGGGGGGCGACTCCCAAGGTGTCCGCGGTGGTGGTACCGGCCGTCGGCACGGATGGTGACCCGCGCGTCTGGCGGCGCACCGTCCGACACGTATGGCCGTCCGGCTGGCCCCAGCCCGCCGTGCACCTCGTCGACCGCCTTCCGCGCACGGCGGCGGGTACGGTGGACGGCGCCGGACTCGGCGCGGAACTCCGGCGCTGAACCGGTCGAGCCCTGTGTTCTGCAGGGGAGTCAGGGACGTGGAGCGTCGAGCCGGGGCCGGGCCCCCTTGCGCCGGTGCGCCGGGCCGCCGTCGTACCGCCGATGCGGCAGCTCAGTCGGCGAGTCCCAGCACATGCAGCTGTTCCTGCGCCTCGGGCAGATCGAACGCGCCGACGGAGGCGCACAGGCCGAGGGTGTGCCGTCCGGCATCGCGCACGCCCGCGACCAGCTCCTCCTCGCGGTAGCAGTCGCGGATCACCTGCTCGGTGTGGTCGGCGGTGAGACCGACCGAGAGCAGGGCGGCGCGGACGGGCCCGAGATCGGGGCGCAGGCAGTCGTCGACGAAGTGCACCATGCTGCACGCCACCTTGCTCCTCAGGGCCGGGGAGAGGCTGGCCCACAACTCCTTGAAGAACCGTGTGAAATAGGAGTGGTGGTGCACTTCGTCACGGACGTGGTCGCCCACCACCTCGCGCACCACGCGGAACACCGACTCGTCCCGCGGTATCTGGGCCAGGAATCTGGTCACCACGGTCTCGAAGGCGACGACCTGGAGCAGATGCGCCAATCGCCGGTGCTCGGGCAGGAACTGATGGGCCGTCCGGTCCAGTCTGGCCATCCGCGGGCCGAAGTCGTACGGCAGCACCGGAGTGGCCGTGACCTTCTCGACCTGCTGGACCACATCCAGGCTGAACAGGGCGTGGTACGCCTCGTCGCTGTAGATCTTGAATGCGTCCAGCCTGGCGTCGGGGCCCACATCGAGGTCGACCTCGCCGTGCGCCACCATCGCCGCCCCCCGGTTGACCACTTTGGTCTCCAGATGGGACGTGAACAGCATGTACTGGTAGAAGTGCTGGGTCAGCAGTGTCCTGCGGCCCTCGGCGCCGAGGTCGGCGAGCCCCTCGTGGTGCAGGTGCGGGACCAGCCGTTCGGGGAAGACCGACAGCCCCGACTCGTGGTCCTCCTCCAGCATCCGGCGGGGGCCGCTTCGCACCCCGGCGCTCTCGTACCAGTCCTTGGCCACCTGGGGGCGTGTCATGACCGTTCGATCCGCGCCGTGAACGCCGCCGCCACCTGCTCCACGGCGGGTGGGGCGAGCACATCGGTGTGCGTACCGGGCACGCTGCGCGAGTCGAGGACGCTGTGCAGACCCTCCCAGCTGTTCGCGAGCGCCTCGGGATATCCGGGCGGGTTGTCCGCGCACAGGAACAGCTGGACCGGCGCGGTGGACGGCACCGGCCTGCACTCGGCGACGAGGCCGAGCAGCCGGCCCCAGTCCTCCAGCATCCCCGCCGCCTGACCGGCGGGCGTCTCGCGCAGCGCGGCCAGGTCGACGCCGAAACGACGCATCAGCAGTTGCTGCTCGGCGGTGGCGCCGAGCACGGTGGTGCCGTCCCGGCGCACCGACTCGGCGAGCACGAACAGCTCGGCACTGGTCACGGACATCCGCTCGGCGTCCTCGGGGGTGCGCTGGGCGAGCGAGTCGAGCAGCGCGACGAGCGCCACGTCATGACCGAGCCGGTCGAGTTCGGCCGCGACCGAGTGCGCCAGGACGCCGCCGAGCGACCAGCCGAGCAGCGCGATGCGCCGGCCGGGCAGCGCGTCGGCCAGGACGGTGGCGTACCGGCTCACCAGGTCCTGGTAGGAGGCATCCTGGGGGTGGCTGCCCGCCACCCTTTCCAGGCCGACGACCTCGATGTCCGACGGGAGGAGGGAGACCAGTTCTCCGTAGCACATGAGGGTGCCGCCCACGGGATGGAGCAGCGCCACCGCGAGGTCGCCGCTGCCGGTGTTCCGATTCCGCAGCCGGACCAGGCCGCCTGCCTCCGCAGCCGTCCCGTCGGACAAGGCACGGGCCAGCGTGGCGACGGTCGGGTTGTTCATGAACACCCCGACACCCAGCGGCCGGCCGAGCTCCTCGGTGACCCGTGCGACCAGCCTCACCGCCAGCAGCGAGTGGCCGCCGAAGTCGAAGAAGTTGTCGTACCGGCCGAGACCGGGCACGCCCAGCAACTCCTCGAACAGGTCGGCCAGTCGGCGCTCCGTCGGCCCCTGGGGCTCCTCGTCCGCCACCTCGTCCGACGGGCTGTCCGGTTCCGGAGGGCCGCTGACGAGAGCGGCCAGCGCGTCGGGATCGACGCGGCCGTCAGCGCCGGTGGGGATCGCCGGGCAGACCACGACCCGCTGAGGAAGAAGGTGAGCCGGCACCCTGGTCTGCAGATGGGCCAGCAGTTCCCGGGCGCCGGGGAGTTCCACTCCGGGACGGGGCGCGGCGCAGGCGACCGTCTCGTGACCGTCGCCCCGCGGGCAGCGTACGAGCGCGGCGGTGAGCACGCCCGGATGGGCCGCCAGGGCGGCCTCGGCCGGATCGCGCCACAGCTCGAAGCCGCCGTCCGGGGCGAACCGGCCCCGTTCGCCGGTCGCGATGGCATCGCCGTCGGCCGGATCACCGGTGTGCACCGCGCCGTAGAAGCCGAGCGGCAACGGCCGCGACCGCTCGTCCAGGACGTACCGGCCCGACTCCGCGGAGAGGGCCAGTACGCGTTCGAGCTCGTCGGTCTCCATCAGCTCCGCGTCGCCGACGGGTGCGTCGGGGGCGGCCAGCAACCCGGTGAGAAGGTGCAGGAGCGCCGCCACCAGACGCTCCACGGTCGCCTTCGCGAAGCGCTGGGCACTGAAGGCGAAGTCGCCCTTCAGCACCCCGAATTCGTGCAGCAGCGTCAAGGTCAGATCGAAGTGGGAGGTCGCCCACGGGAACGGCAGCGGCTCCACCCGAAGGCCCGGAAGGCTCCAGTCCTGCTCCACCTTACGGCGGTTGAAGACCAGCGCGACCTGGAACAACGGGTTGCGGGTGGACTCGCGCGCCGGGCGCACCGCGTCCACCACCGCCTCGAACGGCGTCTCCTGCCGCTGCAGACTCTCAAGAACGGTCCGCCGGGCGGTCTTGAGCAGTGCGGCAAAACTCTGCTCGGGCGCCAGCGTGCTGCGCAGCACGACCGTGTTCTGGAAGAAGCCCACGGTCTCGGCGAACCGCAGGTCGACCCGGCCGCTCATCGGTGTTCCGACCGCGATGTCGGCGGCGCCGGTCCAGCGGTGCAGCAGTACCAGTAGCGCGGCGTGGAAGACCATGAACTCCGAGACCCGGTGGCTGCGGCACACCTCGGCCAGCAGCGCAGCCGTCTTCTCCGGCACGGTGAAGCCCACACGGTCCCCGGTGAACAGACCGTGCTCCTCGGCGATGTGCTCCTCCGGCAGCGGCAGCGCGGGCATCCCGGCCAGCCGGTCGTGCCAGAACGCGAGGCCTGACGGGTCTGGCTCGGCGAGCTGCCCGGCACAGAAGTCCGCGTACTGGTGCTCGGGTCCCGCTGCCGGCAGCGCGGCCGGATCCCCGTAGAGCAGGTGCAGCTCGCCGGCGAGCGCGGTCGCTGCGACCTCGTCGATGATCAAGTGGTGGAAGCAGAGCACCAGCGCGTGGTCGTCGGGGCTCAGCTCCACCACGTCGACCCGCATCAACGGGCCGCTCACGATGTCGAAGGGCTGGGCCGCCCGCTGCGCGGCCTCCTCGGCGGCCCTCTCCGGGTCCGCCCCCGGGAGCCGTGCCCACCGCACCTCGACCGGGGCCGCGGCCCCGGCGGAGTGGATCAGCTGGAGTACCTGACCGTCGCGCTCCTCGACGGTGAGGCGCAGCGCCTGGTGCCGGGACTGCAGCACGTCCACGGCGCCGCGCAGCCGCTCGCGGTCGAGTCCGCCACGCACCCGCAGCACGATCGGCACGTTGTACACCGCGCTGTCCGGAGCCAGGCAGTGCAGGAAGTACACACCTCTCTGCTGCGGTGTCAGCGGCAGAGCCACGGGTGCGGTCGTCACGGTGTCTCCATCGGGTCTCTGAGGGGGTGGCTGTGTCCGGGACCGGTGCGGTCCGGGCGCGAGGCCCGTCAGTCGGCCGCCGCGGGCTCGGTCACACCGGCCGCGGCGGAGGGCACCTGGCCGGCATCCTCGAAGCCGCGTACCCGGAGGGCCAGATAGCAGGCGCTGGCGCCGATCAGCACGACCATGACCGCCAGCAGGATCCGGTAGTCGACGGTCGCGATCAGCGCCGCGCCGGTCGCCACGGACAGCACCTGAGGGGCGGTGGCCAGCATGCTCGCGGCCGACGCGACACGTCCCTGCAACTGCGCCGGGGAGTTCCGCTGCACCGAGGTGTAGAGGCCGACGACCGCACCGGGGGTGCCCAGACCCATCACGAACACGCCCAGCAGGGCCGGGCCGACCCCCGGCAGCACCAGAACCGCACAGCCGAGGGCCATCATGCCGAGCCCGCACACGGTCAACAGCCCTTCCCGGCCCGGCCCCACCCGCTTGAGCACCCGCATCCCGGCCAGTCCGCCGAGCACCGAACCGATGCCCTTCGCGACGGTGAGCACACCGACGAAGGCCGCGCTGCGGTGCAGGCCCTGGTCGGCGACGGCGTAGATCACCGTCTCGATGAAGCCGAAGCCGAGCAGCCCGCCGCCCATGGCGATGGAGACCGCCCGCAGCCGTGGCGTGCGCACCAGATGGCGCATACCGGCGAGCAGCTCCTGCGGCAGTCTGCCGTCCGGGCGCTGGGGCTTGGGCTCGTCCACCCGGACCGCGAGCACGCTGAACGCGCAGAACAGGAAGGTGACCACTTCGAGCCCGGCCACCGCGCGGGGGCCGATGCTGACGTACAGCGCCGAGCCGACCGCGGGTGCGACGAGCATGCCGCCCTCCTGCATGGTCCGCAGCAGTGCGTTGGTGCGTCCCAGGTCGTCGCTGTGCACCAGATGGGTGAGGAGGGCGCTGCCCGCCGCGTTGTGCATGCCGACGCCCAGACCGATGCCGAACAGCACCAGGTAGAGCAGCCATGCCTGCCCCTCGTCGTGGACGAGGAAAGCCAGACAGACCCAGCCCGCCAGTGCGAAGTTGAGCAGTGCGATCAGCGACCGGCGGCGGAAGCGGTCCACGATCAGGCCGAGGAACGGGGCCCCCAGGCGAGGCCCCACGTAGGCGGCGAAAGCCAGTCCGGCCATGCCGTTCGACCCGGTGAGGTCCTTCATCCAGACGCCGAGAGCGATCCACAGGGCGGCGTCGCCGAAGAGGGAGACGCTGGTCCCGGCGATCCACAGGCGCACGTCCCGTTTTCCCGGCTCGCGGGCGGCAGGCGCCTCAGATTCGGTCCGCATGCGCCTTCTCCAATTCCGCCGCGAGTTCCGCGACCGTGGGGTTGTCGAACACCATCAGCAGCGGGACCTCGACCCCGAGCCGCTCCCGCAGCAGCGCACTCAGCCGTGCCGCCACCACGGAGTCGCCGCCGAGATCGAAGAAGTCGTCCTCGGGGCCGATCCCGTCGATTCCGAGCACCTCGTGCCAGACCTCCCCGACGGTGCGGAGCAGCCCCTCCCGCGTCTCAGACATAGTTCTCCTTGCGTCGCCAGTCCGGGGCCGGCAGCGCGGGCCGGTCGACCTTGCCGTTCGGGGTGATGGGGAGGGCGTCGACCACGGCGAACACCGTCGGCACCATGTACTCGGGCAGCTGTTCGCGCAGGTGCGCGCGGAGCGCCTTGCGGTCGAGCGGATCTGTGGTGGTCAGCCATGCCACCAGTTTGGGGTCGCCGACCAGGTTGTCGCGGATGCCGACAGCGGCCTGGCGCACCTGCGGGTGGGCGGTCAGCAGGTTCTCGATCTCGCCGGGCTCCACGCGGTGTCCGCGCAGTTTGAACTGCCCGTCGATGCGTCCCAGGAACTCCAGCGCGCCGTCGGCCCGCCGGCGCGCCAGGTCTCCGGTGCCGTACCAGGTGACACCGGCGGCGTCCGGGACGAACCGCTCCGCCGTGAGGTCGGGACGTCGCCAGTAGCCGTGCGAGACGCCGGACCCGGCGATCCACAGCTCGCCCCGGGCGCCCTCGGGAACAGCCGTCCCCGACTCGTCCCGCAGTTCCGTCCGCGCTCCCTGGACGGCCACGCCGATCGGCACCGAGTGCGTGAACTCCTCGTCCGGGGCGATGCGGTGGCACGCGGAGAAGGTGGTGGCCTCGGTCGGCCCGTAGCCGTTGACGATTTCGAGGTGCGGGGCGGCCGCGCGGAGCTTGCGTACGTGTTCCACGGACAGTACGTCCCCGCCGGCGAGGACCACCCGGGGGCCGCTCAACGACTCCGGGGAGAAGTCGATCTGGCGGTGGAACAGTGCGGCGGTCAGCCACAGCACGCTGATCTGCCGGTCGCGCAGGAGCGCGCCCAGCTCCGCGGGACCGACCGGAGAGGCGGGCGCCAGCTCCAGTCTCGCGCCGTTGAGCAGGGCGCCCCAGATCTCGAAGGTCGCCGCGTCGAAGGCCGCGGGGGCGAGTTGGAGCACATGGTCCGCGGGACCCAGCGTGACGTAGTTGGGCGCGGTCACCAGGTTCAGTACGGCCCGGTGCGGAACCATGACGCCCTTGGGCCTGCCGGTCGATCCCGACGTGTACATCACGCAGGCGAGATCCTCCGGATCACCGGCAGGGAGTCCGGTCAGCGCGGAGCCGGCCCGTCCCTCGGTCCCGGTGCGTTCGCGGAGCACCGCCACGTCCTGCTCCGCCAGCAGCGCGGCCCCGTCCGAGTCGCACAGCGCCAGCGCGACCTCCGCGTCGGCGAGAATTCCGGCCAGCCGGGCCGGAGCCTCACCGAGGTCGACCGGCAGGTACGCCGCACGGGCCTTGAGCACCGCGAGCAGGCTGACCACGAGGCCCACCGACCGCTGCGAGCACACCAGGACGCGATCGCCGGGACGGACTCCGGCCGCTGCCAGGTCGTCGGCCAAGTCATCGGAACGGGAGTCGAGTTCGGCGTAGGTGAGCCGTTCAGTCGCCGTCGACACGGCGACGTCGTCGGGGCGGAGTGCCACCTGCCGCCGGAAGGCCTGGGGGATCGTCATCGGCTCGCCACCGGGCCCCCGCTCGCCGCGGCGTGATCGCGGAACAGGCGGAGCCGGTCCTCGCCGATCTGCGCCCGCAGCCCATGGTCCGCCACTCCCTGTCCTTCGGCGGTGGCCAGGTTGAGCAGGCCGACCTTTCCCTCGTGGGCGTTGAGCTGGACCGAACGGGTGGCCTCCGGCGCCTCGTCGAGCGTGTAGACACGCGACAGGGTCGGTACCACCATGCCCAGACGCATCAGCCGGTTCGCCTCCCAGGCCTCGTCGACGTTGGCGCCGTGGCTGCCGACGATCCGCTTGAGCTTCATCCACAGGTAGCGGTTGTCGTACGCGTGCTGGTAACCGCTGCTGGATCCGCAGGTCACCACAGTGCCGCCGCGCCGCACCACGTTCACCGATGTCTCGAAGGTGGCCTTGCCGACGTGCTCGAAGGCGACGTGCGGATCCTCGCCGAGTTCCTTGCGGATGAGGGACCCGAGGGCCTTCCACACGGATCCCGAATCGTCGCCGTCGTCGCCGAGGCCCACGCTGTTGCGGTCGATGACGAGATGGCAGCCCAGCCGGTCCATCAGGTCGGCCTTCCCGGGCGAGCTGACCACCCCGACCGCGATGCCGCCGGCCTGACGCACCAGTTGCACGGCGTACGAGCCGAGGCCACCCGCCGCGCCCCAGATCAGGACGATGTCCCCGGCCTTGATCCGGGCGCCGTTGTCACTGATCAGCATCCGGTACGAGGTGCCCAGGCACAGGGTGTTGCAGGCGGCCTCCTCCCAGGACAGGTGCGGAGGCTTGGGCACCAGCTGGGTGGCCCGTACCACGGCGAAGTCGCCGAAGGCACCGAAGTTGGTCTCGAAGCCCCAGGCGAGCATGCCGTTGGTCATCATGCCGTCGCGCTGCGAGACCGGGTCCTGCTCGTCGATGTACGGCGGGTTCACCACCACGTGGTCACCGGGCGACCAGTGCCGCACCGCACTGCCGGTGCGGACCACCACACCGGCCGCATCGGAGCCGACGACCTGGTAGTCGCGGTCGTGGCGCGCGGTCCAGCGGTCCTGGCGGGCGAACTGCTTCAGGAAACGGAACGTGGAGATCGGCTCGTACATGGCCGACCAGACGGTGTTGTAGTTCACGGCGGAAGCCATCACCGCCACCAGGACCTCGTCCGGCGCCAGTTCCGGCATCGGTACCTCACCGACGTGCAGCGTGCGGCGCACGTCCTTGTCGCCGCGCGGTTCGGTGCCGCGGAACAACTGCTCGTCCTCACGGCGCAGATGGACCGCGCGGTAGGACTCCGGAACCTTGCAGGCCATCAGTTCGGCCGGATCGGCGCCGTGCTGGACCGCCTCGATGAGACTCGCCATCAGTGGTACTCCGGTTCGGGATCGTGGTGCGTCAGTCAGGAGGTGGATGCGGCCGGACCGTCGTCGGCCGGGCGCATGGCCGCGCAGAGCTGTCCGATGGTGGCCCGCGCACGGACGGCCTCGACGAGAGCGGGCAGTACATTGCGTCCGGCCAGAGCGTCGGTGCGCAGCCGGCCGAGTTCGGCAGCGCAGTCCGGGCGCTCGACATCCCGCCGGCCCCCGGTCGTGGTGTGCAGCTCGGACTGCAGGAGCTGCCGTTCGGACTCCGACGGGGCGGTGTCGAGGACGCCCACGGTCGGCCCCGGATCCTGGTAGGCGAGCTCCTCGATCTGCCCCTCCAGCCATCCGCTGCGGATGCATGCCGCGATGCCGCCCCGGTCCTCGATCCGCTGCAGCCAGTCGTCGACCTCCTTGCCCACCTCGTCGACCAGGCCCTCGACGACATGGGAACCACCGAGAGGGTCCGCGTAGCGGGCGAGATCCGTCTCATGGGCGAGGATCTGCTGAGTGCGCAGCGCTATCCGGGCACCCAGCGGGCCCGGCGTCTGTACCGCTTCGTCGAAGCTGCACACGTGGAGCGACTGGGTGCCTCCGAGCACGGCGGCGATCGCCTGCACCGTGGCACGGACGATGTTGTTGAGCGGCTCCTGGTAGGCGAGCGCCGAGCCGAAGGTGTTGACCTGGGCACGCAGTTTCATCGCGCGGGGCTCGGAGACCCCCCAGCGGTCACGCATGCGCTCCGCGTACCGGCGGCGGGCGACCCGCAGTTTGGCGGCCTCCTTCAGCACCTCCATGTCGGTCCCGAAGATGAAACTGAACCGGGACGCGACCCGGTCCGCCGGGTAGCCGCGGTCGACCATCCCGCCCAGATAGGCGTCGACGCTCGCCAGCGCGCACGCCACCTCGAGGGCGGCGTCCGCCCCGGCCTCCCGGGCGTGGCCGCCGGAGATGGAGATCGGGTTGACCCCCGGCAGGGAGCGCATGCAGTACTCGACGACATCGAGGCCGTACCGGACGCTGGTGTCCAGGTCGTACACGAAGGCCTTGCGGGCGAGAAACTCCTTCAGCATCTCGTTCTGCAGGGTGCCGCGCAGAGCGGCCGGGTCGACCCCGGACTCCTCCGCGACCACGATCCACATCGCCAGCAGCATGGGCGCCGTGGCGTTGATGGTGAAGGACACCGATACCTGGTCCAGAGGGATCCCCGCGAAGACGGCCCCCAGGTCGTCGACCGTGGCGACGGACACACCCGTGCGCCCCACCTCACCGTCCGCGGCCGGGTCGTCGGGGTCGAGTCCCAGTTGGGTCGGCAGGTCGAAGGCCAGCGAAAGGCCGGTCTCGCCCATTCCGAGCAGATACTTGAAGCGCTCGTTGGTGGATTCGGCGCTCTGCAGCCCCGCCAGCTGCCGCATGGTCCACAGCCGCGTGGTGTAGCCCGCGGGGTGCAGACCGGCGTCATAGGGAAACTCGCCAGGTATGCCCATCGAGGTCAGGCCCGGGCCGCATCGCGCGCGTCGTCGATGAGGTCGAGCACGGACTCGGCGAACTCGCTCAGCACAGGGGTCTCGAAGACGTTGAGCAGCGGGATGTCCACGCCGAACCGGGTGCGCAGCGCCGCCACGATGCGGGTGGCGACCAGTGAGTCCACACCGAGTTCGAGCAGATTGTCCTCGAGGCGGACCTCCGGCAGTTTCAGGATCTCGGCTGTCACGGCCAGCACTTCGGCCTCGACGGTGGCGAGGGTGACCGAGTTAGTTGACATCCCGTCATCCGTTTCTGCCATCTGCTGTGCCTGCGCACGCGTGGCGACCTAGCGCGAAGTCCCTTGCGGGTATGGGTATGTATGGGTCTCACCGCAGATGGGCGGCGTGCCGGGAGCACGCCGCCCAGGTGACACCGGCGATCAACTTAGGATTCCGCCGACGGGTCAGCAAGCGTTCCCGGTGAGAAAACTCGGCATCAACCTGCCACCGCCGACCCCGGCGTCCTGGTGGGGAATCCGACGTTCGGTCAGGAGCCCGAATTCGGCCGCTTTGAGTCCTGCTTCGAAGCGCGTGTTGACGCCCAGGTACTTCAGGATCGCGGCGACATGCCGTCGGTAGGTACGGACGGACACGTTCATCTGCCGCGCGGCGGTGTCGTCCTTCATGCCGGAGCCGAGCAGTCTCAGCACCTGCGACTGGGCCGGGTCGAGCTCTGCGGAGCGGATGGTGTGACAGTGCTGGATCGTGTCCGTGCCGTGGTCCCACAGCTCCTGCTGGTACTGGTGCAGAGCGTTCATGGCCTCGCGGCGGGCCAACAGGGCCTGCGGCTGCCCGCCTTGCGCGGTCGAGTACACGACGGCGAGTTCGGTGTCCGCGAAGGCCAGGTTGGGCAGGGGGCCGGAAGAGGCGCGGATATGGGCCCCCTCCGCCGCGATGCGGGCCATGAGGGCGCGGGTCACGGGCTCCAGGGCGGTGGAGCGGGCAAGTAACAGTCGCAGGCCATGGCCGTGTCTGAGTACCTCGGTGCGGACGATTCGCGAGAGGTTCGAGGCCGGCCGGTTGATCGTCTCGACAGCGAAGTGCCCGGTCAACTGCACACTCCCACGGCGACGGGGCAGCTCGGCGAGTGTCTGGTGCAGTATCTCGCAGGCGGTCGCCGGGTCGCAGGTCGTGACCAGTTGGGCGGTCCGCTGGTTGCTCAAGTTCTTTGCATTACCGGGTATTTCCAAACGCTGCACGACGTTTTCCCCCATCGAGACGCCGAGCAGGGGGTGAGACTCGGCGTCAATCGATTGTGACCTGGTGGATCGCGGAGTGTGCATCCCCTTCGGCTTGGGCGTGAGCGTAGCGTGCAGACAATTGAAGTCGATGTGACGGTGGTCACATTCTGAAATTCCGGGTCCCGGAAACAATCCGCACCCGGCGCGCCCTCCTTGCGGAGAGTGACCAGGTGGGAGGGGCTTCGGGAGGTGAAACGGGTGCCGGCCTCCACCGGCAGTCGGGCAGGGGGAGGGGTGAGGGAATGATCTTGCCTCTTCCATCGGCATGCGCTGTAGCAAACAACTGACATGTCGTTCGGTCGATTCGTATTTCCCTCCATAAAGTCCCGGCAAGAGGGGCTGCTCATGAAGTCCGTGATGTTATGGGTCAATCCGGCGCTCGTTCCACCGGTCGATCATGGAAGGACCTTGCGCCGTGGGCATCGGCACCGCCATTCCACCGAAGGTGGCTCCGTACCGACTCGTCCCCGGGTGTGCTGCGTTGCACCTCGACACGGCGAGGGCCGGCGTGGCCCCCTGAGGTGTTCGCGAGGGTGCGCCCACGGCTCTGATCGACCTTGCCGTGGGGCAGGGGACTTCCGCTACGGAGTGTCGCCCCCGTCGGCGCGACGGCCGGACGGCCGCCTTCGCTTCGGCCGGGGCCGTGGACCTGTCACTGCGCATCGGCCGGCAGGTCGGCGTCCGGAGCAGTTGCACGTCCTCGAGCCCGGCACTGCAACCGGCGCCGGGGGTCAAGCAGGCCGATACACCTAGTAGTGCTTGGTCATGTTGGTGCGGGGTCTGGCATGTCGCGATGACAGGTGGGGCAGGCGCCGGTCCAGGTCGCGAGGAGTATCTGCAGCTC
>NZ_JBHVWN010000106.1:0-18929 GCF_042882275.1 Streptomyces sp. NPDC058231 | reverse complement strand
CCCAGCCCAGCCCCACCCCCCCCCCCCCCCCCGCCGGGGAAATCAATCACTACCTACGAGGGGTTCGGATTGTCTATCCACTTCTCGCAGTAATTCAGCAGCGTGTCGTGCTCGAAGGTGGCCACCTGGAGCTTGACACTGCCGATGTGTCCATTGGGTACGGACGGAATGGACGAGTTGAAGGTCTTGTACGTCCCGAATCCGTCCGTATCGGAGTGCCACGGGAAATAGTTCCAGTCGACCCCGTTGGCCGCGCCCGTCGCGAGGCGGATCCGCGCGTGGTGACCGTCGGACGCCTCGTCGTAGACCTTCATGACGACGGACGAGATCGGGCCCGTGGCGTTCCACCCGTTCAGTTCCACGGAGCCGCTGGATCCGGTGGTGTAGCAGCTCATGTAACGGTCGGCGGCGCTTGCCGGATTCACTCCGAGCGTCGTGACCAGCAGAGCGCCGGCGGCGAGCACGCCGAATTTCATTCGCTTTTTCATTTTTCTCCTGTCCCCCTGCGGAATTTATTATCCGCGGCCGCCGTGTGTGTGATGTCGGACAGCGGCATTCCCCGTTTTTCTCGGTCGGATGTTACGGGTGGGTACTGTGGTATGTCAATTTAATTCTCTTGCGGTCGCGCCGGGCAGAGCTGATTCATCGGATCGGGTCCGTGGATTTCGAGTGGAATGGTCGCTTCAGAGGATCTGCGGCCATTCGGTAATCGATGGATCAAATATGCCGCATGTGCCGGGACGTACGGCGGGGCGCTCCGCGGTGATGTGCTTCCTGCGGTCCGGTGATCGCGCATACCGTCCGGCCGGGTTACGTTCGAGGTATGCGGAACAGACCGTTCCTCGCTCTGCTGATCCCGGTGCTCCTGGCGGGCCTGATGCTGGTCCTGTCGGGGGCCGCGTCGGCGATGGGCCCGGCCGCACCGGCCGCCACGACGGTCGAGGACGTGGCGAGGGCGCTGCGCCAGGGCCCCGTGTATGTCGATCCGGCAGCGGCGGACCAGCTGCCCGCCGGTCAGGCCGATGCCCTGGCCAAGAAGATCAAGGACGCCGACAGGCCCGTCTTCGTGGCAGTGCTGCCGAAGACCTCGGCGTTCCCCGAGAACACGGTGCTGCGGACGCTGCGCAACGACACGGGGATCACCGGTGCGTACGGGATCCGCCTCGGCGACACGTTCAAGCTGGGCGCCGACCGATCGGTCCTCTCCGTCGCCGCCCGGCAGAACCTCTCCGCGGCGTTGCAGGCCCCCGGCACCGATGCCGACGCCGCGACCCAGCTGACCGCCTACGTCGACCAGGCCGTCGCCCAGGCGCGCGGCCACGCCCCCGCCTCCTGGAGCGGCGGCACGAACGACACGGGCTCCGGCGCGGCCGGACTGATCGCCGTCGGCGCGGTCGTCGTGATCGGCGGCGGCGCCGCGTTCGCGGTCGTCCGCCGCAGGCGCCTGCGGAAGGAGGCGGAGGAGCGGGCCGCGCTCGACAGGCTCCGGGTCGTCGTGGACGAGGACATCACCGCGTACGGCGAAACGCTCGACCGGCTGGACTTCCACCCGGGGGAGGCGGGCGCCGACGACGCGATGCGCGCCGACTACGAGCGGGCACTCGACTCGTACGAGAGCGCGAAGTCCCGTATGGAACAGGCCCGGCACCCGTCCGAGGTGCGCGCGGTCACCCAGGCGCTGGAGGACGGCAGGTTCTCCCTCGCGGTCCTGGAGGCCCGCCGCGCGGGCCGCCCGCTCCCGGACCGCCGCCCTCCGTGCTTCTTCGACCCACGCCACGGCCCGTCGGTGGCGGACGCCACCTGGACCCCGTCCGGCGGCGCGGCGCGCCAGGTCCCGGTCTGCGGCGCGGACGAGGTCCGGCTGCGCGACGGCGAGGACCCGTGGAGCCGCACGGTCGACACGGGCGACGGCGGTCGCCGCCCGTACTGGGAGGCGGGCCCGGCCTACGGCCCGTGGGCGGGCGGATACTTCGGCGGCGGCCTGCTCCCAGGCCTGCTGGTGGGCACGCTCCTCGGCTCGGCGCTCTCGTCCCCGGCCTACGCGGCGGAGTACGGCGGCGGCGACTTCGGCGACGGCGCCGGCGAATACTCGGGCGGTGACTACTCAGGCTCCGACTTCGACTCGTCCGACTTCGGGGGCGGGGGAGACGGCGGGGGCGGCGATTTCGGGGGTGGCGGCGACTTCGGCGGCGGCTTCTGAGTGCCACCGCCCCACACCGATCGGCTCCGTCAGGCGCTGGGCCCGGCCGTGCGGACGACCGCGGCGGTCTCCCTTCCGCTGTCGACCGCGGCCGCCACCATCTGAAAGGGATCGTGAGGGCGATGCAGGTCTTCATCACAGGCGGCTCCGGCTATATCGGCCGCTCCACCATCGAGGCGCTGACCCGGCACGGGATCGAGGTGACGGCCCTGGCGCGCAGCGAGCACTCCGCGCGCACCGTGTCGGACCTCGGCGCCACCCCCGTCACGGGGACGCTCATCGACACCGATGTCCTTCGGGAGGCGGCCGGCCGGGCCGACGCGGTGATCCATCTCGGGGTGGACTACGCCGAGGGCACGGCGGACGTCGACCGCGCCGCGGCGGAGGCACTGCAGGACGGCGCGGGAAGCCGCCCGTATGTGCACACCGGTGGGGTGTGGGTGTACGGCGACACCGACGGGATCGTCGACGAGGAGGCCCCGCTGGACCCGCCGCGCATCACCGCCTGGCGGACGGAGAACGAGAAGCGGGTGCTCGCCCGGGCCGTCACCGGCGGGCGTCCGGTGGTGGTGATGCCAGGGCTGGTCCACGGCCGTTCCGGCGGGCTGGTGCAGTCGTTCTTCGTCGAGCCGGGGCGCACCGCCGGTGCCGTGCCCTGTATCGGGGACGGCTCCAACCACTGGGCGCTGGTTCATGTCGACGACATCGCCGAGCTGTTCGTCCTGGCCCTGAACGCGCAGGCCGGTTCCGTCTATGCGGGGGTCGGCGGACAGAACCTCCCGCTGGCGGAGATCACCCGGGCCCTCAGTCACGCCGCCGGATGCCCGGGCAGGATCGAGTCGCTGACCCTTGAGCAGGCACTGCAGCGGATGGGCCCGATCGCCGAGGCGTTCGCCCTCGACCAGCAGCTCACCGCCGCCCGGGCCCACCGCGAGCTCGGCTGGACACCCACCCGTCTCGACGCCCTGGCCGACCTCGCGCAGGGCTGAACCGCCCGCTCCGGCCGGGCAGGCACGAGCAGGTGAGGCCCATACGGCACTCCCTCGCCGCATGCCTCCCATGTCCGAGCGCCGGGCAGCTGTTGAGTAGGGGAGGCAGGGGTTGCGCACGCCTCGGCCCGCAGGGCACCGGGGACTCGGCGGGCACCAGGGAAGGGGCGCCTGCCCCATCGGGAAGGCGGTTCCGGATGCGGGGCCTGGAAGTCACCGTGGTGGTCCTCGCGGCCGTGCTGGCCATGACGTGGCTGGCTCGCCGCCTGCGCTGGAACGAGCCGGTCCTGCTGGTGGCGGGCGGCTGCCTGATCGGGCTCACCCCCGAGTTCCGCAGACTGGTACTGCCGCCTGAGGTCGTCCTGCTGCTGTTCTTGCCGCCCCTGCTCTATTGGGAGTCGCTGTCCACCTCGCTCCGCGAGATCCGGAAGAACGTGCGCGCCATCGTGCTCCTCGCGACCGGGCTGGTGCTGGCCACCGCCGCCGCCGTGGCTGCGGTGGGGCACGCACTGGGCCTTTCCTGGCCGCTCGCCTTCGTCCTGGGCGCCGTCGTCGCCCCCACCGATGCCATCGCCGTGGCGACGGTCGCCCGGGGCCTGCCCCGCCGGATCCGGACCGTTCTCCGAGCGGAGAGCCTGATCAACGACGGCACCGCGCTCGCTCTCTACGCGGTGGTGGTCGGGGTCGCCGTCCAGGGGCAGGCCGTCACCTGGACGGGCACCGCCGCACGTTTCCTGCTGGTCTACGCCGGCGGTGTCGCGATCGGCGCCGCCTGCGCCGTCGTCGTGGTGGCACTGCGCAGGCGGTTGCACGACCGCTTGGTGGAGAGCGCCCTGGGCGTGCTCACCCCGTTCGCCACCTATCTGCCCGCGCAAGCCTCGGGCGTCTCCGGCGTCCTGGCGGTGGTCACTTGCGGTCTCATGCTCAGCCAGGCGGGCCCCAAGGTGATCAGCGCGGGCGCGAGAGTGCAGATCACCGCCTTCTGGGAGGTGAGCACTTTCATCCTCAACAGTGCCCTGTTCGTCCTGGTCGGTATCGAGACACCCGCCATCGTCGGTGCGATCGGCTCCGTCCCTCCGGGGCACGCGGCCGGTACCGCCCTGCTGGTCAGTGGCGTGGTGATCGCCACTCGCCTGCTGTGGCTGTACTCGGTGCCCTACCTCATCCGCGCCGTCGACCGCCGCCCGGTCCAGCGCACGTTGCGCTCCGGCGCCCGGCAGAGGTTCCCCATCGCCTGGAGCGGGGTGCGCGGGGCGGTGTCACTGGCAGCAGCCCTCGCCGTCCCGGCCACCACGGTCGCGGGCCGGCCGCTCGCCGGCCACGGCCTGCTGGTCTTCACCGCCGTGACCGTCATCCTCGTCACGTTGGTCCTCCAGGGGACGACCATGCCCGCGGTGATCCGCTGGGCCGGACTGCGCGGTGATCCCGACGAGACCGACGAGGAACGCCGCGCCCATCGCCAGATCGTCACTGCCGCGCTGGAGGCCCTTCCCGACCACGCCGACCGCCTGGAGACGCCGTCGGAGACCGCCGACGCCATCATGAGCGAACTGCGCCTGCACGCAGCCGAGGACGCGGGACTGCCCGACACCACCGGCCCCGGCGTACGGGCCGAGCTCGAACTGCGCCGCGCCCTGATCGGCGTCAAACGCGCCGCCTTGATCCGTCTGCGCGACCAGCGCAGCATCGACGACATCGTCCTGCGCCGGCTGCAGTCGCTCCTGGACAGCGAGGAGATCAGGGTCGAGCTGGCCCTGCGCTCCTTCACCGGCCGGCCGCCCCCACCACCGGCCGGCGGCGCGGCCGGTCCGCGCGGCGGCGCGCCCGGGGAGTGAGTGACCGCCGTCCGGTGCCGGGATGTGGTCCCCTATGGGCACGCAGCCGCGTCACGGCTCCGTGCCCGCGCGGTCGTCCCAGGTGCGATCCGCCGCCGGACGCTTCCGCCCTGGAGCGCACCTGGCTGCTGATCGTCCTGGGACGTCCCTGCTTCGGTTGCGGGGCGGAACGCACAGCCCCGAAACCGCCTCCACGGTCAAGGCCTGGAGGCAGCCTGCCGGTTCACCGACGGCGGATCAGCCGGCCGACCGTCCCGAAAAACGCCCTAGTTGAATCCGAAGTCCCGCGGAAGCGGCTGCTGGTGGAACAGCGAGGACGGGACGGCGTCGGCCAGCGCCTGGTAACCGGTCGGGTTCAGGTGCAGATGGTCACCGTCGTCGTAGGCCGGCAGGATCTGGGCCGGCTTCTGCGGGTCACGCGCCACGCGGTCGAAGTCGATCACGCTGTCGAACCGGCCGCTGGTCCGGATCCACTTGTTGACCTTCTGCCGGGCCGCCTCGCGGTATCCGTCCGGGTCGTCGTACGGGTTGTTGCCCCCGAAGGGCGTCATCGTCGCCCCGTAGACCCGGATCCCTTGCGTGTGCGCGCGGACGATGATCTGGTCGTAGGCCGCGATCAGATCGTCCGCCACCTGCTTCTGGGCGGCCTCCGTGGCATCGGCCGTGCCGATGTCGTTGACACCTTCGAACACGAGCAGCCACTCGACACCGCTCTGCGCGAGCACGTCACGGTCCACCCGTGACAGCGCGTTGGGGCCCAGGCCGTCGTTCAGCACCCGGTTGCCACCGGCCGCCTGGTTGAGGACGGCGACGCCGGCTGTGTCCCGGTGCGTCCGGAGGCGGTCCTGCAGCAGGTCCGGCCAGCGGTTGTTCATGTTGGTGAGGGAGCCCCGGCCGTCGGTGAGCGAGTCGCCCAGCATCACGGCCGACGCGGTGGTGTTCCCGGACCACACCTCGACGCCGCTCAGGAAGTACCAGTGGGCGGTCGACGTGGCCCCGGCCAGGTCGGTGTCACCGACATGGTTGCCGGTCAGCATGTACGACGTGGTCCGCGACCCGGGGTGCGACGTGATGCTGTTCGACGCCTGGCCCTCTGCCAGGTAGATCGTCACGGAAAGGTTGGACCCGGGCGCCAGGTCGAAGTCCAGCGGATCGGAGACGATCTGAGAACCGATCGGGACGACCGCGGACGACCGGCCGTGGAAGGTCACCTTGCGGGAGGTCCCCGGCTGGATCGCACTGTCGCCGGCCCGCCCGCCTGCCGGGAGCGCGACAGTGACCGCGGTGATGGGCAGTGCCGCCCCTCCGAACGCGTTGGAAATGCGCAGTCGCATCTGCTGTCCGCCGACCGACATATGGACGGTCTGTCGCAGGGTGCTGTCGGCGAGGACCAGGTTGTCCTGCGTGAACGGCGCGGGCGGCATATTGGAGGGCTCGGTCAACTGCGGCATGGATGTCCAGGTATTCACCCAGTGCTTCTGCAATTGCTGTGATTGTGCGCCGACGGTCACTCCCGGCGCCTTGGGTGCCCCCTTCGTGTCCACGGCTCCTACAGCAGAAGCCGTCGCCACTGTGGCTGCGACAGCCACTGTCACGGCCACGCCGACGATCGAAAACTTTCGAGCCATGGGCTCTGTCCCCTCCATCAAAATGATCCACGCACGCTGTGGCGGTGACGGTAAGCGGGCCGGTTAGGGGTGTCAAGAAGCCTTGCTCGATCCGACTTGAATCGGTGAGATTGCGAAACTTTCGGAGAGTCGGAAAGGAGGGCGATACGGCGCAAGGCGCCCGGATCCAAAACTGACCGTCCGTCAAACGGCGGTCGGGGGCGCCCGCGGGCGCGCCGTGTGCGGCGCCGGGCCGTCCGCACGGTGAGTGGCCCGGCGGCTCCGGGTATTTCCCGCCGGCTTTCCGGGATCTCTCGGGAATTCGTGAAACGGACTGAGGTCGGGTGCCGGGAGATCCCGTGGCCGGTGCGCAGGGTTGGAGAAATGTAAAACAATTCCTCCGGCCGACGGGTTCGAATTTCCCCGGGAACGAAACGCCGAGCGCCCGCCTCCCTCCCCGGTGCGGGGGACGGAGGGCGGGCGCTCTCGGTTCGGGGTGTGGCCACCCCGGGGTGTCAGGCCTGCGGGGCGGCGGCCTTGATGGCGGAGATGTCGAAGTTCAGCTTCACCTTGTCGCTGACCATGACGCCGCCGGTCTCCAGCGCCGCGTTCCAGGTCAGACCCCAGTCGGAGCGGAGGATCTCGGCGCTGCCCTCGAAGCCGACGCGCTCGCTGCCGTAGACGTCCGTGGCGGAGCCGTTGAACTCCAGGTCGATGGTGAGCGGGCGGGTGACGTCCTTGATGGTGAGGTCGCCGGTGATCCGGTACTTGTCGCCGCCGAGCTGCTCCGCCTGGGAGGAGCGGAACGTCATCAGGGGGAACTTCTCGGCGTCGAAGAAGTCTCCGCTGACCAGGTGGCCGTCACGGTCGGCGATGCCGGTGTCGACGCTGGCGATCTTGACGTCGATGGAGGCGGTCGAGTTGTGCGGGGCGGCGCCGTCCAGCTTCAGGGTGCCCTCGTGCTCGCCGAAGGCGCCGCGGACGTTGGTGACCATGGCGTGACGGACGGTGAAGCCGATGCTGCTGTGAGCCGGGTCGATCACGTACTCGCCGGTCAGAGCGGCCAGTGCCGGGTCCACGGCGACGGCGGCGGTGGCGGACGGGGCGGCGGTGGACTTGCGGTTGAACAGAGCCATGGCTCCTCCTCGGGGGACGTGATCGGGTGATCGTCGAAGTTGTTGTTTAACCTTCAACGACATTCACTGTAGACCCATCTTGTTCAAAGTTCAACATCCGGTGCATGATCCGTTCGCCGGGGCCGTGGAAGTTTGCCGGGCGGCCATGCGATGCCCTCTGGCGGACGCGCGTAGAACTCGGGCAGTATCTCCCTGCCCTTGTTGTCATGAGCAGGAGGAGTCCCCCATGTCATCCCGTATGACGCTGCGCCCCGTACTCACCGCACTCGCGCTCGTCCTCGGCGCCCTCTTCGTCCCCGGCGTCGGCGCCTTCGGCAGCGGCGCCACCGAGGCGCACGCCGTCACCAAGCTCACCCACGCCCAGGCGACGGCCCGGTTCAGCTCGTCGGGCATCACCTGGTCGTCCTCCGGCGGCTGCTCCAACCGGAACGTGTCCACCTGCACGTCCTTCGACCAGCTCAACCTGGCCACCGCCCAGGGTGCCCAGACGCTCAAGAGCGCCACGGGCTGCGCCCTCAACATCACCGGCGGCACCGAGACCGGTCACGCCAGCGGCACGTACTCGCACTGGAACGGCTACAAGCTCGACTTCGGCAAGACCACCTGCCTCACCAACTACGTCCACAGCGCGTTCACCTACATCGGTCTGCGGGGCGACGGCTACCCGCAGTACCAGTCCGGCTCGGGGAACGTCTACGCGGACGAGGGCAGCCACTGGGACGCGACCTACTACAACTGCGGCGGCTGCTGATCCGCCGCAAACGGGTGCCCCCTGTCCCGCCGGACAGGGGGCACCCGTGGTTCTCGGCCGGCGTCAGGAACCCACGCTCACCGTGAACCGCTGCGGATTGCCGTCGTTCGCCGCGCCCGAGACGTCCGGCTGCCCGTCCGGACGGACGTCGTCGTACGGGAACGCGTACCCGATCGGGGTGTTCGCGTGCACCACGCGCGACCAGTGGTTCGTCACCGCGCCCTGGTAGTAGTCCGCCACCGAAGTGCCGTTCGGCTGGTCCGGGTGCGAGAGCATGATCGACCGGTTGAAGCCCGCCGCCAGCCGCGCCAGCAGCGCCTTCTTGTCGTCCGAGTCGCCCGGGTTGTTGGTGAACGGCCCGTGGTTGCAGGTGAAGATGTCCTTCGACACCGGCTTGGTGAAGGTGTGCCCGCCGTCGAAGGTCAGCGTGTCGCCGCCGACCCGGCCGGTCCGTACGCCCCGGCCGCCCTGGAGGTCGATGCGCAGGTCCGTGCTCCGGTACTTCTCCCAGACCTGGTCGATCTGCGCGGTGAACAGGTCCCGGAACGGCATCTGGTCCGGCCGGTCGAAGTACGGCGCCATCAGGTTCTGCGGCGAGACGACCCGCAGTACGCTGCCGTTCGCGCCGCGGGTCACCAGC
Source organism: Streptomyces sp. NPDC058231 (assembly GCF_042882275.1). Lineage (NCBI taxonomy): Bacteria > Bacillati > Actinomycetota > Actinomycetes > Kitasatosporales > Streptomycetaceae > Streptomyces > Streptomyces sp. NPDC058231. The sequence continues at coordinate 9,771 of NZ_JBHVWN010000106.1, read as the reverse complement.
TTGTCCCAGGGCTGCCCGTCGGCGGCCGCCTGGGCGGTCAGGCCGTCGGCGATCCGCTGCACGGCGCCGTCGGGCAGCGGTGCGACCGTGTGCGTGGTGTCGCCCTCCAGGGTCAGGCCGATCGGGAGCGCGGTGACCAGGTCGACGTAGCTGATGTTGGCGTACAGCTGCTGCGGATTGAAGGTGAACTCACAGAACGACCAGGTCCGCCCGTAGTTCGCGTCGGTGGACGTTGCGAACGCCGGCTCGACCAGGGCGGGGCCGGGGTTCAGGTAGAAGTCGAGCTTGTCGTCGCGTACGAAATAGACGCGGGCGCCGTACATCTGAGGGAGAGTCAGAACGACCGGCCCGGCGCCCGCCGCCTTGAGCGGGATGGCGCAGTCCACCGGGAGCGGGGTCTGCGGGGCGGCGGGGGAGTCGGGGTGGTAGAGGCTGCCGTCGGCCCGGAGCAGCACCCAGCGGTCGGTGCCCTGCTCGTGGCCGGTGACATAGGCGTTGACCGTGCCGGGCAACGACCGGTTCTCCAGGGCCAGTTCACAGGTCGCGGCCGCCGCCGAGGCGTGTGGGCTGAGGGCGCTTCCCCAGGCGGGGTAGGTGAGTGCGGTTGCGGTCGCGGCGGCGCCCGTCAGGAACAGTCTGCGCGAAATCACGGGGGACTCCTGAGGTGTGGGGAACCGCGGACGGAACGATCGTGCGGGGATGTGGAGCTGGGGCGTCCGCGGTGCGCACCACTCTTGCGATGGCCGTGGCGAGCGTCAAGGGTTGTGACTGAGAGCGCTCTCAAGAAACGAAAGTCTTCACAACTCGACTGGTTGCACCGGTACTTGGCGAGTATGGCCGAGGCGAGACCGGTCGCAGTGGTCAGGAAGTGAACGCTGCGCCCGCCCCGACCTGCGTACCCCCACTTGGACTAACGCATCGCGGTTGTTGGACTGGAACGTCCCTCGGGGCCGCACGTCGTTGACGGTGTCCCGACAGTGGGACTACTCAGGGCACATGTCGCGAAGATTCACTTCGGCGGGCGCCGTCGCCGCCGCCTCTGCCGCCGTCCTGGCGCTGGTGGGGACCGCACTCCCCGCCGCAGCCGCCGCCCCGCCACCCGCCGCAGCCGGCCCGGCCGCCCCCGCGGGCGCCGCTGTCATCGGCTCCCCGCAGCTCTCGGTCGTGGTCGCCGACGACTTCCCGCGCGTCCTGTCGTACACCGACCGGGCCGGCGGCGGCCGGCTGCTCGGCAGTACCCAGCCGGTCACCGCCGTCACCCTCAACGGCGCCGCGCACGCGGTTAAGCCGAAGGCCGCCCCCAAGGTCACCGGCACGACCGCGCGGTACACGCTCACCTTTCCGGACCTGCCCGGCGTCGAGATCGACGCCTCGCTCTCGGTCTCCGGCCGGGCCACCACCTTCAAGGTCACGGCCGTCCGTGACACCGAGGCGTTCCGGGTCGGCACCATCGACATCCCGGGTCACGACCTGGTCTCCGTCGGTTCCACGGAGACCGGAGCGGCAACCGCGTTCACCCGGCTCGACCCGGACTCGACCCGGACCGCCGACGTCTTCGCCGACGTCACCGCCGGCACCGCCGTCGACAAGGCACCGGTCGGCGCCTCCTACGCGATCGTCAACACCGGCTCGCTCGCCGCGGCCGTCGAGTCCAACTCCTCGTACGACAAGCCCTCCGGTGCCACCGGCGGCGACGACGCCCGGTTCTGGCACCAGGCCCGCAAGGCCGACGACGGCAGCGTCCGGGTCGGCGTCTGGTCCGGGCAGTGGACCTACCGGGGCGACGGCGCTCCGCAGCCGGAGAGCGGCGCGAACCTGCCCTGGGCCAAGGTCGTCGTCACCCCTGATGCCAACGGCGACAAGACCGTCGACTGGCAGGACGGCGCCGTCGCGTTCCGCACCATAGGCATCACCGCACCGGGCAGCGACAAGACGGCGGACCGGGTCGTCACCCACATCCCGTTCAACTTCGCCAGTCAGGCCACACACCCGTTCCTGCGTACTCTCGACGACGTCAAGCGGGTCTCCCTCGCCACCGACGGACTCGGACAGCTGGCGCTGCTCAAGGGATATGCCTCCGAGGGCCACGACTCCGCCCACCCCGACTACGGCGGCGACTACAACCGGCGCGCCGGCGGGCTGAAGGACCTCAACACCCTGCTCAAGGACGGCAAGAAGTGGGGTGCCACCTTCGGCGTCCACGTCAACGCCACCGAGGCGTACCCGGACGCCGACGCCTTCGACGAGACGCTGGTCGACAAGACGAAGCCCGGCTGGAACTGGCTGGGCCAGAGCTACTACATCGACCAGCGCAACGACATCAACAGCGGCAGCCTGGCCCGCCGTTTCCAGCAATTGCGCGACGAGACGGACCCCAACCTCAGCCTGCTCTACATCGACGTCTACTACACGCACGGCTGGATAGCCGACAAGACTCTCCAGGCCGTGCAGCGGCAGGGCTGGAACGTGGCCACCGAGTGGGCCGACAAGTTCGAGCGCGGCTCCCTCTGGTCGCACTGGGCCAACGACCTCGACTACGGCGGCGCCACCGACAAGGGCCTCAACTCGCAGATCATCCGGTTCATCCGGAACAGCGAGAAGGACGTCTGGAACAACGACCCGGTCCTCGGCCAGAGCGCCATCGACGAGTTCGAGGGCTGGACCGGTGAGACCGACTGGAACGCCTTCTACGACAACATCTGGCAGCGCAACCTGCCCGCCAAGTACCTCCAGCAGCAGAAGATCACCCGCTGGGACGGCAACGACATCGCCTTCACCGGCGGGGTCCGCGGCACGGTCGAGGACGGGAAGCGGACTTTCTACGACCACGGCCGCAAGGTGCTCAGCGGCACCGACTACCTGCTGCCGTGGGACGGCGGCAAGAAGCTTTACCACTACAGCAAGTCCGGTGGTACGAGCAGCTGGTCGGTGCCGTCCACCGGCGCGTACACCGTCTACGAGCTCACCGACAACGGCCGGGTCAGGACCGGCACGGTCCGGCCCGTCGACGGGAAGATCACGCTGACGGCCACCGCCGGACAGCCGTACGTCCTCTACCCGGACCACGCGCCCTCCGCCGCCGACCCGAAGTGGGGCGAGGGCGGTGCGGTCGACGACCCGGGCTTCAACGACAACGGGCTCGATGCCTGGTCGAAGACCGGCACCGTGGCCCGTGACACCGACGGCCAGGGCCGCAACAGCGGGAAGCTCTCCGGCGACGGCACGGCCGCCGTCGCGCAGCAGATCACCGGGCTCAGGCCGGGCGCGCGCTACACCGCCTCCGCGCTGATCGAGGTCGAACCGGGGAAGACCCGGCACACGACGCTCTCGGCCGGCGGGAGATCCGTCACCGTGGACCGCTCCACCCTCAAGGACGAAGTGGCCGCGTCGGACTGGCACGGCACGTACTTCCAGCGGGCCAAGGTGAACTTCACCGCGCCGCCGAACGGCCGCACCACCCTGCGGATCGAAGCGGCGAAGGGCGGCACGGCAACGGTCCGGGCCGATGACGTACGCGTCGTGGCCAACGCCCCGGCGACCAAGAAGAACACCGTCGTGTACGAGGACTTCGAGGACGTCGACCAGGGCTGGGGCCCCTTCCTCAAGGGCGACGCGGGCGGTGCCACCGACCCCCGGACCGTCATCTCCCGGCTGCACGCCCCGTACACCCAGGCCGGCTGGAACGGGAAGCTCGTCGACGACGTGATCGGCGACAAGGAGTCCCTCAAGTCCCACGAGGAGAACGGCGGACTCGTCTACCGGACGGCGCCGTGGACGGTTCCGATGGCCGACGGCCACCGGTACCGGGTCGAGTACGACTACCAGTCCAGCCACGCCGGCGCCTACGAGTGGGTCGACGGCTACGACCGGATCACGGCCGACGGCAACCCCGACTCGGTCGAGACCCGGACCACCGCGATCGGGCAGCAGCGCACCACCGGGCACTTCACCGAGACCGTCACGGCGGGCTGCGGCGACACCTGGACCGGACTCCGCAAGCGCGACGACGCGCCCGAGGGCGCCGACTTCGTCCTCGACGGGTTCACCGTGACCGACCTCGGCCCGGCCCCGGACGGTGACCGGGCCGCCTGCGGCACGCTCGGTATCGACCCGGGCGCCGAGACCCTGGAGCCGGGCACGGCCAACGTCGTCAGTGCGAGCTTCACCAACTACGAGGCGACGGCCGCGACCGACGTGTCGCTCGGACTCACCGTCCCCGACGGCTGGACGGCGGAGCCCACGGGAGCCGTCACGTTCGACTCCGTGGCGGCGGGCGCCGAGGTCACCGGCAGCTGGCAGGTCACGCCGCCGGTGGACGCCGAGTACCGGTCGTACGACCTGAGTGCCCAGGCGTCGTACACCGTCGCGGCGGCGAAGCGGAGCCTGGACGCGCAGACGTCCGTACGCACCCTGCCGCCGCCGCCCACCACGGACAGCTGGGCCAGCGACCTGGACTGGACGGCGTCGAGCAACGGCTGGGGGCCGGTCGAGCGCGATCTCTCCAACGGTGAGACGGGCACCGGCGACGGTACCCCGCTGACGATCGGCGGCACCGTCTACACCAAGGGCCTCGGCAGCCACGCCCCGGCGAGCATCCGCTACTACCTGGGCGGCCGGTGCACGTCGTTCACCGCCGAGGTGGGCGTGGACGACGTGCAGAAGACCGCGGGCAGCGTGCAGTTCGGCGTCAGGGCCGACGGCGCGGAGAAGGTGAAGTCACCGGTGCTGAAGGCGGCCGACACCGCCTGGTCGCTGTCGGCGGACGTCACCGGCGCCAAGTACGTCGAACTGTTCGTCGCTGACGGCGGCGACGGCAACGGCAACGACCACGCGGACTGGGGCAACGCGCGGTTCCACTGCGGCGGCTGAGCGATCCCGCGGCGGGAAGGGGGCGGGACCGGTCCCGCCCCCTTCCCGTTCCTACCGGCGCGTGCTAAACCGGCGGGCGCCCGGTCCACACCACTGAGGTCCCGGAGGTCTTGCTGTGTCACTCCTGCCCGCCTGGTCACGCCGTGCCTTTCTGGCCACCGGCACCGCCACCGCACTCGGTCTGGCACTGCCGGGACAGGCCCGCGCCGTCGACGCACCCGCCGACGAGTTCGACACCCTCCGGCTGCGCTGGGTCGATCTCGCGCTCGGCACCGGATACGACGCGGCCGCGGAGCCCTACGCCTCCCGGCTCGCCGAGACCGGCGACCTCGCCGGCGGGTTCCGCGCCACCATGGCCCCCGTCGCCACCTCGCTCTGGCCCGACCGGCCCTTCGACCCGCCGTCCGGGATCACCGGGAGCTACAGCCGCCTGTGGACGATGACCCAGGCCTACGCCCAGCAGGGGACCGGCCACACCGGTGACACCGCTCTCCTCGCCGACATCGTCCGCGGCCTCGACCACCTCGCCGCGACGGTCTACAACCCGGCCACCGCCCGGTACGGGAACTGGTGGGAGTGGCAGATCGGCAGCCCGCGCCTCCTGATGGACATCGTCGCCGTCCTGCACGACCACCTCACCGGGGCACAGCGGCAGGCCGCCTGCGCCGCCGTGGACCACTTCGTCCCGGACGCCGTGCTCGGCGACTACAGCGGCACGTCCACCGGGGCCAACCGCGTCGACCTGTGCCGTTCCGTCGCCCTGCGTGGCATCCTCGGCCGCGATCCCGTGAAGACCGCCCTGGCCCGCGACGCCCTCTCGCCCGTCTTCCCGTACGTGACGGAGGGCGACGGCCTCTACGCCGACGGGTCGTTCGTCCAGCACACCTGGATCGCCTACTCGGGCACGTACGGACAGGTCATGCTCGACGGTCTGGGCCGGCTCTTCGCGCTGCTCGCGGGGTCCAGCTGGGCCGTCACCGACCCCAACCGGCAGATCATCCTCGACAGCGTCGAACATGCCTACGCGCCGCTCGTCCACGACGGTCTGATGATGGACAGCGTCAACGGCCGCGCCATCAGCCGGGGTCTGCTCAAGAGCGACGAGCGCAAGATCATGCGCAGCGACCACTTCCATGGACAGGGACTGATCGCCGCCATCGCCCTCCTCGCCGGCGGCGCCTCCGCCGCCGAGCGGGACCGGTGGAACGCGATGGTGAAGGGGTGGATCGAGCGGGACACCGTGACGCCGCTCCTCACCGCCCCGCAGTTCGGCGTCGCCGACCTCTCCCGGCTGGCGGCCGTCGCCACCAGTGCCGTCCCCGCCGCCCCCGAACCCGTCGGGCACACGCTCTTCGCCGCCATGGACCGGGCCGTGCACCGCCGTCCGGACTGGGTCGCCAACCTCTCCATGGCGTCGGAGCGGATCAGCTCGTACGAGTGCGGCAACGGCGAGAACCCGCGTGGCTGGCACACCGGGGCCGGAATGCTCTACTGGTGGCCGGGGCGCTCGGGGGGCGACCAGTACACCGACTGGTTCTGGCCGACCGTGGACTGGTACCGGCTGCCCGGCACCACCGTCTCGACCAAGCGCCTCGCCGACCGTGAGGGCGGCGAATGGGGCGAACCGCGGCCCGCCGTCCAGTGGGTCGGCGGCGTCCACGACGGCGAGTTCGCCGCTGTCGGACAGCACGTCAAGGGCCTCGGCTCCACCCTGCAGGCCCGCAAGTCGTGGTTCTGCGCGGCCGACGCCGTCATCTGCCTCGGGGCGGGCATCAGCGCCACCGACGGGGGCCCGGTCGAGACCGTCATCGACAACCGCAACCTCGGCCCGGAACCCTCCGCCGCGTTCACCACCGACGCCGGGCGCCGCCCGCGCTGGGCACACCTCGAAGGGCACGGCGGCTGGGTGCTGCCCGGCGGAGCCGAACTGAGGACGCTGCGGGAGGCCAGGACCGGTGCCTGGTCCGACATCAACACCACCAGCTCCACCGAGCGGCGCACCCGCCACTGGCAGACCCTCTGGCTCGACCACGGCACCGATCCCACCGACGCCGGCTACCTCTACCTGCTGATGCCCGGCGCATCCCGCCGCGCGCTCGCCGCCCGGGCCGCGGACCGGCACTGGCTGACCGTCCTGGCGAACACCGCCGAGCGGCAGGGCGTAGCCGTCCGCTCGCTGGGGCTCACCGCCGCCAACTTCTGGCAGCCCGGCACGGCGGGCCCGCTCTCGGCCGGCGCCCCGTCCGCCGTCCTCGTGCGGGAGGGGCGCCACTCGACGACGGTGTGTGTGAGCGGGCCCGACCGGAGCGGCGTACCCGTGGACGTAGTGTGGGCGCGTCCGGTGCGCGAGGTCGTGTCCGCGGACCCGGGGATCGAGGTCCTCGCCACCGGCCGGCAGCTGGTGCTGCGCGTCGACCCGGGGACGGCGGGCGCGAGCCTGCGCTGCGAGGTCCGGTAGCGGGCCCCGCCGCTGCGCCGCGGATCGGTCCGGGAATCCGCCGGGATCGCCCGTCCGGTGGCGCCCGTACGTGCGGATCGCACCAACGGCCCATACGCCCGGAGTGACCGGCGTGTGCCGTACACCACAGTTCCGCTTTGTGGGTCTCTCACAAAGCGGGACCGTTCAGGGCTGGTGGTTTGCCTGCATGGGGCTCCGGTTCTGTCCAGCTCCACCAGGAATCGGGTCAGGAGACTGTGCAGAGTCGACGGCAGAGTTTCCTTGGTCTGCTTCGTAGGGTCGATACATGACCGTTGTGGACGAAACCCCGGGCGAGCCGACCGACACCCGTGGCCGGGTGGCCGAACTGCTGGCGCTGCGTGAGCAGGCGCGGCGCGGACCGAGTGAGCGGGCGACCGAGGCACAGCACGCCAAGGGCAAGCTGACGGCGCGTGAGCGCATCGAGCTGCTCCTGGACCCGGATTCGTTCAAGGAGGTCGAGCAGCTGCGCCGGCACCGGGCGACCGGGTTCGGCCTGGAGGAGAAGAAGCCGTACACCGACGGTGTCATCACCGGCTGGGGCACGGTCGAGGGCCGCACGGTCTTCGTCTACGCGCACGACTTCCGGATCTTCGGCGGCGCACTGGGCGAGGCCCATGCCACCAAGATCCACAAGATCATGGACATGGCCATCTCGGCGGGCGCTCCGCTGGTCTCGCTGAACGACGGCGCCGGTGCCCGTATCCAGGAGGGCGTCAGCGCACTCGCCGGATACGGCGGCATCTTCCAGCGCAACACCCGCGCCTCCGGTGTCATCCCGCAGATCTCCGTGATGCTCGGCCCGTGCGCGGGCGGCGCGGCGTACAGCCCCGCCCTCACCGACTTCGTCTTCATGGTCCGCGAGACCTCCCAGATGTTCATCACCGGACCGGACGTCGTGAAGGCGGTCACCGGTGAGGAGATCTCGCAGAACGGCCTCGGCGGCGCCGATGTGCACGCCGAGACGTCGGGCGTCGCGCACTTCGCGTACGACGACGAGGAGACCTGCATCGCCGAGGTGCGGTACCTGCTGTCGATGCTCCCGTCGAACAACCGGGAGAACCCGCCCACCGTGGCGAGCGACGACCCGGCCGACCGGCGCGGCGACGTCCTGCTCGACCTGGTGCCGGCCGACGGCAACCGTCCGTACGACATGCACAAGGTCATCGAGGAGCTCGTCGACGAGGGCGACTACCTGGAGGTCCACGAGCGCTGGGCCCGCAACATCATCTGCGCCCTGGCCCGGCTCGACGGCCAGGTCGTCGGCATCGTGGCCAACCAGCCGCAGTCCCTCGCCGGTGTCCTGGACATCGAGGCGTCGGAGAAGGCGGCCCGTTTCGTCCAGATGTGTGATGCATTCAACATTCCCATCATCACCCTTTTGGACGTACCCGGCTTCCTGCCCGGCGTCGATCAGGAGCACGGTGGAATCATTCGGCACGGTGCGAAGCTGCTCTACGCGTACTGCAACGCCACGGTGCCGAGGATCTCGCTGATCCTGCGCAAGGCGTACGGCGGTGCCTACATCGTGATGGACAGCCAGTCCATCGGAGCCGACCTCACCTACGCCTGGCCCACCAACGAGATCGCCGTCATGGGCGCCGAGGGTGCCGCCAACGTCATCTTCCGTCGGCAGATCGCCGATGCCGAGGACCCCGAGGCCATGCGGATCCGCATGGTCAAGGAGTACAAGGCCGAACTGATGCATCCGTACTACGCCGCAGAGCGCGGTCTGGTCGACGACGTCATCGACCCCGCCGAGACCCGCGAGGTGCTGATCGCCTCGCTCGCGATGCTCCGGTCCAAGCACGCCGATCTGCCGTCCCGCAAGCACGGCAACCCCCCGCAGTAACCGCGGCTGTCCCATCGCCCCGCACAGCCCGCCTGACACTGCCCAGAAGACGGAGACACATATATGAGCACCACTCCTGCCGAGTCCGTGCTGCGCGTCGAGAAGGGTCTTGCCGACCCCGAGGAGCTGGCCGCCATAACCGCGGTGCTGCTCGCCCGCGCCGCAGCGAAGCCCGAGGCCGTCCCGGCCCACCGTGGCCGCACCTCCGCGGGCTGGCGCCGCCTGGAGCGCACCCCGGGCTTCCGCGCCCCGCACTCGTGGCAGGGCTGAGTCACCCGGCAGGCCCCGCGCCCCGGAAGGCTCCGTGACCCCAGAAGCCCCGTAGAACCCGGAAGGCCCCGCACTCCCGAAGGAGTGCGGGGCCTTCCGCATGGCTGCCGGGCCGGTGAGCCCTACCGCAGGCGGGCCATCAGCGCGTGCTCGACGAGCGTGATGAGGGCGCTCTTGGCGTCCGCACGGTGCCGGGCGTCCGTGGTGAGGATCGGGGTGTCGGGGCCGATCTGCAGGGCCTCGCGCACCTCGTCGGGGGTGTAGGGCTGGTGTCCGTCGAAGCCGTTGAGGGCGATGACGAACG
>NZ_JBHVWN010000105.1:0-18986 GCF_042882275.1 Streptomyces sp. NPDC058231 | reverse complement strand
GCTCCGCATGCTCATCCGACGCTCGACGAGCCGCTATCGCTGGGATGGCCGCCCCACCACCCGACGCCTCAAGTGATCCATTTGCCGGTCGGTCTAAGCAGGACATCTTCAACGCGGTGTGGAAGACCGACGCCATCGCTGCGCCGTCCGACGCGACCGACATCAAGACCAACCCCAACTGGCAGGCGCTATCTGTCCTGCGGGACACGCAGGCCCGCGTCCGGTCGATAGACAAGCGGGTCGCTGCCATGAGCGCCGCGATCACTGCCCTCGCCGGGCAGGTCGGCATGGGCGCCGACACCGCAACCATCGTCACCGCGGTCGAGGCCGCGATCAAGTCTGCCGTCATCGACGTCAACATCAAGAGTAAGGACGCCTGACCATGTCTGACTTCAACCCGGAAGGCGTCGTCACGTCCGCTAAGACCTACGCGCGCGACCTCGCCGAGCGCGTGGCATCCACATTCGTCGGGGCATTTCTCGGCGGCGTCGTAATCACAACGCCCCTCGACGGCAGCATGTGGTACGCCGCGGGCGCGGGCGGCGTCGGCGCAGTCTGGTCCCTGCTGAAGGGGCTGGCCGCACGCCTGAAGGACAACAAGAACTCGGCCAGTCTCGCCCGAGGGGTGGGATGACCGCGCCCCAAGACCCGGGCGTGTACATCAGCTCATCCCAGATCTACCAGGAGATGAGATCCCTGCACGACGCGGTATCCCGGGTGGAGACGAAGCTCGACGGGCTGAGAGACAGCTATATCGAGGTCACGAAAGATGTTGCCGACCATGAGACCCGGTTGCGCGCGTTGGAGCGGGCCCGTTGGCCGTTGCCCACGATCGGCGCCCTGGCCGGCCTGGGTGGCACAGCAACCGGAATCCTCGCACTCCTCCGCTGACCACACCATCACGCCCTCTGTTCCGGCTGCGGCCGGGGCAGGGGGCGGTTTCGTCATCGGCTTCGTACCGATGGGACCCGGCCGCAGTGCCAATCGATACTTCAAGCTCGGTCTCAGGTCGGCGGTGGATGCAGGCCCGAGATGCCCTGGTCGCGGACGATGACTCGCGGACCGTGATCGGGGCCGCCGCTCAGGCCGGGAACCTCGTCGACGAGCAGAACATCCGGATGACGCTGGTCGTCGTGGAAAACCCAGGAAGCTGCGTCGCAGGGAAGTGTAAAACATCCCCCCTGACTCGTCTCGTGGATGACTCGACCTTTGGGTAAATTCTGCGCAATTGACGTGCCCTTAGCGCCCGCCGTGGGCCAGTCGGGTGCCCGGTGGCGAAGTACATGAGTGGAGAACACACTGACAAGTAGGGCTGCCCGCACGTTCAAGCCATCACTCGCTTCCCCGGCATGCAGAGTGGCGCTTAGGTGCAACACCAAACAAAACACCACAGCGGCACAGCAATGGCTGGATGGAACTCGAGCGGAATGCAGAACACGGCGAGTTTAAGGAACCGGCATGTTCCGAATAGTCACGCGAATGCTTCTAGCTACAGCCATTTCCGCATCGCTCGCGCTAGGCGTGGCGCCAACCGCGAACGCGCAGCCAGCCGCAGAGCCAGCAAACGCACCCAGCAGCGTAGAGGGCTCAGCATCACGTCTGCCCAGCGCGCCCTGCGAGGACGGGGATAACTCCAGCCAAGAGTGTCGCGATACGGGGCGCCGTGACACGGAGCGTCGTGACACAGGTCGCCACGACACCCCCAACTTCGAACTTACTTGCACGCAGGTGCCAATTCCGGGTTGCACGAGCAAGACGGAGCCCCCCAAGGTCAAAGAGTGTCCAATTCTCGACCCGCATGGGAGGAATGCCAAGAACAGGCCTTGCATCGAAAGGAAGGATTTGATCGAAATCCTGTTCCCCGGCAAGGGAAAGATATGCCCCATCAACGACCGGACGGGGAAGAATCCCAGCAACTGGGGTTGCATCAAAAACGAGGAGCCCGTAAAGAAAAATACGCAGCCCGGCAAGGGCGGGGTTTGCCCAACCAACGACCCGGACGGGAAGAAGAACCCCAGCAAAAACGGGGGTTGCACCCCGCGGCGCGGTGGTCTACTTAACCCCGGTAAGGGCGGGGTATGCCCCATCAACGACCGGGAGGGGAAGAACTACCCCAACTGGGGTTGCACTCCTCGGCCGATCGAAAAGACCAAGGTAAAGCCCTGCCCCAAGAACGACCCGACGGGGAAGAATCCCAGCAACAAGGGTTGCAAGCCCACCAATCCGCAGGCCAAGGGCAAGTGCTCCGTCTCGGTGAGTCCCACGTCCGTATATGTTGGCCACAATGTCCGGGTCCGAGGAGCTGGCTTCGCTCCAAACACGGCGGTCACAGTTTCCGTACCAGGGGCGACTTTCGGAGTTCCTACCAGCGGGCTGGGTCAGTTCGCCACCAACGGCCACAGTGTGCCACTCGGCACACATTTCGGGTCCTACACGGTGACGGCCTCGGACGGCACGAACACCTGCCGGGCCAGTCTCAACGTGTTCCAGGTAGAAGGCGGTGGGGCAGTCGTCAACGACTAGAACATCCGCATGACGCTGGTCGTCGTGGAACACCCAGGAAGCTGAGTCGCAGGGGACTGTAATACATCCCCAACCTGGCACGCCTCCAGGAGTGATGGCGCACGACGCCTTGCGGGGGCCACTCAATCCAAAGGGTGGCCCCGTCGTGCGGAGCACCCCAGGGAACCTCATGCAGCACACGGTCAACTCCATCACCGACCTCGCTCTCAACGCCCTGTACGAGACGGTGCGCGTGTACCGCCTTTAGGCTCCGCGACAAACCGTTCGACCTTCGGTGTCACAGGACAGCGTTCGTGGGGGTGCTCCTCGGCGGCGGGCCGGGGCACGGGGCGGTTTGGGTCAGCCAGCGTCCGGCTCAGGGTGCCGAACGATGCGCTTGAGCTCCCGCTCCACCTCGTACCGCGACTGCCCGGTCGCCTCTGCATGTGCCGTGATCGCCGCCTGCACGCCGACAGCGGTCTCCAACGTCAGCCGGTTCTCCCGCTGCTCGGCCCACGCCGCGCGTTCCAGCTCAATCAGTGCATCAGTCAGTTCGATTGCCACGGGCCGGATCGTAAGCGGAGGGTCTGACAATCATCTCGACTGCGTCCAAGGCAAGGTGCCACGGGTATCCCTCCGGTCGCCGCTCGCCCGGCTGGTTCGGCACGAAGCCACCCTCGCCATACAGCACCGTCACCCCCATCGACCGCAGGGCCTCCACCGACCAGTGGAACTGTGGATGCTGCGCATAGGCGCTGTTGACGCACGGCATGGCCACCGTCGGGATCTCCTTGCCGATCGCCTCCGCGACCACCCCGACAACGAACTTGCTCGTCAGGCCGAGGGACCACTCGTTGATCGTGTTGAACGTGGCCGGCGCGAGCATGATGGCGTGCGTCTCCGGCCACACGTCCGGCTCCGTGGGCAGCTTGTACTCGGAGCGCACGGGATGTCCGGTCAGCCGCTCCAGCTCCGGCAGCTGAGCCTCCAGCCAGCGGGCGGCCGTCGGGGTCAGCCCGAGGCACACATCCCACCCGCGAGCCTGCGCGCTCTGGATGACCCCGGCGATCTCAAGGACGGGCGGTGCGGCCGAGCCGAACAGGTACAGAGTCGTCATGCCGCCATCCGACCACACACGTGCAACCGCCCCCGAACTGGATGGAATCGGGGGCGATGCTGGGTCCGCCGCGCAGAAGCGCGAGTACCGTTCCAGATGGTGAGTCAGGAACGGAGCCCATTATGCCCAGACTGGACCACGACCACACGGGTGCCCGGATCAGAGAGCAGCGGAAACTCGCCAGGCTGACACAGCGGCAGCTGGCTGACCGTCTCCCGTACTCGTACAGCCTCCTCAACCAGGTCGAATGCGGCGCCAAGCCCGCCAACCTCGACTTCGTTGCGGCTGTCGCCCAGGCCCTCCGGGTCGACGTCACCGCGCTGACGGGGCAGCCCTACGTGACCGAACTGCAGCAGGACCGACTCGCCGAACTCGTGCGCCCCATCCGGGAAGCACTCGACCTGTATGACCTGGGGGCAGACGACACCATCCCCGACAGACCGGCCGAGCAGCTGATCGCCAGCGCCGAAGGACTCTGCGCCGAGGTGCGGGCCACACATCTACGGAACGCTGCCCGACGGCTGCCCTCGACAATCGCTGAGCTCACGACCGCGGCGTGGCGCGCCCAGTCGACGGAGCTGTGGCAGGCCCTCGCCTCGACGTACCGCACCGCACACGACGTCGCGGTGAAGCTCGGCTACTACGACCTCAGCTCGGTCGCCCTCGACCGCATGAACTGGGCTGCATACCGTGCCTCCGATCCCTGTCTCGCCGCGATCCGCCAGTACATGCGGGCTCTGGTGTATTTCCGTGAGGGCGAGTACACGATCGGACAGCGCCTCGTCACCGCCGGCCACGACATCGTCGGCGGAGCAGAGCAAACGAGGGAGGCCGTCGCAGTCACCGGGCAACTGCACCTCGGAGCCTCGGTCATCGCGGCCCGTGCGGACCAGCAGACCGCGGTCGACACTCACATCGCCGAAGCGAAGCGGTGCGCAGAGCAGACCGGGGACGCCTCCGAAATCCACTGGCTCAGCTTCGGCCCAACGAACGTGGCCCTGCACCGCATGTCCGCGGCTGTCGAGATGCGCCAGTACGACGAAGCCCTGACCCAGGCTCGACAGATCAGCATCCCGCCAGCGCTGGCCACGTCGCGGCGCGCCCACTTCCTCATCGACAAGGCGCGCTCCGAGATGGAGACCGGCCGCACCGAAGCGGCGCTGGCCAGCATCATCGAAGCCCGGCATGCCGCCCCGGAGCAGACCCGCTACCACCCGGGCGCACGCGAGACCATCAAGGGCCTGGTCCACATCTCGCGCCGCACCCCGGACAGCCTTGGGCACATGGCCGCCTGGATCGGTCTGTAGTCGCGCTCACGCCCCGACCTGCCAACGCTCACGAATCTGTGAGCGTTGAGCGCTTCCCCGCCCGTCACGCTGGTCTCGTACCTGATCAACGACGAGCCGGGGACACGCCATGACCGTGAGGGATTTACCGCCAGTCAACGAGCTCACCGAGCAGCAGCGCCGCGGGTGGCGTTGCGTCTGGTGCCGGCACCCCCTCACGGTGGGCGACGACATCGACCTCGGAGAGCAGCGCGCCCGGCCGACCGAGGGGGCCGCGTACTCATGGTTTCCTCGTGCCTGCGCCGATACCGAGGCGTGCACGGAGCGGGCCGATTCTCGGTCCGCCGACCCGCTGCACGGCGGACGTGAGGTGCGTCCGATGTGACCAGGCCGACGGTGTCCAGGGTGCAGGTAAATGGATCATGGTTTCGGGCAAGCGTACGAAGATCACCCCGTGGGTGTGTACTCGCATGTGTCCGGTTGTGAAGCGCTTGCTACTCGGCCAGGGTGAGCCAGTGCCGTTGGCACATGCACCACTCGGTAATCCCCAGCGGCCGCACGGACTTGAGCTGATGCGGCTACCAAGCGGTGCGGAGGCGTTCGCGTGTCCGCCTCTATGCGCCGTCAGACACCACGACTCGGTCAGGGTGTCCCGCCCCGTACCCATTTGGGTATGGGGCGGTCTACGTTGAACAGCAAGAGGCCCCCACCGATAAACCCGGTGGGGGCCTCGTCCGTGGTCCCAGCCTCCCCGCCGAGAGCCACAGATTCAGGGAGGCGCGTGTCAGGCGCGCGCGGGGAGACGTACCTGCCCCTCCCATGCGCCGCACTCTACGGTGTACCGGCCACGTTTCCACTCCCTCTATGGAGTGACGAGGGATCTTCGCCTCGGGACGATGTGGACTTTATGTGGCCTCTATGTGGCCTCGATCATGGAAAAGGCCCCCCGATCCGTGTGGATCAGAGGGCCCATTCAGGCTCTCACCTGCGATTTCCTACTGTGGGCGCGGACGGTTTCGAACCGCCGACATCTGCTTTGTAAGAGCAGCGCTCTACCCCTGAGCTACGCACCCGTGGATGAGGGAACAGCGTACATGGCGCAGGGCCCGTGCTCACAAACGGTTGCCCGGATCGTCCGGCCACCGGCCACCGGCGCAGCAGGCACGGCACCAGGCGCCAAACCACCGCGGACTGCACACCCCACGCCCCACGCCCCGCACCCCGCACCCCGCACCCGGGGGATATCCCCACCCCGCATACGGTGGCCGTCCGGATTCGGCCCGGGGTGGTGTGCTGCCTACGGTGGTTCCCTGCCGGCGGGACGGTCCGCCGGGACGGATGGGGGATCGATCGCCGTGGCAGTTCGCAGCCGTAGTCGCACAGTCGTTGCTTCCGGCGGGGCCGTACTTGTCGCCCTGGTCCTCACCGGTTGCGGTGGCCCGGATGCGGATGGCGCGCCGGTCGAGCACCGGTCGTTCGCGTTGAGCGGGAAGTCGTTGACCATCGACTCCGCCGGTACGGCGGTGGAGCTGGTGCCGGCCGATGTGGACAGGGTCGAGGTGACCCGTCGCGTCGACGGGTGGGTGGTGTTCGGGAACGGTCCCGATGCCCGTTGGGCTATGCGGGGCGGCACGCTCACACTGCGGGTGAAGTGCGACGCGCTGATCAGCAACTGTGCGGCGCGGCACGAGGTGAAGGTGCCGCGCGGGGTCGCGGTCACGGTGAAGGGGGACAACGGGTCGGTCACCGCGTCCGGATTCGGTACTCCTCTCACTCTCCGCTCCGACAACGGGAAGGTGACCGTCCGGGACTCCAGCGGGCCGCTGAGGCTGGAGAGCGACAACGGAGCCATCGTCGCGGAGCGGATCGGCGGCAGGTCCGTCTCCGCGCAGTCGAACAACGGGGCGGTCCGGCTCGGGTTCACCGCCGTGCCGGACCTGGTGGACACCGTCAGTGACAACGGGAGCGTGACCATCGAGCTGCCGGGCGGTTCCGGTCCGGGGGCGTACGCGGGGGCGTATGCGGTGACCGCCACCGCGGGGAACGGGAGCACCTCGGTGCGGGTGCCGCGCAGCGACAGCAGTCCGCACGTGGTGAAGGCGCACAGTGACAACGGGGAAGTCACGGTCCGAAGCGCGAACTAACCGGCCCGTGTGTTCGTCCTTACCTGGTGGGAGAATGAACCGGGCAGGGCGGAACGGCACGGGAGAGGGATGTGACGGCGACACACGCGCGGCCGCAGGCAGGAGCGGGTGGCAATTCCGCCGTCAGGGACGTCCTCGGTTTGATGCTGTTGCCGGTGCCGTTGCTAGTGGCCGCGCTGCCGGCCGCCTTTGCCGGCGGGGGTACGCGGCGCTGGTTCGGCGGCCGTGGCGGTGGTCAGCGCGCCGATGCGCAGGCGGCGAAGGACGCGGCCGCGGAGGCGTTCTACGAGCTGGACACGGCCCAGCGCGATCTGCAGATCTCGATCGAGACGATCACCGCGGTGGACAGTTCGCCCGCCGCGCGCAAGGCCGCGGACGATTTCGCCGCGCTGGGCCGACGGATCGACGAGGCCAGCCATGCGTACATCACGGCGGTCGACGCCCACGACCTGGACCGGGACGACCTGGAGCCCGCGGTGGCGTCGCGCGCCCGCGCGGAGCTGACGGGTGCCAAGGACGAGCTGGTACGGGTCAAGGGCGATCTGGACCGGTTCGCGCAGGGGCTCGGCCCGCTGCTGGGGAGCGCGGAGACGCAGCTCGCCCGGCTCGCGCCCGCGGTGGAACGGGCTCGGCAGGCCCTCCTCGGTGCGAGCAACGCTCTCGATGCGGTGCGGGCGTCCGGACTGAGAGCGGATGATCTCGCCGCGCGGCTGGCGGCCCTCGCTCCCGAACTGACCAAGCTGAACCAGGGGGCCGGCCGGCACGGGGTGCCGGAGACGCTGCAGCGCGCCGATGCGGTGCTGCGTGGCGCCGAGGCCGTACGGGCGGAGGCGGTGCAGCTCCCCGAGCGGGCCGCCGAGATCGACCACCGGCTGGTGTCGCTGCGTACCCGTGCCCAGGCTCTGACCACGCGTGCCGGTTCGGTGGAGCCGGTCCTGAGCGAACTGCGGCGGCGCTTCTCGGCCGCGTGCTGGCAGGACCTGCAGCCCGTGCCCGAGCAGGCGGCGGCCAACGTCCGGCAGGCCGAGGAGAAGCTGAAAGAAGCGGCCAAGGCGCGGGACGAGCAGCGCTGGGCGGACGCGACCTCCCGGCTGTCCACCGTGCGGGCCCTGCTCAACGCGACGGACGAGGCCGTGTCCGCGGCCGGAGACCGGCTGCACCGGCTCGACGACGTGTCCAAGGACCCGCAGCAGGAGATCCAGCGGACCCGGTTCGCGGTCCGGGACGCGCAGCGGCTGGCCATGGCGGGGCGCCATACGCCGGAGCCCCGCCACGCCCGGCCGCTGGACGACGCGGTGGTCCGGCTGGAGCATGCCGTCGCCGGACTGGAGGGCCGTCACCCCGACTACTGGCACTTCCTGACCGAGACCGAAGCGGTGCGGCGGACGGCTGCGCGGGTGGTGTCCGAGATCCGTGAGGAGCGGGGCGCCGGCGGCTGAGCCGAGTTGTCCGGGCCCGGGGCGGGGCGGATGCTGGTGGTAGCGGAAGGAGGCACCATGGCCGCCACCCATTCGCTGCATCTCCCGCGGCGACACGCACGGCACCCCGGACAGTCTCCGGGACGTCGGCCGGCGCCACGGAACAAGGTCGCCCGACTCGACGAGCAACTCCCGGTCGATCACCGGCTCAGCCGTGTCTACCGCATCGGGGCAGGGCTGATGGGACTGGTGCTGGTCGCCTTCGGCATCCTCGGCCTCATCGACAAGATCGGCATCTTCGACACGGGCGGCCACACGATCGCGGGCCTGAACACCAACGGCGCGCTGAGCATCCTCTCCATCTGCGTCGGTCTGCTCCTGTTCGTCGGGATGGTGATCGGCGGCAACTTCGCCTCGACGCTCAACATGGTTCTCGGTATCGCGTTCATCCTCAGCGGTTTCATCAATCTCGCGCTGCTCGACACCGGCTTCAACTTCCTCGCCTTCCACATGCAGAACGTCCTGTTCAGCTTTGTCGTCGGGCTGATGCTGATGATGTTCGGGATGTACGGGAGGGTCAGTGGCGGTCTTCCCCACGACAACCCGTACTGGCAGGCCCGTCACCCCGAGGAGGCCGCTCTGGAGGAGCGGAGCCGTTCCCGGCGGCCGTCCATGCCGATCGCGCCTCCGTAGCCGAACGCCGTTCGCGGTGGCAGGAGTTCGTGACTGTCCCTCATGAACCGGCGAGGCCGGATGCCGTCGCAGGAGACCGCAGCCGGTTAGCCTGGGGTCATGCCTCGTTACGAGTACCGCTGCCGCTCCTGCGGAGACACGTTCGAACTCAGCCGTCCGATGGCGGAGTCGTCGGCCCCTGCCTCGTGCCCCGCCGGGCACGAGGACACCGTGAAGCTTCTCTCCACCGTCGCCGTGGGCGGGTCGTCGGCCGGTTCCGCGCCCGCCGCGCCGTCGGGCGGCGGCGGCGGGGGCTGCTGCGGCGGGGGCTGCTGCGGCTGACCCCGGTGGCCCGTCGACCGGGGTGATCCGGCGGGCGGCGGGCCCTACCGCTTACGGGAGAGTGTCAGCCCGTCCGCCACGGTGAGCAGCACGCTGTCCATCCGCGGATCGGCGGCCACATGGTCGTTGAACTCCTTGATCGCCGCCGCTCCCCCGGTCGCCTGCGGGTCGGTCACGCCTCCGTGGAACAGCACGTTGTCCGTGACGACGAGGCCGCCCTGCCGCATCCGGGGCACCAGCTCCTCCCAGTACGGGACGTAGTTCCCCTTGTCCGCGTCCAGGTAGGCGAGATCGATGTGCGGTTCCGACGGCATCGCCCGCAGGGTGTCGAGTGCAGGAGCGATGCGCAGCTCGATCCGGTCGGCGACACCTGCCTTCTCCCACGCCTCGCGGCCGTAGGCGGTCCATTCCTCCGAGATGTCGCAGGCGATCAGCCGTCCGTCGGCGGGCAGCGCCTGCGCCATCGCCAGCGCCGAGAACCCGGTGAACGTCCCGACCTCGACGATGTGCCGGGCCCCGGTCAGCCGTACGAGGAAGGCGAGCAGCGGCGCCTGCTCCTCGGAGGACTGCATGCCGGCCCGGTCCGGAAGGCGTGCGTAGGTGGTCTCGACGAGCTCACGCTGCACCGCGTCGAGCGGCGGATTGTGCGCCAGCATGTACGCGTAGAGCTCGTCCGTGATCTTTGTGGCGTTTCCCTTGGTCATCGCACAATCCCTCTCCGCCCGTCCGGGCAGGCTGGTGGTCCGGTCCCCGGATGCCGGCGTGCGGCGGGGGACACGGCGGCCGGAGCCACTGTTCCCTGTCGGCGCGCGCTAAGACGGCGTCGGGGGTGTTCCGCCCGGCGCGCCCCGGTGGGATGCGGACGGCCGGGCGAGGCCGGGGGGTCGCGGACGCCGCCCCGGCGGGCGGCGCAGGTGTCAGAGGACCTGCGCCCGGGCGGAAGCCAGGATGAACCGCCGGAGGATCTCCTCCCCCGCCAACACACCGCGTTCCGCCAGTACGTCGATGTGCGGGGCGCTCCAGTCCGTGTCGGCGAGTTCGCCGTGGCCCGGGCGCCAGGCGCGGTCGGCGGCGAGCAGCAGGTCGGCGTCGAGGAGCGAGTCGCCGGCGGCGAGGGTGAGGGTGGCACCGGCGCGGCGGGCCACCTCGTGCATCGCGGCGCTCTTGGTGAGCGGCCGGGGTACGGCGTAGATCTTGCGGCCCTGGAGGGACACGGTCCAGCCGCGGGGCTCCGCCCACTCCGCGAGTTCCCGCACCCAGTCCGCGGGCAGCAGGGAGCGTTCGACGACGAGGTAGGCGAAGAGGTCCTCGGCGACCCGCTCCTTCAGCAGCCAGGCGGGGTCCGCGGTGGAGACGAGGTGGGCGCGGACCTCGGCGAGCGAGGCGCATTCGTCGGCGAGCCGGCGGGCCACCCGGTCCTGCCAGTCCGGGTCGGAGACCCCGTCGACCAGGAGGTGTCCGCCATTGGCGCAGATGGCGAACTTCGGTGCGGGGCCCGGGAGGCTGATGCGCTGGTACTGCTCGCGGGAGCGGGTGGTCGTGGGCACGAAGACCGTGGTGCGGGCCAGTTGGTCGAGGAGGGCGGCGGCGGTCTCCGTCAGGTAGGAGAGCGGCTTGTTCCCGTACATCTCGACGCAGAGCAGCCGGGGTGCGTCGGCGTCCGGCATGGCGAGCTGGAGTGCCGCCGTCGAATAGATGAGGGTGCGGTCGAGGTCGCTGGCAACCACGGTCACGGGCGTGGCCGGACCGGTCGCAGCCGTCGGGGCAGTCACTTGGACGCCACCGATGTGCCGTCCGCGCCCGTCGCTCCCCGGGTGTACTTCGGGTGGATCAGCCCGACACAGGTGTACGGGAGTTCGTCGACCTCCTCGACCGGCACGCCGCGCTGCTCGGCCAGCAGACGGATGTGTTCGAGGTCGGTACCGGCGCCGCGCTTGGCGAGGATCTTCCATGGGACACGCCGCAGCAGCACGCGGGTGGTCTCACCGACACCCGGCTTGACGAGGTTCACGTCGTGGATGCCGTACTCCTCACTGATGCGTTCGACGGCGGCCCAGCCCTCCCACGTCGGGGCGCGGTCGGCCTCCAGCATCTCCTTGACCTCGGCGTCCACCGCGTCGACGACCTCGTCGAAGTGGGCGGTGACGGTGTCGAGGAAGTGGCCGGACACATCGGCGGCCGCGAGCTCGCGGTAGAACTTCGCGCCGTGGAAGTCATGGGGTCCGACCAGGTCGGACCGGAGGACGGTACGGGAGATCAGGCCGGAGACGGTGGAGTTGAGGCAGGCGGACGGAATGAGGAAGTCCTCGCGGGTGCCGTAGGTCCGGACGCAGCCGCCCGGGTCGGCCAGCACCGCGATCTCCGGGTCGAAGCCGTCGAACTCGGCGAGCGCCGCCGAGAGTTCGCGGGTGATCGCGCCCTTGCCGGTCCAGCCGTCCACGAAGACGACGTCCGCCGGGTCGTGGTGGGCGGCCAGCCAGCGCAGGGCGTTGGCGTCGATACCGCGACCGCGCACGATGGAGACGGCGTAGTGCGGCAGGTCGAGCCCGTGGCGGTGCTGCGCCCAACGGCGCATCAGCACGCCGACCGGGGTGCCGGCCCGGGCGAGGGAGACCAGAACGGGGCGGGGTCCGCGCTCGGCGAGGACCGTCTCGGTGACGGTGCCGACGGCCCGCGCGATGCGGGCGGCAGACAGGTCGAGTGCCGCCTTGAAGAGGTCCTGGTACTGGGCGGACGGCTGGTACTCGACGGGCAGCGACTCGGCGTAGTGCGCGCCACCGCTCTGTATCGCCTCCTCGCGTTCCTCCGTGGGCGCCTCCAGTTCGGTGTCCGAGAGGTCCTGGAGCAGCCAGCCGACCTCATCGGGTGCGTAGGAGGAGAAGAGGGGGCCGCGAAGGGGATCGGGC
Source organism: Streptomyces sp. NPDC058231 (assembly GCF_042882275.1). Classification (NCBI taxonomy): domain Bacteria; kingdom Bacillati; phylum Actinomycetota; class Actinomycetes; order Kitasatosporales; family Streptomycetaceae; genus Streptomyces; species Streptomyces sp. NPDC058231. The sequence continues at coordinate 6,599 of NZ_JBHVWN010000105.1, read as the reverse complement.
AGCATCGGGGGTTCCTGTCGCTCGGGGGCGGTGGCAGGGGCGGCCGACGGAACGTAGGAGGGGACGACGGCCAGCAGGACATGGGGGGTGTGGGCGGCGAGTTCCGCCAGGAGGCCGTCGGGGGCGTGCAGCTCAGGCGTGTCGGCGGCGGAGTCGACGACCACCACCACGGCGTCGAAGCCGGCGCCCGCGACGTTGTAGGCGTAACGGTCCCCGGGGCCGTCGGCCGGGTTGTCGTGGGCCGGGAAGACCAGCCGGCTGCGTATCGCGTAGCCGGGGTCGTCGACGGCGAGGACGGGGGACCGCGTGGTGGTCGAGTAGCGCACCTCGGCGTCGATGTGCTCCTCCAGGGCGGTGCCGAGCCGGAGCGGCGCGTACATCAGCTCCTCGAAGCCGAGGACGAGGACGCGGCGGGCGTCGCCGCCCAAGGCCCCGGCGATGCGGGCGCCCATCGCGGGAAGGGCCGATTCGAGCATCTCGCGGTGGGCCGGCGTGAAGCCGTGCCGTCCGCCGTCGGGCACTCCGGCGGGCCACCGCAGCTCGACCCGGGTGCAGCTGCGGCCGGCGCCGGACACGGCACCGATACCGATACCGGTGGCGGTCGCGGCCGCCTCGGCCACCGCCTGTGCCGATTCGTGGGCGGCCACCAGTGCCTGGCCCCTGGCCAGGACACCGTCCGGGAGGCGGACCGTCCCCGTTCCCCTCGCGACCAGGTCGACGCGCGCCCCGATCTCGGCGGCGAACGCGGTCAGCCGGTCCCGGTCTGCCGCCGACCGCATGTCCACCAGGGCCACGATGACGTACCGGTCGCGTGGACGGAGCTCGTGCAGCGCCCGGATCGTGTTGAGCACGGTGTTGCCGGTGGAGAATTCGTCGTCCACCAGTACCAACGGTGTCCCGGCGGGCCCGTCGCCGCTCGCGGTGCCGCTTCCCAGCAGGTGCGGGTCCTCCGGCAGCAGCAGATGGGAGGTCGCGTGCGAGTGCGACTCCTCGAAGCCGCCCGCCCGGGCCACACCCTCGACCGGGCGCCGTGTCGAGTGGAGGTACGGCGCCACGCCCAGCCCGTCGGCGACCGCGTGGCCGAGGCCGGTGGCCGTCTCCGCGTATCCGAGCACCACCGCCCGGCGTGCCTCCGCCTCCCCGAGGAGTTCGCGCACCCGCCGGCCGAGCTCGAACCCCGCGCCGTACACGACGGAGGGACGCTGCGGCACATGCTTGCCCAGCACATTGGAGACCAGCAGATGTGCCCGCTTGGGGTTGCGGCGCAGGGCGAGGCCCAGCAGTTCCCGGAGCTCGCCGTCGCCTTCGGGCTTCCCGTCGCCGACGAGCTCGACGCCCAGCCGCTCTGCCACCCAGCTACCCGACCACACCACGTTCGCCGTCTCTTTCCTTGCCGCGCGCCCGCTCATCGGACCGCGCTCATTCCGCCAGGCCCGCGGTCAGCAGCTCCACGAACCCGACGTCTTCCTTCGCCACGCCGAAGACCTCCGCCCGCCGCAGCGTGCGCTCGGCCCACGCGCGGTGCGGCTTCACTTCGTTCATTTTGTTCGTATATGCGGAACGCATCACTCCGCCGCCGCCCCGCTCCGGCCGCAGGATGTCCTGCGCGTCGCTGAACTCCTCGTGGCTGACCACGGACAGTGCGTGCACGGGTGCGACGTGCGAGGGATGGATACAGGTCTTGCCCAGCAGACCGTTGGCCCGGTCGAGCTCGATCTCCCGCAGCAGCCCGTCCAGGTCGTGCTCGATCAGCTCGGTTCGCAGCCCCTCGGCCCGGCCCTCCTGGAAGGGGCTGCGGCGCAGCTGCGGCTTGAACATGCGTTCCTGGAGCCGGAAGTACTCCCACACCGGTCCGGTGATGGTGAAGCCCGTGCCGTCGGCGCGGCCCAGCACGTTGACCACGTCGGCTATGACCGCGGCGATGAGCTGGACGTCGTACGCCGTCATGTCGGGGGCCCTGCGCAGTCCGTACGCCGAGCAGAAGTCGGTGACCCCGAGCCGCAGGGCGAGCACCCGGTCCCGGTACGTCTCCACGGTGCGGGCGATTCCCTGGAGCGTCGCCGCCCGGCTCTCCAGGTGCAGCAGCTCGGGCGATTCCAGGACGGGCATGGCGAACAGGCGCCGGCCCCCGGCCGTCTCCGCCTTGGTGAGTGCCTCCATGAACGGCACGCCACGCTCTTCGGTGAACTTAGGAAGTACAAAACCGGACAACAATTGGACGGAACTGCCGAGACGGCGCACCAGGTCGGTTATCTGTTCCGGTTCGCGGACCCGGATGAAGAGCAGCGGCACCTCGGCGCCGCGCGCCGCGAGGTCGGTGAACTGCCTGACCAGGTTGTCCTCGGCGTCCGCCACCTCGGAGTCGTCGATCGAATCCTCCAGGCACAGCACCATCGAGACGACACCGCGTCCGGCCTGCTTGATGACGTCGTCCGCGAGCCGCGGCCGGGTGGCCGGGCAGTAGAGAGTCGCACCCAGAGCCGCCGAGAGCGTCCGGGCGGGTGAGTCCAGCCCGAATTCGCACGGCTCCTGGATGAACAGGCCTTCCCGCGCAGCGGGCGAGATGTGCCCGAAATGACGCATGTGATTCCCCCGTACTGCCTGACAGGCCGGACAACGTATGGCCGGTAATAGTACGTTCGGACAGGTGTCGACAGTTCCCCACGTGCATGAATTTCGGGTAACTCGTCCATTTCCCGATGGGTCCGCACACTCCGGAACGCGTAGTTCCGGCGTACTGCCTGCCCACGGGTTGTGCCCCCCGCGTTGTCTGCCCGGGCAGCCAGCAGGCAGGATGACCGCCATGACGCACGCGATGCTGAAGGGCTCGAACGTCCCCCTCGATGCCATGGCCGTACGGGCCGTGCTGCGCTGGACCCCGGGCCCCGGGGTCCCCGATGTGGATGCCTCGGCCCTGCTCCTCGGCGCCGGTGGCCGCGTGCGGTCCGACGAGGACTTCGTCTTCTACAACCAGCCCCGGCACCCATCCGGCCTGGTACGACGGCTGCCCAAGCGCAGTGTCGCCGAAGGGCTCACCGACACCGTCGAGGCCGACCTGGGCGCGCTCGACCTCTCGGTCGAACAGGTGGTCATCGCCGCCTCCTCCGACGGGGCCGCCTTCCAGCAGGTCCATGATCTCCGCATCCTGCTGTACGACGCCGCGTCGGCGGGCGGAGACCCGCTCGCCATATTCGATGTCCGGCCGGAGACGGGCGAGGAAACCGCGATCATCTGCGGCGAGCTCTACCGTCGCGGCGATGGCTGGAAATTCCGGGCGGTCGGCCAGGGATACCCGACCGGCCTCATCGGCCTGGCGACCGCGTTCGGCATCTCGGTCGACGAGGCCGAGGCCGCGGTCGAGCCCGATCCGGCACACGCACCCGCGGCGCCGACGGCCACCCCCGCGTTTCCCCCGGCACCGGCGCCCGGCCCCGACTCCCAGGCCACGGTCCTGCACCAGCAGCCCGCGTACGGCTATCCACAGCCCCCGGCGGCCGCCCCGGCTCCGCAGCCCGCGTACGGCTACCCGCAGCCCACCGCGGCTGCGCCCGCTCCGCGGCCCGCCTACGGGTACCCGCAGCCGACCGCCGCGCAGCCCGCGTACGGCTATCCGCAGCCCGCGGCCGCCGCCGCGCCCGCCCCGGACCCGAACTTCGTCCTGCCGCCCCAGGGGCCGCAGTTCGTCCGGTCCTGACCGCAGCCGCGCCGCCGGCACCCGTCGCGGCACGGGACGCGCGTACCGCCGCGGCCCGTGGCGGCGCTCAGGCACGGGACGCTCAGGCACGGGACTTGTAGCCGCGCCCCCACTGCATCCCCCAGCCGTACAGCCGGTCCAGCTCCGACTGGAAGCCGTAGACGAACTTCACCTCGCGTCGCACGATCAGCTCGCCCTTGACGTTCTCCACGGTGAACACGGCGCACGAGCGTGCCTGCGGCGCCCGCTCGTCGAGCTCGATCTCGATCCGGGGACCGTTGCCGGGATAGAGCGTCACCTTGGCGTGCGTACGGTCGAACGCCGGGGTCTGGTCGTAGATGTAGACGAAGAAGAGCAGCCGCTTGATCTTCTCCCGCTGGTCGAGGTTGACGTAGACGGTCTCCCCCGACGGCGCCCCGAAGCGGTCGTCCCCGCTGAGCCGGATGTACGGCGGCCCGTTCAGGTCGCCGATCAGATTGCCGAGCGGCTGCACCACGCCCTTGGTGCCGTCCATCAGCTCGTACATGCAGCCCAGGTCCAGATCCACGTTGACCACGCCCTGGGTGTGCGCCTGGACCACGTCGGGCTGGAAGAGCTTGAACGGCCGCAGCAGCCGACCGCTCTGCCGCGACCTGCCCTCGATGTCGGACGTACGCATCTGCCAGGAGAGGTTGACCCGCAGGTTGCCGGTCAGCGCGCCCTGCTTGGTCAGCGAGACCGTGGCGTGCCGCTTGGAGAGCACGATCGAGTTGGTCGCCGCGTTGCCCGACTCGAACTGTGCTTCCCGCCCCGGCCACAGGCCGTGCCAGAACGCCATCCCAACCCCCACACGTCTCGGTAAGTGCCCAGGCCCCCGCACGCATCACAGCGGGGCGGCCCCCGGGCCGGATCCGGGGGTGTACCCCGAGGAACCGTCGCCGTACGGACCGCCCCGCTGAGAGCGTTCCTCAATACCTACCGGGTCACACCCCGGACGGGACTTCCGCCTTGGAGCCCGAGTTGTCGTCGCCGCCTCCGGCCTCCAGCGCCTTGTTGCGCCGGACCGAGGACCAGAAGGACCAGGCGATCAGCACGACGCCGACGAGGCCGGTGATGATCTCGTTGATCTCGTACTGGATGGTGACGAGCAGGATGACGGACAGCGCGCCGATCGCGTAGTGCGCGCCGTGCTCCAGGTAGACGTAGTCGTCGAGGGTGCCCTGACGGACCAGGTAGACCGTGAGCGACCGGACGTACATGGCGCCGATACCGAGGCCGAGGGCCATCAGCACGATGTTGTTGGTGATGGCGAAGGCGCCGATGACGCCGTCGAACGAGAAGGACGCGTCGAGCACCTCGAGATAGAGGAACATGAAGAACGCGGCCTTGCCGGAGAGGACCACCGCGGAGAGCTTCTTGCCGCTCTTCTTGGCCTCTTCCTCGGCCTCGTGCTCGCGCTCCTCCTCTTCCTCGAGCTTGTTCTCGAAGTAGCCGGAGAGACCGCCGACGATGAGGTACGTGATCAGACCCGCGACGCCCGCGAGCAGAACGGTCTCCGCCTTGTCCGCGTGACCGCCGCCGTGCTGGTGTGCTTGGGTCGCGAAGGTCATGGCCGAGATCAGCAGCACGATGAGCGCGATACAGACCGACAGCATGTCGACCTTGCCGAGCTTGGCGAGCGGACGCTCGATCCAGCGCAGCCACTGGATGTCACGCTCCTCGAAGATGAAGTCGAGGAAGATCATCAGCAGGAACATGCCACCGAAGGAGGCGATCGCCGGGTGGGCGTCCGTGACCAGTTCCTGATATCGGTCGGGCTGGTTGAACGAGAGATCGACCGCCTCGATGGGACCCAACTTGGCGGTGATGGCCACGATCACGACGGGGAAGACCAGCCGCATACCGAAGACCGCGATGAGGACACCGACCGTGAGGAAGATCTTCTGCCAGAAGGCATTCATCTTCTTCAGGATTCCGGCGTTGACCACCGCATTGTCGAAGGACAGCGAGATCTCGAGGACGGAAAGGATCGCGACCACCCCGAGGGCCTCCCACCCCCCGTAGAACACCGCTGCGACCAGGCCGAGCGCGGTAATCGCGAACGACCAGCCGAAGGTTTTCAGAAGCACTGGCTACCCCATCGTGTGTGAAACGGGTCTCCCCCGGATGTGTGCGGGGCTCCCCCGCGCCGTGCGCGGCTTTACGAAACGTTGACCCCGAAGTCTAGAGCGATGCCCCGAAGTCCCGACGCGTACCCCTGTCCCACCGCACGGAACTTCCACTCGCCGCTGTACCGGTAGAGCTCTCCGAAGATCATCGCGGTCTCCGTCGAGGCGTCCTCACTCAGGTCGTAGCGGGCGAGTTCCTGTCCGTCGGCCTGGTTCACCACACGGATGAACGCATTGCTGACCTGGCCGAATGTCTGGCCGCGGTTGTCGGCCTCATGGATCGAGACCGGGAAAACGATCTTGTCGCAGTGGGCGGGGACCTGGGTGAGGTTCACGATGATCGACTCGTCGTCGCCCTCGCCCTCACCGGTGAGGTTGTCGCCCGTATGTTCCACGGAGCCGTCCGGGCTCGTGAGGTTGTTGTAGAACACGAACCACTCGTCGCCGAGGACCCGGCCCGACTGGCACAGCAGTGCGCTGGCGTCGAGGTCGAAGTCGGCGCCCGTGGTGGATCGTGCGTCCCAGCCGAGGCCGACGAGCACCTGGGTGAGGTTGGGTGCGGCCTTGGAGAGGGAGACATTGCCTCCCTTGGCGAGCGTGACGCCCATGGTGTGAGTCCTCCCCGAGTCGATGAACCGTCTGTTGAGCGCGTCCGGGGGCGCCCCGGGGGGGGGGCCGGGCGGGGGCGGGGGGGGGGGGGGCCCGGGGGGGCCCCCCCGGGGGCTTATAAAAAAAAGAAGCGGGCCCCCGGAGTGGGG
>NZ_JBHVWN010000104.1:0-19851 GCF_042882275.1 Streptomyces sp. NPDC058231 | reverse complement strand
CGTAGAGAACTCCATGATCACTCAGGCCCGTGCCTGTACTCATGCCCAGAGTGACCGGCCGTCAGGCAGCGCCACCATTTGCCGGTCGGTCTAAGTCGGTCGCCAAGTGAAATGTGAGCGGCCTTGGTCGAACGGCCGACCAGCGTTCGAAACGGGCGAGGGTCTCCTGCGGTTGACTTCCCGCAGCGTCTCGACGAAGAGCTGCCAGGTCTGCGGGGGCGCTGACCGTCGGTTGCGGAAGTGGTCAGTCGCGGGGTGCTGGTCGCATCAGTCCTCGGCGCACACGGCGCACCGGGCGCGAGCTCGCCGAGCAGGTCGGAAAGCGCGGCCCGCCGGGCGGATGCTCGGCGGGCCGTGTCATGTCGGGACGGTCCGGTCGTCAGTTCCGGGCCGCACGGCGGCGTACCAGCAGGATCGCGCCCGTACCGGCGACGAGGGCCGCGGCGGCTGCGCCCGCGAGGGGGACGGTGGAACCCGATCCGGTGCTCGCCAGGTCGCCACCGGTGGTCGCGGAGCCCGAGGACCCGGCCGACACGGAACCACCCGTGGACCCGGAGCTGCCGGTGGAACCGCCCGTGGATCCGGAACCACCCGCGGACGCGGTGCCGGAGCCGCCGGTGGTGGATGTCGAGCCGGAGCCGCCTGTCGAGCCGCTGCCGCCGCCGGTGGAGCCGCCGGCGCCGTCGACATCGAGCAGGATCGCGGCCGTGTCGTTCTTCTTGTTCTTGTCGTACGGGCGCTCCTTCGCCTCCAGCGCGATCGAACCCCTGGCCCCGGGCACCGCCTTGTCTATCCGCAGGGTGAAGGGGAACCGCACGCTGCCGCCCACGTCGAGCCAATCAAGGGTGAGGCCGCAGCTGTAGCTGTCGGAACCCACCTTCTTGCAGTTGTCCCTCGCCTCGGTCACCGTCGTACCGGCAGGCATCTTGATCAGGACCTGAGGTATTCGGGGGTGCAGGTCCAGCCAGGCCGGCCCCGCGTCGGTGACCTTCGGTTCCAGCGTGACCGTGTCGCGACGCGTCCCGCCAGCCGTGCGCCCGTCACTTCCAAGTCGGCCGTGTTCACCGCGGTGACCGGCACTTCGGTCGAGTCCCGGTCGGGGTGCTCCGGGTCGCTGTCGCCCACCGGGGTGGTCGAGGGCAGCTCGGTCAGCTTCACCGCGGGTCCGGTTCCGGGTACGGGGTGTTCGGGGCGGTCCGGGTCTTCGAGGCGGTCGGTGGCGACCGACACCCAAACGGATTCGTACAGCGCGCGGTCGAGGACATTCAGCGACAGCGTCTTCTCGGGTGTGTAGACGGCGCCGGGCTTCACCGTCTGGTCGAACTCGCAGACCGCGCCGGAGTGGCTCGGAATGCCGTCCTCCTCGGAGACATCGGAGCGGGTGCAGTTGGAGGGCAGCTCCTGGTGGGCCAGCCCGGGGCTGGCGGAATAGGTCAGGAAGACCTTGTCGAGTGCCGTGGTGCCCTTGTTCGCGAAGACGACCGGCACCCCGAAGCTGCTGCCCGGCTTCACTCCGACGACCGGCGACACAGGCCCCAGCGCCAGAACGGGCTGGGGGCCGTCAGCCGAGGCGCGCGCGGCGCCCAGGGCGATCAGACCGATGGCGCCGATCACGGCGGCGGTCCTGCGCAGCAGGCGGCCGCGGTCGACAACCGTTCGGAGCATGGGGGATCCCTTGCGGTGAGCGACGGATGCACAGAGACGAACAGCGAGGGAAGAGCAGTTCCGCCGCATCAGACACGCCATGGCACTGGACGGTTGCACGGCATCGACGCCAGATGGAGAACAGCCCTGTGCCGCACAGTTCGTGAGGGGCGAGGTGTATCGACCCACAGCATTCTTTACGCGGCCAACGGGTGGGTGTCCGCCCGGTGCGGCGTGGCAGCGGTCGTGGTTGCAGGTGTGGAGGAGGTCCGGCAGGGCGGCTGTCGGCTGGTGGTTCGGAGGGGTACACGTCCGTACCCCTCCGAGAGGGCGGAGCCGTGAACGGAGGGCCACCGTCTCCGGGGGGCTCGCGCAGCGCCGAGCAGCGCCGGCCGACCGGCTTGGGAGGACGACACCGCCTGTCGTCCTCCCAAGCCGGCCCCAAGGTTGTCCCGTATGCCCGATGCACGCGTCGAGAGCCCGGAGGCCACGCTGGCGAGAAGCTGCCGGAAGGCGGCAGAGTTCAGCCGAGTTTCGCTGCCGGAAGTTGCCGCTGACGTCAGGTGACCAGGTGCCTACGATTGTTCGAGCGGTCTTCGCCGAGGGAATTCGGTCCCGCTGAACGTGATGACGGTCCGAGACGGTTGTGGGGGATGACGGGTTACGGAGCAGCGGCTGTGGTGTCGATTCCGGCCGTCGCCGCGACCGTGCTCGGGGAGTTGTGGCAGGTGCCACTCAATTCCGAAGCACGCCGACCCGGGACGACAGCTGCCCGGGGGAATTCGCGAGGCGCGCCGCCGGGCTCATGCCTGTCACCGTTTCGCCGAGGTGAACGGCGTGAGCGCCCTGCGGGACTGCGACTCCCGGCCATGTCACGTCGTGTTTCGCCTGAGGAGGAGCTGCGATCATGTCTGTCCACCTGACCACGGACGACTGGTGGCTCATCGCGGTCGGCGCCACCGTCGTCTACATGGCCGCGATGTACTGGTGCATGCCGACGCCGAAGGCAAAGCGGCGCATGTTCATCGCCCCGCTGGCCGGTTGGATGTTTCTGTTGCCCGACGCCACGATAAAAGGCTATTCCGTCTCGCACACCCTGTATTTCTACAGTTGCGTCCTGATGATGTTCGTCATCATGCTGGCGCCGGTCGCGAAAAGGGTCGGAGCCGACATTGCGGAACAGGAGGAGAAGCCTTGGGACAAGGTGCCTCTCAATACTTTCTCCTTGTACTGGATGGTCGGGTCGGCCACGGCGTGTGTCACAGGAGTGGTCTACCTCTGGCCGTTGCTTGCATAGCGGACGGCAGGCGGCGACCTGCGACTCATGAGCGCACCGCTCATGGCGTCTGTCCGACCGCGAGGAGTCGTCCCTCCCTCCACGGGAAGTGAGTCCGAACCGCGGTTGCGGCACTCACGTCCGGCTCACCGGGGCGATCTCGTCGAGCAAGCCGCGGATGCGCCTTTCGATCTCGTCGCGGACGGGCCGGACGGCGTGGACTCCCTGTCCGGCCGGGTCGGGGAGCACCCAGTCGAGGTATCGCTTGCCGGGGAAGACGGGACAGGTGTCGCCGCAGCCCATCGTGACGACCACGTCGGACGCCTGGACGGCTTCGGCCGTGAGCACCTTGGGTATCTCGGCGGAGATGTCGATGCCTGCCTCCGACATCGCTTCGACGACGGCCGGGTTGACCGTGTCCGCGGGCGCGGACCCGGCGGAGCGGACCTGTACGAGGTCACCCGCCAAGTGGGTGAGGAACGCTGCGGCCATTTGGGAGCGCCCGGCGTTGTGGACGCAGACGAACAGCACGGAGGGACGTCCGGCGGAGGTGTTCATGGCCCGTGTGCCTTTCTCGACGGAGGACGGTCAGGGAAGTGCGGGGGCGGGTTCGGCTTCGCCCTGGAGAGGGGCAGGGGTGGCCTGCGCGGGTGCCGGGCGTCCGAACACCGCGGTCACGAGGCCCAGCCCGATTGCGGCGCCCACCAGTTGGGCCGCGACGAACGGGCCGAGTGAGGCCGGCGCGATGCCGGCGAACGTGTCGGTGAAGGCCCGGCCGATGGTGACCGCCGGGTTCGCGAACGAGGTGGAGGACGTGAACCAGTAGGCCGCTCCGATGTACGACGCCACGGCCGCCGGGGCGACGTGGGCGCGGTCGCTGCGGGCCAGGCCGAGGATCAGCAGGACGAGTCCGGCGGTCGCGACCACCTCGCCCAACCACAGGTGACCGGCGGAGCGGTCATGGGTGGACCACTGCACGAGCGGTCTGTCGAACATCGCGTCCGCCCCGATGGCGCCCGCGACGGCTCCGGCGATCTGGGCCGGGATGTACGCCGCGACGTCCCGTGCGGTCAGCCCGTCCTTGCGACGGCGCCCGGTGAACCAGGCCGCGAGCGTGACGACGGGGTTGAAGTGGGCACCGGACACCGGCCCCAGGAGCACGATGAGCACACCCAGTCCGAAGACCGTGGCCAGCGAGTTGGCCAGCAGCTGCACGCCGATGTCCCTGCTCAGTTCACTAGCCTGGATTCCGGAGCCGACGACCACCGTGACCAGGGCGGCCGACCCCACGGCCTCGGCGACGGCCCGGCGTCCCAGCGAAGTGTTCACGCGAGCGCCCCGGCCGTCTGCGATGGCTCCAGGAAGGCGGCGAGCCGGTCGAGGGTGGCGGGAAGCGCCCAGTAGTGGACCCATGTGCCCCGCCGCTCGCAGTCGATCAGACCGGCCTGCCGCAGCAGCTTGAGGTGATGCGAGATCGTCGGCTGGGACAGGTCGAAGGCCGGGGTCAGGTCGCAGACGCAGACTTCACCACCCGCCCGCGAGGCGATCATCGACATCAGACGCAGGCGTACCGGGTCGCCCAGCGCCTTGAACAATTTGGCCAGCTCCGCCGCCTGGCCCTCGTCCAGAGGTGCGGTCACCAGCCCCGGACAGCACGCACTGTTCCCGTCGCTCCGTCCGAGCGCCACGAGTTCTTGCTTCGACATCCATCTATGTTGACACTCTTCGATCCAGGCCACAAGCTTGCATCGATAAACATCAATGCAAGCCGATGGGAGCCCTGCCATGTCTCGTGCTCAGCTCGCCCTGCGCGTCAGCGACCTCGAAGCGTCGATCACCTTCTACTCGAAGCTGTTCGGCACCGAACCGGCCAAGCGACGTGAGGGCTACGCCAACTTCGCCATCACCGAGCCCCCGCTCAAGCTCGTACTCATCGAGGGCACGCCCGGTGAGGAGACCCGCCTCGACCACCTCGGTGTGGAGGTCGGGTCCACCGACCAGGTCGACGCGGCCACTGCGCGACTCAAGGACGCCGGCCTGGCCACCTTCGAGGAGAACGACAGCTCCTGCTGCTACGCCCTCCAGGACAAGGTGTGGGTGCACGGCCCGGGCCGGGAGCCGTGGGAGGTCTACGTCGTGAAGGCCGACGCGGGCACTCTCGGCAGGAGCGCCGCCCCCGAAGCCGCCGGCGACGGCTGCTGCGCCGGCCGTGCCGCCGAACCGGGCCCCGCGCCCGCAGGTTGCGGCTGTGGATGAAGTGGCAGTTCACGGACGCGTCTACATCCTGGACCGTTCGGACCGTTCGGACCGATCGGCGAAGGGCCCGGGACGGGTAGGCATGGCTGTGCCCCCTCACCGGTCGGGAGGGGGCACGGGCCGTGCTCGGTCAGCGGGACGCGGGCGGGATGCTCTGGTCGTACTGGAAGACGCTGTGCGGGTCGTACTTCGCCTTGATCTTGCGCAGCCGGTCGAAGTTGGATCCCCAGTAGGCGGTCTCCCAGTCCTGCATGCCGATGTTCGGCACGCGGCTTCTTGGCGAACTGCGAGTAGAACTTCCAGTTCGCGGGTTCGTCCTCGACCGGGATCTGGAATCCCGAATACACGTCGCCCCAGTTTCCCACCTGCGTCGAAACCTGAGGACTGCCGATCGACAGGATCGGGGCCAGCAGCTTCTTGGCCTCCTCGGGCGTTCCTTCCGCGAGGACCGCGAACAGCAGGGTCTGGTTGCGGTGGATCTCGAGCTGCGTACCGAGGCGGTCATCGGCGTGCAGCGCGGTGCGCTGCCAGGCGTTGAAGACCCTGCGCAGGTCGCCGATGCCGTCCCAGGTGGCCTGCACATAGGTGACGCTCTTCAGCGGGGCCACTCTGTAGGTGAGTGAGGTGACGATTCCGAAGTTGCCGTTGCCCGCTCCGCGCAGCGCCCAGAGCAGATCCGAGTTGTGGTTCAGATCAACCTTGATCACCTTGGCACACTCGTCGCCTTCCGCGACGACGACCTCGGCGCCGATCAGGCTGTCGCAGGCCATCCCCAGCCAGCGGGTCAGGAAGCCGAAGCCGCCGCCGAGCGTCGCGCCGGCCAGGCCGACGGTGCCTTCGGTCCCCGTCGTCACCGCGAAGTTCCGCTTCGCGAGTGTGGTCACCGCTTCCAGCTGGTTGAGACCGGAGCCGACCGTCGCGATGCGAGAGGCACTGCCGATGTGGACCGACTTCAGCTCGCTGATGTCGATCACGAGGCCGCTGTCGACGTTCGACCAGCCCTCAAGGCTGTGGCGGCCGCTCCGGATCCGCAGCGCGACGTCGTTCTGCCGCGCCCACGTCAGGGCGTTCACCACATCCTGGGTGTTCTGGGCGAAGACGATGACCAGCGGATAGTGGGAGAAGAGCTGGTCCCAGCCGAGACGCGCGTCCGTGTACCCGGGGTCCTCGGGGCGGACGATCCGGCCGGTCAGCTTTGCCGGCCCGCACTCCGCCCCACACGCCTCGCCCCCCGTATACCCCGGTCACGGCACTCGCACCGGGGGCTGCGACGGCCGCAGCGCCCGGCACGACGACCGCACCTGCACCGGCGACCGCCGTCGCTTTGAGCAGTCCGCGACGGGAAAAGTCGTTCATGGCCCGTGTCCTCTCGACCACCCGCAGGAGGCGAATCGGTCTTTTATGGGTCATTCGGGCGAAGTGGACGCTAGCAAGGGCGATCACGGGGGACGGTTCCGACACGCTCACCACGACGACCGAGGAGTTGCCTGATGCCGTAGCGCGCCTCCTCGCGCCGGCGAACAACGGCGAACAACGGCGAACAAGCGCGACCAGGCGAACGCGCTCGGCGGCGCCGTGCAGGTGCGCCAGCGTGCGCATGACGGACCGGACCGTCCCCCATTCGCTGTCCGCAACGGCGTGCTTCCGCCGGAGACGGCCGATGCGGAAGAGGCGGTCGCCGTCGGCCCACACGGCGCCCTCGGGGTGGAGCTGAATTCTTCACGGCCGGGGGCGGCCCACCACGAAAATTCCCCGCCCGTTGCCCATCGGTCTCGACACCGCCGGTCCGACGCCCTGGCGAGGTCGTCGCGAGTCACCGGGGGCGGGCTGAATCGCCATGCGCTCTGCCGGTCCCGAGGGACAGGCGGCCACTCGCCCCGCGGTCTTCACCCCGCACCGGGCGTGCGGCTGGGCGCATCTGACGTGCGGTCGGTTCCACACCCGTCGGCGACGCGCGAGCACCGCGGCGACGCGCGGCCGGGGACGCCGTCGGCCCCCGGCGCCCGCAACTCCGTCCGCGTCCGCTCAGTTGCCCGCGACGTCCTTCATCGCCACCGTCAACGGCACGTTCCCCGAGATCAGTTCGAGGGTCAGGCCGGCCGTCGCCGGGGTGTCCAGCAGCTCCAGCAGCGTCGCCGCCACATCGTCGCGCGGTACCGGCCCGCGCCCCGTCGAGGCGGCCAGCAGGACCTGCCCGGTGCCTGCGTCGGTGGTGAGCATCCCGGGACGCAGAATCGTCCAGTCGAGTGCGGCCTTGGAACGGACGTACGCGTCGGCGGCGCCCTTGGCCCTCAGATACGCGTCGAAGACCTCGTCGCCGGGGTGGTCCGGATCGGCGCCCATCGCCGAGACCACCACGTGGCGACGCACACCGGCCCGTTCCGCCGCGTCCGCGAAGAGCACCGCCGCGCCGCGGTCCACCGTGTCCTTGCGCGCCGAACCGCTGCCCGGGCCCGCGCCCGCCGCGAAGACGGCCGCGTCGGCGCCCCGCAGCACCTCGGCCGTCTCCTCCACGGAGGCCGATTCGAGGTCCAGGACGACCGGTTCGGCGCCTCTCGCCCGGAGGTCCTCACCCTGTCCCGGATCACGGATGATGCCGACCGCTTCGTCTCCGCGCGCAGCGAGCAGCCGCTCCAGCCGCAGCGCGATCTGACCGTGTCCACCTGCGATGACAATGCGCATGGTCACGACCGTACGCCGCGGCGCGCCCCGGCGCTCAAGGCCCGCCGCCGGGCCCGGGATCCGGTCGGCTCTGGCGCGGCAGATCGAGTGCCACGACGGTGTCCGAGTCGCAGTACTCGCGGACGGCGCTGGTCCGTGCCACGACGCGTCCGCGGTGCACCACGATCCTGCTGTACGCGAGGGAGAGCACGCCGGAGAGCTGTTCCCCGCGCACGGCGAGGAGCTCGGCGGGGAACCCCGCCTCGACCCGGACCTCGGGCAGCCCCATGGCCTCCCTGGCGACCGTGGAGACCGCCTCGTAGGCGTCCTCGGCGTGCAGCCCGCACTGGGAGGCGAGCAGGTAGGCGGCCTCCAGCGGGTCCCCGCGCCCGACCGGGTTCGCCGCGTCGCGCAGGGCGCCGCTTCCCGCCGCGACCCGTACCCCGGCCGCCCGCAGCAGCCGTACCGGTGCCGTGCCCCGGCGTTCCGCGGCGCGGCAGCCGCCCTGGGGGAGGCAGACCACGGTCACCCCGGCGGCGGCGAGCCGATCGGCGGTGCGGATCGCGATGTCCCGGGGGAGGCGGTCGAGGCCCGCGCACGGGCCGACCGAGACGCCGGGCCGGAGTCCGGCGGCCATGGCGGCGAGCCGGGCGAGGCGGGCCGGATCGTCACCGTCCGTGTGCAGGTCCACGGGGCATCCGTGCTCGGCGGCGATCTCCAGGACCGCTTCGGCGTATCCGGCCGGGTCCGGGTCGAGATCGGGACAGCCGCCGATGACGCCGGCCCCCGTCTTCACCGCGTCGCGCAGCATGGCCAGGCTGTCGGCGCCCGCGACCCCGGTGAGCAGCCGGGGGACGGCGACCGGGGTCAGCTCGGCGAGCCCGCGCAGCGAGCGTCGCGCCTGGAGCACCGCTTCGAGCGGGGCGAGCCCGGTCACTGCCCCGATCCGTACGTGTGAGCGCAGGGCGGTTGCGCCGTGCCCGAGCTGCAGCAGGGCGGCCTCGGTGGCGCGGCGCTGGATGTCCTCGGGGCGGTGCGAGGCGGGTCCGGAGCTGCCCGGACCGGCGCTGTCCGCGGTGAGCGCGGTGTCGCTGTGGGCGTGCGGCTCGGCCGGGGCGGGGAGCAGGAGGTAACCGCGCAGGTCCACGCGGGCGCCCGGGGCGATCAGGCTGCCCGTGGTGCCGACGGCCTCGATGCGCCCGCCGCCGAGCCGTACGTCGACGATGCGGCCGTCGGTGAGGCGGGCCCCGCAGAGGATCAGCGCGGTGCCGTCGTCGGCGGCTGCGCCGGTGGCGTGGTCGTCGGGCTGCGGCGGCCGGCTGTCGGGCATCGCGCTCCTGGGAGGGGTTACAAGATCACGCAGAGTGAGTCGAGCCTAGGGGGGTGTTCGTCCCGGTTCGAGCATGGGCGAAATAGTCGTACCGGTGTGGCTCCATGGGACGTCCGGGGCGGGCGCCGACGTCCGGGGGCGGTGGTGGTCGCGGGGCGGTCCGGCACGGTCCTGCATGGTCCGGGCCGCTGTCGGGCCCGCCGCCCGATCCGCAGATCAGGTGGCCGATCGGCCCCCGGCAGGGCCGCCGGCCAGGTCTTCGGACGGCCGTGGATCAGTGGCCGGCCCAGGGATCGGCACGGGGACGATCAGCGCTCCGGCGAGGGGCTCCGAAACGGATTTGGGCGATCGGCGAGAGACCGTGTAATGTCTTCATCGCTCGCCCCAATAGCTCAGTCGGTAGAGCGTCTCCATGGTAAGGAGAAGGTCTACGGTTCGATTCCGTATTGGGGCTCTGGTGATCGGAGAACCCCGCCTCACGGCGGGGGGATCCGTCATCAAAGCGGTGTAGCTCAGTCGGTAGAGCAAGCGGCTCATAATCGCTGTGTCACCGGTTCAAGTCCGGTCACCGCTACTTACGGTAGCCGATTGTGGGGTCGGTCCTTCGATCGGCTACTCTTTTTTGCGTTCATCCGTCCATCCGTCCGTCCAAGGAGCACTCACGTGGCTGCCACCGACGTCCGCCCGAAGATCACGCTGGCCTGCGTGGAGTGCAAGGAGCGGAACTACATCACCAAGAAGAACCGGCGTAACAACCCGGACCGTCTTGAGATGAAGAAGCACTGCCCGCGCTGCAACTCGCACACTGCGCACCGCGAAACCCGCTAAAACAGGCTCGTACACGAGGCCGTCCCCACTGGGGGCGGCCTCGTGTCGTTGTAGCAGGACTGTTCCGTGCTGGGCTGTTCCTCGGCCCATTCGTCTTTCATCAGGAGGTAGCGAGCCCATGGCGCTCGACCAGTCCTTCGTCGGGCGGACCTATCCGCCCACCGCGCCGTACGAGGTCGGCCGGGAGAAGATCCGCGAGTTCGCCGAGGCGGTGGGAGACACCAATCCCGCGTACGCCGATCCGGCGGCCGCCCGGGCGCTCGGGTATTCCGATGTGATCGCACCGCCCACTTTTGTTTTCTCGATCACATTCAAGGCGGCCGGTCAGGTGATCCAGGACCCGCAGCTGGGTCTGGACTACAGCCGTGTGGTGCACGGTGACCAGAAGTTCGCCTACGCGCGTCCGGTACGGGCGGGGGACCGGCTGACGGTCACCTCGACGATCGAGGGCATCAAATCCCTGGCGGGCAACGACATCCTCGACATCCGTGGAGAGGTCCACGACGAGACCGGTGAGCATGTCGTGACCGCGTGGACGAAGCTGGTGGCGCGCGCCGCCGAGGAGGCGTGATGACGGCGAAGGTGAGTTACGGGTCGGTCGAGGTCGGTACGGAGCTGCCGGCGCAGTCCTTCCGGGTGACCCGCGCGACGCTGGTGCAGTACGCGGGCGCCTCCGGCGACTTCAACCCGATCCACTGGAACGAGAAGTTCGCCGTCGAGGTCGGGCTTCCGGATGTGATCGCGCACGGCATGTTCACCATGGCCGAGGCGATCCGGGTGGTCACCGACTGGGCGGGCGATCCGGGCGCGGTCGTCGAGTACGGGGTGCGGTTCACCAAGCCGGTCGTCGTGCCGAACGACGACAAGGGCGCGCTGATCGAGGTCAGCGCCAAGGTGGCCGCCCTGCTGGACGACCATCAGGTGCGGGTGGACCTGACGGCGATGAACGAGGGCAAGAAGGTGCTGGGCATGTCCCGCGCCGTCGTGCGGCTCGCCTGAGCCGTCGCATCGGACTGTGCGTACGGGGCGCCCTCCGCCGGAGCGCCCCGTACGCACAAGGGCGGGGGCGGATCGGTTCCGGCGCACACTGCTTGACTAAGTTAGTGATTGAGTACTAACTTCGATGCATGGCCAGGATGAGTGCGGAGGAGCGGCGCGAGAGCGTCATCGTCGCTGCGATCACGGAGTTCGCCCGGGGTGGGTACAACGCCACCTCCACGGAGGCGATCGCCAAGCGGGTCGGAGTCTCGCAGCCGTACCTCTTCCGCCTCTTCCCCAACAAGGAGGCCATGTTCCTCGCCGCCTCCGACCGCTGCCTCGCGGACACCCGGAAGGTCTTCGCGCAGGCCGGTGACGGCCTGCAGGGTGAGGAGGCGCTCCACGCGATGGCGGCGGCGTACCAGCGCCTCATCGTCGAGGACCCCGACAAGCTGCTGATGCAGATGCAGATGTACGCGGCCGTCGCGGCGGCCGAGGCCGCCGGGGACCACGAGTTCGGCGCGGCGGCGCGGGCCGGCTGGCTGCAGATGTGGGACGAGGTCCACCTCGCTCTCGGCGCCGACCCCGGCGAGACCACGCAGTTCCTCGCGTACGGCATGCTCATCAACACTCTGACCTCGCTCGGCTTTCCGGCCGGGCACCGCATCTGGTCGGGCTTCTACCCCTCGGCGCGGCCGACCGCCTGAACAGCGCGACCCGGGTTCGACCCGGTTTTCTGCCCAGGAAAGTTAGTAATTGATAACTAACCCACAGGGGGAGCAGTGAGCCAGCACAGAACGGACCGCTCAGGAGCAGTCTGGGCCCTCGTCATCACCAGCGTCGCCGGATTCATGGCGGCCCTCGACAATCTGGTCGTCACGACCGCCCTTCCCTCCATCCGTAAGAGCCTCGGAGGCGAACTGCCCGAGCTCGAATGGACGGTGAACGCGTACACCCTCACCTTCGCCGTACTGCTGATGTTCGGTGCCGCCCTCGGCGACCGGTTCGGCCGGCGGCGGCTCTTCCTGGCCGGACTCTCCGTCTTCACCGGCGCCTCGGCGGCCGCCGCACTCTCGTCCGGGATCAACGAGCTGATCGCCTTCCGGGCCGTCCAGGGGGTCGGCGCGGCGATCATGATGCCGTTGACGCTCACCCTGCTCACCGCAGCGGTACCGGCCGCCCGTCGCGGCATGGCGCTCGGCATCTTCAGCGCGGTCACCGGGCTCGCCGTGGCGAGCGGACCGCTGATCGGCGGCAGTCTCACCGAGCACATCTCCTGGCAGTGGATCTTCTGGCTGAACGTGCCGATCGGCCTGGTGCTGCTGCCGACGGCCCGGCTGCGCCTGGCGGAGTCGCACGCCCCCGGCGCCCGGCTCGACATCCCCGGCACGCTGCTCGTCAGCGGCGGCCTCTTCGGCATCGTCTACGGACTGGTGAACGCCAACACCGACGGCTGGACCAGCCCCGCGGTCCTCACCGGCCTGATCGCCGGCTCGGCACTGATAGGGGGCTTCATCCGCCATGGGTTCCACGCGAAGAACCCGATGCTGCCCATGCGGCTCTTCCGCAGCCGGGCCTTCTTCGGGATCAACGTCGCAGGTCTGCTGATGTTCCTCGGGATGTTCGGTTCGATCTTCCTGCTCAGCCAGTACCTGCAGGGCGTGCTCGGCTATTCGCCCACCCAGGCCGGACTGCGGATGCTGCCCTGGACCGGGATGCCGATGCTGGTCGCGCCCGTCGCCGGATATCTCTCCGACCGGTTCGGCGGCCGGCCGGTCGTCGTCACCGGCCTCACGCTCCAGGCTCTGGGGCTGGCCCTGTTCGCCGTGGTCATCGCCCCCGACGCCTCGTACGCCGCGCAGTTGCCCGCCCTGATGATCGGCGGTGTCGGCATGGCTCTCTACTTCGCGCCGGCCGCCAGCCTGGTGATGTCCAGCGTCCGCCCCGCCGAACAGGGCATCGCCTCCGGCGCCAACAACGCCCTGCGCGAGGTCGGCGGCGCCCTCGGTGTCGCGGTGCTCGCCTCGGTCTTCTCGGCGCGGGGCGGGTACGGCTCCGCACAGTCCTTCACGGACGGAACCGTTCCGGCGGTCTGGATCGGCGCCGGTGTGGTGGCGCTCGCCGCAGTCGTGGCACTGCTGATCCCGGGCCGTCGCAGCGCACCGGCGCCGGAGGCGGACCCGGTGCGGGACGCGGAGCGGGTGCCGGTCGCGGCCTGACCCATGAGCCTGCGTGTACGGTCCGTGGCCCCGCACCGGCGGTGGGCCGCGGACCGTACTCTTGTCCCCGTGCAGGAACTCCACGATGCCCCCCTCGCCCCCCTGACCACCTTCCGGCTCGGCGGCCCCGCGGCCCGCCTCCTGACGGCGACGACCGACGCCGAGGTGGTCGAAGCCGTGCGCGAGGCCGACGAGAGCGGGACCCCGCTCCTGGTCGTCGGCGGCGGCAGCAACCTGGTCATCGGCGACAAGGGCTTCGACGGCACCGCCCTGCGCATCGCGACCAAGGGCTTCACGCTGACCGGTACGGAGCTGAAGCTGGCCGCCGGCGAGGTCTGGACGGACGCCGTCACCCGCACCGTCGAGGCCGGCCTGGCCGGGATCGAGTGCCTGGCCGGAATCCCCGGGTCCGCGGGCGCGACCCCGATCCAGAACGTCGGCGCGTACGGCCAGGAGGTGGCGTCGACCATCACGGAGGTCGTCGCCTACGACCGGTACGCCCGTGAGACGGTCACCCTCCCGAACGACGAGTGCGCGTTCTCGTACCGTCACAGCCGCTTCAAGGCCGAACCCGACCGCTTCGTGGTGCTGCGCGTCCGCTTCGCGCTGGAGGACGCGGGGGGCCTCTCCGCGCCGCTCAAGTACCCCGAGACGGCCCGTGCCATGGGCGTCGAACAGGGCGACCGGGTGCCCGCGGCAGCCGCCCGTGAGACCGTGCTGCGGCTCCGCGCCGGAAAGGGCATGGTGCTCGACCCGGAGGACCACGACACCTGGTCGGCAGGGTCCTTCTTCACCAACCCGGTCCTCGACGCCGCTCAGTTCGAGGAGTTCCTCGCCCGCGCGAAGGACCGGCTGGGCGCCGAGGTGACGCCGCCCGCCTTCCCCGCGGACGGGGGACACACCAAGACCTCCGCCGCCTGGCTCATCGACAGGGCCGGATTCACCAAGGGGTACGGCACCGGACCCGCCCGTATCTCCACCAAGCACACGCTCGCCCTCACCAACCGCGGCGGCGCGACCACGGAGGACCTGCTCGCGCTCGCCCGCGAGGTCGTCGCGGGGGTCCACGACGCCTTCGGCGTCACGCTCGTCAACGAACCGGTGACGGTCGGCGTCAGCCTCTGAGGGGAGGCCGGGCGGGCGGCCTCAGTACGCCACGCCGACGCCCTGCTTCACCGCGGCCGGATCGTCGATCAGCGCCAGCATCGCGTGCGCCACGTCGGCCCGGGAGATCGACCGGCCGCTGCGCGGGTTGGAGCCGTGGACCGTCCGGTACGTCCCCGTCAGCGGACCGTTCGTGAGCTTCGGGGGCCGCACCGACGTCCAGTCGGCCGTGCTGCGTGCCAGCGCGGCCTCCATCGACGTCAGGTCCGCGTAGACCTCCTTGAGGACCGCTCCGATCGCCTTCAGCATCATCCGGTCCAGCAGCGGTTCGTCCGCGGGCACCGGCGCGACCGGGGCCGCGCTGACCACGAGCAGCCGCCGGGTCCCCTCCGCCTCCATCGCCCGGAGCACCGAGCCGGTGAGCCGTTCGGCGACACCGCCGGCCCTGCGGCCCCGCGAACCGAGTCCGGAGAGCACCGCGTCCCGTCCGGCGACCGCCTCGCGCAGTGCGTCCGGGTCGTCGATCCGCGCCGCGGTGTGGACCGTGACGCCGGAGAGCGGGACCCGCAGCCGGGCCGGATCGCGGACCACCGCCGTCACCTCGTGTCCCGCCGCCACCGCCTGCCGGACGATCTCCTGACCGATGCCGCCCGTCGCACCGAACACCGTGAGCCTCATTGCGCACCCTCCCCGGGTGGGTAAGTATTCACTCACCTCTAGAGTGAGTGGACACTCACCGCTCGTCAAGCCTCATCGGAGTACGCATGGAGCAGAAGCCGGCCCGCGTCCGCATCCTCGACGCCGCCCATCAGCTGATGCTCACCATCGGCCTGGCGCGCGCCACCACCAAGGAGATCGCCAGGGCCGCGGGATGCTCGGAGGCGGCGCTCTACAAACACTTCGCCAGCAAGGAGGAGCTGTTCGTGGTGGTGCTCAGGGAACGGCTGCCCAGGCTCAACCCGCTGCTGGCGCGGCTGACCACCGACCCGGCGACGGGGGAGCGGACCGTCGAGGAGAACCTCACGGAGATAGCCCGTCAGGCCGCGCTCTTCTACGCCCAGAGCTTCCCGATCGCCGCCTCGCTCTACGCCGAACCGCGGCTGAAGCACCGCCACGACGAGGCCATGCGCGAACTCGGCACCGGCCCCCACCTGCCGATCCGGGGCCTCGCCGGCTACCTCCGCAGCGAGCAGACCGCCGGCCGCGTCCGGCCCGGCGCCGACACCTACGCCGCGGCGTCGCTGCTCCTCGGAGCCTGTGCCCAGCGTGCGTTCGCGTACGACGCCACGGAGGAGGGCCGGCCGCCGCAGTCCCTCGACGACTTCGCCGTCTCCGTCGCCCGGACGGTGCTGAGCGGGATCGAGGCGTAGCGAACGGTCCGGCGGTCGTCGCGTCCCGCGCGCCCGGCAGCCGCGTACCCAGCAGTTCTCGTACCCGGCGGCTCTACCGCTCGGCCTGCTCCTGGCCAGCGGGCTCCGCCAGCCAGCCGTCGATCCCGGACAGCAGCCGCTCCCGTACGTCGGGCGGCGCCACCGAACCGCGTACCGACTGCCGCGCCAGCTCGGCCAGCTCCTCGTCCGTGAACGCGTGGTGGCGGCGCACGAGCTCGTACTGCGCGGCCAGCCGGGAGCCGAAGAGCAGCGGGTCGTCCGCGCCGAGCGCCATCGGCACCCCGGCCTCGAACAAGGTGCGCAGGGGTACGTCCGCGGGCTTCTCGTAGACGCCCAGAGCCACGTTCGACGCCGGGCAGACCTCGCAGGTCACCCCGCGCTCCGCCAGCCGGCGCAGCAGCCGCGGGTCCTCGGCGGCCCGCACCCCGTGGCCGATCCGGGACGCGTCGAGATCGTCCATGCAGTCCCGCACGCTGGAGGGCCCGGCCAGTTCACCGCCGTGCGGGGCCGCCAGCAGGCCACCCTCCCTGGCGATGGCGAAGGCCCGGTCGAAGTCGCGCGCCATGCCGCGCCGCTCGTCGTTGGAGAGCCCGAAGCCGACGACGCCCCGGTCCGCGTACCGCACCGCGAGCCGGGCCAGTGTCCGCGCGTCCAGCGGGTGCTTCATCCGGTTCGCGGCGATCACCACCCGGATCCCGAGCCCGGTCTCGCGGGCCGCGGCGTCCACGGCGTCCAGGATGATCTCGATCGCCGGGATCAGCCCGCCGAGCAGCGGCGCGTACGACGTGGGGTCGACCTGGATCTCCAGCCAGCCGGAGCCGTCCGCGACATCCTCCTGCGCGGCCTCGCGGACCAGGCGCTGGATGTCCTCGGGCGCCCGCAGACAGGACCGGGCGATGTCGTAGAGGCGCTGGAAGCGGAACCAGCCGCGCTCGTCGGTCGCCCGCAGCTGGGGAGGCTCGCCGCCGGTCAGCGCCTCGGGCAGCCGGACGCCGTACTTGTCGGCGAGTTCGAGCAGCGTCGTGGGCCGCATCGACCCGGTGAAGTGCAGATGCAGATGGGCCTTGGGCAACAGCCGTACGTCACGCTCCATTCCAAGATCCTGCCGCACCCGCGGGCTCTCGCGGTAGCCGGTTCCCCCATCGAGTCGGTTCTCGAACAAAAAAGTGACCCCCGGCCGGAGCCGGGGGTCACCTGGGCGGAGTGCGGAAGGTCAGTCCTTGGCCTCGCCCAGCAGCTTCTGGAGCCGCGAGACGCCCTCGACGAGGTCGTCGTCGCCCAGCGCGTACGACAGCCGCAGGTAGCCCGGCGTGCCGAACGCCTCACCCGGAACGACCGCGACCTCGGCCTCGTCCAGGATCAGCGCGGCCAGCTCGACCGAGGTGGCCGGACGCTTGCCGCGGATCTCCTTGCCGAGCAGCGCCTTGACCGACGGGTACGCGTAGAAGGCACCCTCGGGCACGGGGCAGAGCACGCCGTCGATCTCGTTGAGCATCCGCACGATGGTCCGGCGGCGGCGGTCGAAGGCGGTCCGCATCTCGGCCACCGCGTCCAGGCTCCCCGAGACGGCGGCCAGCGCGGCGACCTGCGCGACGTTGGAGACGTTGGACGTGGCGTGCGACTGCAGGTTGGTCGCGGCTTTGACGACGTCCTTCGGGCCGATGATCCACCCGACCCGCCAGCCGGTCATGGCGTACGTCTTGGCGACGCCGTTGACCACGATGCACTTGTCGCGCAGCTCGGGTACGAGAGCGGGCAGCGAGGTGAACTTCGCGTCGCCGTAGACCAGGTGCTCGTAGATCTCGTCGGTCAGGACCCACAGGCCGTGCTCGACGGCCCAGCGGCCGATCGCCTCGGCGTCGGCCTCGCTGTAGACGGCGCCGGTCGGGTTCGACGGGGAGACGAACAGGACGACCTTGGTGCGCTCGGTGCGCGCGGCCTCCAGCTGCTCGACGGAGACCCGGTAACCGGTGGTCTCGTCGGCCACGACCTCCACCGGGACACCGCCGGCGAGGCGGATCGACTCGGGGTAGGTGGTCCAGTACGGCGCCGGGACGATGACCTCGTCACCCGGGTCGAGGATCGCGGCGAATGCCTCGTAGATGGCCTGCTTGCCACCGTTGGTCACCAGGATCTGGGAGGCGTCGACCTCGTAACCCGAATCGCGCAGCGTCTTCTCTGCAATGGCGGCCTTGAGCTCGGGGAGCCCGCCGGCGGGGGTGTAGCGGTGGTACTTCGGGTTGCGGCAGGCCTCGACCGCAGCCTCGACGATGTAGCCGGGGGTCGGGAAGTCCGGCTCGCCGGCGCCGAAGCCGATCACCGGACGGCCGGCGGCCTTGAGGGCCTTGGCCTTGGCGTCGACGGCGAGGGTGGCGGACTCGGAGATTGCACCGATGCGGGCGGAGACCCGGCGCTCGGAGGGAGAAGTTGCAGCGCTCATGCGCCCCATGTTCCCAGACCGCAATCCCTGTCAGCACACGGGTTTCAGGGACCGGACAGCACCCGGACAGCATGCGGACAGCAATCGGGCAGGAGTTGTCCGGAGCTATCTGTTCGACGCA
The DNA here is from genome assembly GCF_042882275.1 of Streptomyces sp. NPDC058231. Classification (NCBI taxonomy): domain Bacteria; kingdom Bacillati; phylum Actinomycetota; class Actinomycetes; order Kitasatosporales; family Streptomycetaceae; genus Streptomyces; species Streptomyces sp. NPDC058231. The sequence continues at coordinate 1,603 of NZ_JBHVWN010000104.1, read as the reverse complement.
GGGCCGCTGAGCACGTACACTCACCTGTCGTTGGCCTTCACCAGCCGCACCGTTCCTGCACCCGGGGCACCCGGAAAGATGCGGTAGGTTGGTGGAAACCACAAAGGGTCGTAGCTCAATTGGTAGAGCACTGGTCTCCAAAACCAGCGGTTGGGGGTTCAAGTCCCTCCGGCCCTGCTACACACTCCTTCGCCAGGATGTGTGCGCATGTACGTACTTCAATGCACCGCCGTGCGACGGCTCCACCGGGCGCGGCACGGCCATGACCCGGAATCAGGTGAGAAGCGTGACGGACGCCGTGGGCTCCATCGACATGCCTGATGCTGAGGATGAAGCACCCGAGTCGAAGAAGAGGACTCGGAAGGGCGGCAAGCGCGGAAAGAAGGGCCCCCTGGGCCGTCTCGCGCTGTTCTACCGCCAGATCATCGCCGAGTTGCGCAAGGTCGTCTGGCCGACTCGCAACCAGCTGACGACGTACACGTCCGTGGTGATTGTCTTCGTCGTCGTCATGATCGGTCTCGTGACCGTGATTGACTTCGGATTCCAGCGGGCCATCAAGTACGTCTTCGGCTGATCCCGCGGAGGGCGCCTCATGGGCGCCCCTTTCGCATGTTCCACCCATTTGTATCCAGGAAGAAGCAGCCACCGTGTCTGACCCGAACCTGAACGACGCCGTCGACGCGACGGCGGGCGCCGTCGAGTCCGCCGAGGACGAGTTCGAGATCGTCGAGGCAGCGGACGCTGTGGAGCCGGACCAGGCCGAAGCTGCCGACGCCGCCGCGGGCGAGCCCGCCGAGCAGGCCGCCGAGAACATCGAGGACGAGGACGAAGCCGCAGAGGCCGACTCCGAGGACGAGGACGAGGACAGCGCGTCCGAGGGCGACGAAGAGGCCGAGGACGAGGAAGAGGCCGAGCCGGCCGCCCCCGTCGACGCCGTCACCGCGCTCCGTGACGAGCTCCGCGGTCTCCCCGGCGAGTGGTACGTCATCCACACCTACGCCGGCTACGAGAAGCGCGTGAAGGCCAACCTGGAGCAGCGCGCCGTCTCGCTCAACGTCGAGGACTTCATCTACCAGGCCGAAGTGCCCGAGGAAGAGATCGTCCAGATCAAGAACGGCGAGCGGAAGAACGTCCGCCAGAACAAGCTCCCGGGCTACGTCCTGGTCCGCATGGACCTGACGAACGAGTCCTGGGGCGTCGTCCGCAACACCCCCGGCGTCACCGGCTTCGTGGGCAACGCCTACGACCCGTACCCGCTGACCCTGGACGAGATCGTCAAGATGCTCGCCCCGGAGGCCGAGGAGAAGGCCGCCCGTGAGGCCGCGGAGGCCGAGGGCAAGCCGGTTCCGTCCCGCAAGGTCGAGGTCCAGGTGCTGGACTTCGAGGTGGGCGACTCGGTCACCGTCACCGACGGCCCGTTCGCGACGCTGCAGGCGACGATCAACGAGATCAACGCCGACTCGAAGAAGGTCAAGGGCCTCGTCGAGATCTTCGGTCGCGAAACCCCGGTCGAGCTCAGCTTCGACCAGATCCAGAAGAACTGACGGTTTTCGCCGACTTCTGGACACATGCCTACCGAGCAGGTCAGACAGGCTCTACAGCC
>NZ_JBHVWN010000103.1:0-20700 GCF_042882275.1 Streptomyces sp. NPDC058231 | reverse complement strand
TGCCAAGACCGCCCCGCAGCCAAACCCACCCCGCTACAATCCCCACACTCAAGCCGTTGACCAGCGGTAATGGAGAAGTCCGGCTGGAGTATTAGGCATGGGACCGGAGCGGATCCGATGCGGGAGGTGGTGGTGACTCCGGCGGACGGTGACTGCGGCTGCGCGTGGGGGCTGCGGTGCCGGACGGACGCCGGTGTGACGGCAGGCTCCGGTCGCCCCGGGGGACAGGGCGTGCGGCCGGTGCCTATCGGTCGTCCAGATCAGGGACCACGTGCATCGCCGCCTCCTCGGCCGAGGCTGCCGCGCCGTCGATGCCGATGTCGAAGGCGATCATGTCCTTCTCCTCGTCCCCGTGCGCCCCCTCGTCGGGCGCGACCAGCCGCCCGGCCCGTCTGTCACCGACCTCCTCGTCACGGGCTTCACCGTCGGTGTCGGAGACGTCACCGATCGCGTCCCCGTCCGGTACGGAGAGGTCCGGCTCCTCCTCGCTGAGGCGCTGGTCAAGGCTCTCCCCCTGGTGCCGCTCCGCCGCGGTGACACCGTGGTGCTCCACGGCCCAGGGCCGGTCAGGCGGCGAATAGCCCGCGTCGAGCGGGTCCCCGTCCGCCCGGTCGTCAAGCGTGTCCGCCGGGTCGAGCAGACCGGCGTCGTCCTGCACCTCGGAGCCGTCCGGCTGGTAGACCTCGTCGCCCATGGTGGCGTTGCCGTCCATGGCACCTCCACTCTCGGGAATGAACCGTCGGGACGACGTTCTGTTCGCGCCATCTCCTCCTTCTCATCATGTGCGGTGTCGGCCGTCGGGACGAGTGGAAGCGTGCAGGTGCCCCGCACGGCCCTGCTCGAAGGCCTGCACCGGGCATTCCGCGGCCCGGCCCGGCCACCGCTCGATCCGGTCCCTCCGGCGCTGATCACGGGGTCGTCCACCCGCCCCGGAACCGTCCGCCCCGGAACCGTTCGCCCCGGAACCGTTCGCCCCGGAACCGTTCGCCCCGGAACCGTTCGCCCCGGAACCGGGCGGGCAGCGGCGCGCCGGGTCAGGTCAGCCGACGTGGACGCGGGGCCGCTGCGCAGGGTCCGGCTCCGCCCGGCGCAGGACCTCGCGGGTGACCGGGGCGACTTCGCCGTCACCGAAGACGAGAAAGCGCAGCAGATGACTGACCGGGTGGCCCTCGGTCCAGTTGAAGTAGGCGTGCGGTACCTGCCCGGTGCGGTTGCGCAACTCCATCAGGACGGCCGCGATGGTGTTGGGCACCACCGCGCTCTCCATGCGCAGCCTGCGCACTCCGTGCTTCTCGTCGCCGTGCACGGCCACCGAGGCGGTGAAGTCCGAGGAGTCCTGGATGAAGACCTCCAGGAAGAGCACGGGACGGCCGTCGGGGATGTGTGTCTGCTCGCGCTGGCTGTACTCCTTAGCCCGGTACGCGACGGTGCTGTGCTCCTGCGGCTCGTTGGCGATGATCCGCAGCGGTCCGGCCGCCGCCGCCTCGTCGATCAGTCGGATCGCCTGTTCGTCGAAGGTGACGGCCGCGGCCCGCAGCTCGAACGCGCGGTGGATGCGGGAGGCGGAGGACGTCAGCAGGATGGCGATGATGAAAAGCGAAGCGATCTTGATGCCGTCGGGCCGTTCCACGACATTGGTGACGAGGGTGTACCCGAAGACGGCGGTGATCGCACCGAAGCCGGCAGCGGCCCAGCGGTGTCCGCGTCGGTGGACGGCGACCGTCGACGCGAACGAGGCCGAGAGCATCAGTACCAGCACGCCCGTCGCGTAGGCGCCGCTCTGATCGTCGACATCGGCGTTGAACCAGACGGTGATGGACACCGCGATCGCCATGAACACCAGGACCAGGGGCCGCACCGCCCGCGTCCACTCCGGCGCCATCCCGTAACGCGGCAGATAGCGCGGTACGAGGTTGAGCAGTCCGGCCAGCGCGGAGGCGCCGGCGAACCACAGGATGGCGATGGTCGACACGTCGTACACGGTGCCGAACGCCTCACCGAGATACTCGTGCGCGAGATACGCCAGCGCGCGTCCGTTCGCCGAACCGCCGCTCCTGAACTCGTCCTGCGGGATCAGGATCGTGGTCGCGAGACTTGACAGCAGCAGGAAGCAGCTCATGATCACGGCGGCGGTGGTGAGCAGCTTGCGGGTGTCGCGGATGCGGCCGGCCGGCTTCTCATGGGTGTCCGTCGCGTCGCCGCGCACCTGCGGCATCACGGCGACACCGGTCTCGAATCCGGACATGCCCAGTGCCAGTTTCGGGAACACCAGCAGCGCCACACCGATCATGGCCAGTGGTGAGGAGTGCTCCAGCGTCATGGCGTCCGTCCAGTCGCCGACCTTCACCGGGTGGGAGAGGACCTGCCAGGCGGACGTGGCCAGGACGACCACATTGAGGGACAGATATGTCGCGACGAGGATCACCGCGATGCCGATCGCCTCACGGAAACCCTTGAGGAAGACCGTGGCCAGCGCCGCGACCAGGACGAGAGTGATCCAGACGTTCTCGCCGTGCAGCCAGTGCGGGGCGAACGGATTCTCCACGACGTGCGCGGAGGCGTCCGCGGCCGAGAGCGTGATGGTGATCATGAAGTCGGTGGCGGCGAACCCGAGCAGCACGAGCACGAAGAGCTTCCCCGCCCACCAGGGCAGCAGACGCTCCAGCATGGCGATCGAGCCCTCGCCGTGCGGACTCTCCTTGGCCACCCTGCGGTAGACCGGGAGTGCGCCCAGCAACGTCAGGGCGATCAGGACCAGGGTGGCCAACGGCGAGAGCAGTCCGGCCGCGAGCGCGGCGATACCCGGCTGGTAGCCGAGCGTGGAGAAGTAGTCCACGCCGGTGAGGCACATGACTCGCCACCAGGTGTGCCCCTTGTGCTCGGGGGCGGGTGTGCCGTGCGGCCCCGGGTGGCGGGCGGTCTGCTCGCTCAGTCCCTCCAGCAGCCAGGCCCGCCATCCGTGCCGCCGCTGCGATGTGGCGTGTCCTTGCCCGGGCCCGACCGGGCCGGGTCCTTGCGTGCTGGTCATGTAGGTGTTCTTCCTGTCGATCTGCCGTACGACGAGGAGGGAGTATCCAGCACATCCTCATGCGCCCGGAGACCGGGGGCGACCGCGCCCGGCGGTTCGGAGGACCGGCGGCGCGTCAGTATCCCGTCAGTGCAACCCGGATGGCCGTCAGTATCGCGTCAAAGCGGGACGGAGCCGCTGGCCACCGGAGATAGCGTGACGTGACCGCCCCGGCCCGCCTCCCCGCACCGGGGGCCATGTCCCGACCCCGGGCTCACTGAGGAGGATTCCCATGGCAGGGCTCGCGGCCCGGAGTACGCACGCGCCGGCCGGCGGACCGGAACCGCAGCGCACCCCGGCCGGCCGGAGGCCGTCAGCACCCCCGGTGGTTTCACCGCCGACCCGGGCGCCGGGAAAGTCCACCGCGACGTACGGCTGACCCCGGCCGAGCGGCACCTGCTGGAGTTCGTGGTCAGAGCCCCCGGGCGGCTGAGCACGCGGCGGCAGCCGCTCCAGGAGGTCCGGGGACTGACCTGCAGCAACAGAACCGGCTATCTGCGGGTCCACACGGCCCGATTGAGGCGAAGGCTCGAACCGGCCCGTCCCGTCCGCGGTGTCTCATCGCGGAGCCGGGCACGGGACACCGCTTCGAACCCTGGAGATCGGGCGGAAACATGGGACGCGGGAAGCTCCGGATCTACCTCGGCGCCGCTCCGGGCGTGGGAAAGACCTACGCGATGCTCTCGGAGGGGCACCGGCGGGTCGAGCGCGGCACGGACTGCGTGGTCGCGTTCGTGGAACACCACAGCAGGCCGCGCACCGAGGTGATGCTCCACGGCCTGGAGCAGCTGGGGCGCAAGCACCTGGAATACCGGGGCGCCGTCTTCACCGAGATGGACGTCGATGCCGTACTCGCCCGACGGCCCGCGGTCGCCCTCGTCGACGAACTCGCCCACACCAACATCCCGGGCTCGCGCAACGCCAAGCGCTGGCAGGACGTGGAGGAGCTTCTCCAGGCAGGCATCGACGTCGTCTCGAACGTCAACATCCAGCACCTTGAGTCACTGAGCGACGTGGTCGAGTCGATCACGGGTGTCCGGCAGCGCGAGACGGTGCCCGACGAGTTCGTCCGGCACGCCGACCAGATCGAACTCATCGACATGTCGCCCCAGGCACTCCGCCGCCGGATGGCCCACGGCAACATCTACCAGGCCGACAAGGTCGACGCGGCACTCTCCAACTACTTCCGCCCGGGCAACCTCACCGCCCTGCGGGAACTCGCGCTGCTGTGGACCGCGGACCGCGCCGACGAATACCTCCAGGTGTACCGGTCCGAGCACCGGGTCTCCAGAATCTGGGGATCGCGCGAACGCATCGTCGTCGGTCTCACCGGCGGACCGGAAGGCCGCACCCTGATCCGACGCGCCGCCCGGCTGGCGGAACGGGGCGCGGGCGGCGAGGTGCTCGCCGTCTACATCGCCCGCAGTGACGGGCTCACCTCTGCGTCCCCGAAGGAACTCGCCGTCCAGCGCACCCTCGTCGAGGACCTGGGCGGTACCTTCCACCATGTCATCGGGGAGAACGTGCCTCCGGCGCTGCTGGCATTCGCCCGCGGTGTCAACGCGACCCAGATCGTCCTGGGCGTCTCCCGCCGCAGACCCTGGCAGTACGTTCTCGGCCCCGGGGTCAGCGGTACGGTCGCCCGGGACTCCGGCCCCGACATCGACATTCACCTGGTCACCCATGACGCCGTGGGCAGGGGCCGGGGGCTGCCGGTCACCAGGAGCACCAGACTCGGCCGCTCGCGGATCATCTGGGGCTGGCTGACCGGCATCGCCGGACCCGCACTGCTCACCGTCCTCCTCGGCGGCCTCGCTCCCCGCATGGGCCTCGCCAACGACATGCTGCTGTATCTGTCGCTGACGGTCAGTGCCGCACTGCTCGGCGGGCTGCTCCCCGCCCTCGCGTCCGCGGTCTTCGGCTCCATCCTGCTCAACTGGTACTTCACGCCGCCCGTTCACACGCTGACCGTCGCCGATCCGCAGAACATCGTGGCGATAGTGATCTTTGTGGCGGTGGCCGTATCGGTCGCCTCCGTAGTGGATCTCGCGGCCCGCCGGACCCATCAGGCGGCCCGGCTGCGCGCCGAGTCCGAGATCCTCTCCTTCCTCGCGGGCAGCGTTCTGCGGGGTGAGACGACGCTGGACGCCCTGCTGGAGCGGGTCAGGGAGACATTCGCCATGGAGTCCGTGGCGCTGCTGGAGCGGGCCGGTGAGACCGCCCCGTGGACCTGTGCGGGCAGTGTCGGCCCGGGGCCGGCCATTCGTCCCGAGGACGCCGACGCGGACATGCCGGTGGGCGACGACATGGCGCTCGCGCTGTCGGGCCGGGTGCTGCCCGCCGAGGACCGCCGGGTGCTCGCCGCCTTCGCAGCTCAGGCCGCCGTCGTCCTGGACCGCCGGCGGCTTCAGGACGAGGCCCAGCGGGCCCGCGGGATGGCCGAGGGCAACCGCATCCGTACCGCCCTGCTCGCCGCCGTCAGCCATGATCTGCGCACTCCGCTCGCCGGCATCAAGGCATCCGTCACCTCCCTGCGCTCCGACGACGTGGAATGGTCCGAGCAGGACCGGGCCGAATTCCTCCAGGGCATCGAAGCGGGCGCCGACCGTCTGGACCACCTGGTCGGCAACCTTCTCGACATGTCGCGGCTGCAGACCGGCACCGTCACCCCGCTGATCCGTGAGATCGACCTCGACGAGGTGGTGCCGATGGCGCTCGGCGGCGTACCCGAGGGCAGCGCGCTGCTCGACATCCCGGAGGATCTGCCGATGGTGGCCGTCGACAAGGGGCTCCTGGAAAGGGCCGTCGCCAACGTCGTGGAGAACGCCGTCAAGTACAGCCCCGACGGCAGACCGGTACTGGTGTCGGCCAGCGCCCTGGCCGACCGGGTGGAACTGCGGGTCGTGGACCTCGGCCCGGGCATACCCGACGAGGCCAAGGACCGCGTCTTCGAACCCTTCCAGCGGCACGGTGACGCCCCGCGCGGCGCGGGTGTGGGTCTCGGGCTCGCCGTGGCCCGGGGCTTCACCGAGGCCATGGGCGGCACACTGGCCGCTGAGGACACGCCTGGCGGCGGGCTCACCATGGTCCTGACGCTGCGCACGGCGTCGGACCGGGCGGGCGCGCAGCCGAACCTGCCGGCCACCGCGACGTCGTAGCGCGGCCTGCACGTGCGTCGGCGCGTCCACGCGCCGTGGGGCCCGGCAGCGGCTGCTGCAGGGCCCCACGTTCCTCAATTCATTCCGCCTCGCCCCGTGTCAGGGGAAGGACACCACGTTGGAGGGAACCGTCGAGGTGCCGGACGTAGCCGCCCCGGTGCTGTTGATCACGTGCTCGTACTGTCCCTGGCCGCCCAGGGACACGACCAGCAGATCGTGGAACTTCACCCCGGACTTCACCGGGGCCTCGAAGCCGTGGTCCTGACGGATCGTCGGGTCCACGTTGTAGTAGCAGTAACTGCCCAGGCCCCAGCCCTCATGGGTGTTGACCGAGTCGTCGACCTTGTAGGCCGCGTACCCCTTGACGGAGCCGTTCTGCACGGCGGCCTGGTTCGGAGCGTCGTACGACTTCTCGTTCTGGAAGAAGATCGTCTTGCCGTTCTCGCCGGACCACTGCACGTCGTACTTGTTGAAGTGCTCGACGAACAGGCCGGTGGCCAGCACGTCGTCCCCGTTGACCCGGAGCCCGTAGTCCGCCCGGTTGGTCTCCCAGCCGACCCCCTCACCGTGGTCGGCACGCCAGATCCAGGTGTGGTCGACGATGGTGTCGTTGTTGTTGATCACCATGCTGGTGGTGGCCTTGCCGGCGCCCGCGCCGCCGATCCGGACGAACACGTCCTGAACGGTGGTCGGGTTCGCCGAGTGGTCGGCCGATGCGCCGTCGGGGCCGACCTGCAGCAGCACCGAGGAGTTCTGCGGACCGGCGTCGATCAGGAGACCGGCGAGCTTCACGCCGTCCACGTCGCCGACCTTGATCGCGGTCACACCGTTGTCCGGGATGATCGTGGCAAGTCCGAGACCGAGGACGACGGTGTTCGCGCGGTCGATGTTGATCGTCTGGTTCACGTGGTAGACACCGGGCGTGAACAGCAGGTGCAGCCCCTGCTGCACCGCGGCGTTGATGGTCGCCGCGGTGGCACCGGGCTTGACCACGTAGAACTGGCTCAGCGGGATGGACTCGCCCTGCGGCGTGCCGTTCCACGAGACGCCGCGCGCGTTGGTGCGCTTGGCCGGGACGAAGACTTTGTACTCACTGCCGTCCAGGTAGAGGAACGGCTTCTCGCGGGAGACCGGCGTGTTGTCCAGGGTGGTGTACGGAGGGTCGGGGAAGCTCTGCGCGGGTGCCCCCTCGACGCCGGAGAACGTCATGTTCCAGACGCCGTTGCCCCAGCTGCCGACCGAGCTGTCACGGGTGTACCACTGCTGCTGCGAGTACGGTCCGACCTGGCCGTCGATCTTGCTGTCGGCGATGTAGCCGCCGCTGGCCCATCCGTAGCCGTCAGGTGCGAGGTTGAGGCCGCCCTTGACGTGCATACGCCGGAACGGTGCGGCCTGCGAAACGGCCCAGCGGTCCGTACCGCTCACCGGGTTGAGCGCCAGGTTCTCCGCCGAACGCCAGAAGTTCTGCGTGGCGTTCCCGTTGAACCAGCCGGCGTCGACGGTCACGTCACCGTTGAAGGTGGTGTCGTCCGGCTTCAGGCCGAGCCCTGCGATGGAGGTGTAGAAGCCGAGCTGGGCGTTGATGTTGTTGTACGTGCCCGGCTTGAACAGCAGCGCATAGCGACCGTTACCGAACTGCGCCGACTCCTGCTGCTTGAAGATGTCGTCGACCTTGGCCTGGATGCCGGGTGTCGACGGGTCGAAGACCAGCACATTGGGACCGAGGTCGCCGCCGCCGGGGATCTGCTGGCCGCCGGTGTCACCGGTGGTGCCGAACACCTGGAACTCCCAGAGCGAATAGCCGTACTGGGTGGCACGGGTGGTGCCGGTCAGCCGGACGTAGCGGGCGGTGCCGGAGACGTTCAGGGTCTCCGTGCCGCCGGGGCCGGTGGTGGTGGAGTAGGCGGTGCTCCACGTGTTGTCGTCGGTGGAGAACTCGATGCGGTAGCCCTTGGCGTAGGCGACCTCCCACGTCAGCACGATCTGGCTGACCGAGGCGGAGGTGCCGAGGTCGACCTTTATCCACTGGGGGTCGGCGGCGGCGCTCGACCACCGGGTGCCGTTGTCCCCGTCCACGGCGGAAGCGGCGGGGGTGCCTGCGTTCTCCTCACTGGAGACGGTCACGGTCCTGCCCTGGGAGAGCAGCGAGGGCGCCGCACTCGCGGGCGTCGCGGGGACGATCGCCAGCAGTGAGACGACGAGACCGGCGACGGCGGCGAGCACGCCGGTACGCCGTCGGCCCGCAGAGCGGGCAGGTCTGGGGTGTGCGGGGGGTGCGTACATAGAGGTGTGTCTCCTGAGTCGTGGTACGGGTGCACGACGCGCAGTCGGAGAGCGCTCTCCGGCTGCGGGAGATACTTCTCCCTTGTTACGGACACGTCAATAGATGTGCAACGGGAGCCGCAGCGGGGCCTGTTGGGAACAAGAGTTGAACGATTGATGTGGGCTGGTTGCCCAGTTGATGGCCGTGCGACCACAGGGGGCGGGCTGAGTTGACGGCCCGTCGGTAACGGTGGGCGCCGGCCGCGCCGTGGTGCGGGGCGACGCGGGTGCGGCCGCCCGGCCGTGAGTCGATGGCCGTTCCGGGCGGCCCGCACCACTGCCGACGCTCCGTCAGGTGCTGTCCGGGAGCGGCTCGGGCGTGATCGGCCGCGACGGTGAGGGCGGCGACAACTGCACCGTCCGCAGCGGGTTGCGCGGCGGGCGGGCCCGCCACTCGCGTGGGTAGCCGATCGACACCTCCTCGAATCGTACCCCGTCGTAGTGGGTCACCCGCGGGATGTGCAGATGCCCGTAGACCACGGCCGCGGCGCGGAAGCGGCGGTGCCAGTCCCTCGTGAGCTCGGTCCCGCACCACTGCGCGAACTCGGGGTGGCGCAGTACATCGGTCGGTTCCCGCACCAGCGGATAGTGATTGACCAGGACCGTGCGGTGGTCGTCCGGGACGGCGGCCAGCCGTAGTGCGGTCTGCCGTACCCGCGCACGGCACCAGTCGTCCCGCGTCGGATACGGGTCGGGGTGCAGGAAGCGCTCGTCGGTGCAGACGACCCCGGTCCCGTGGGCGTAGGCGAGGGATTCGTCCTTGGTGGTCGTTCCGGGGGCGCGGAACGTGTAGTCGTACAGCAGGAAGAGCGGCGCGACGGTCACCGGACCGTACTCGTCCTCCCACACCGGATAGGGGTCCTCCGGGGTGAGAACACCCAGATTGCGGCAGAGCTCGACCAGATGGAGGTAGCGCGCCTCGCCCCGCAGCTCCAGGGGATCGCGCGGGTGGGTCCACAGCTCATGGTTCCCGGGGACCCAGACGACCTTCGCGAAGCGCTCGCTGAGCAGTTTCAGCGCTTGTTCGATGTCGGCGGCCTTCTCCGCCACATCGCCTGCGACGATGAGCCAGTCGTCGTCGGAGCCGGGACGCAGGGACGACACGATGTCGCGGTTTTCGGCGTAGGCGACGTGGAGGTCGCTGACCGCCAGCAGTTGTCCGTTCAGGGCAGAACTCCTCGTTCCGTGGGCACCGTGCCCGGCCTCTCCGGGCAGTTCCGGTGAGGGACCTGGAGACCGGGGACCCGTTCGGGCGGGTGTGACGCCGTGCTCCCGGCAGACCGGTCCGGCCTCCCCGGCTCCGATCGAACCATCTGGCCCGGCAAACTTCGAGACGCCCCGGCGCCGGGCGTCGTCGGCTGCGCCGCGGAACGGCGGCACGCGGCAGGGGGCAGTGGCGCGCCGCCGGGCTCGGTGACCGCTCCGAAGGCCCCGGCAGAACGCGGGGACCAGGGGCGGCCCGTCCCCCCGGCCCGGTCCGTCGGGGGCCTCCCGCACGTACCGACGTAGCATGATCCCCATGGAACAGCGCACACTCGGCAGGACCGGCCAGGACGTATCCGTGGTCGGACAGGGCACCTGGCAGCTCGGCGGCGACTGGGGCGAGGTGCGGGAGGACGACGCGTTCGGCGTCCTGGACGCCGCGGTCGAATCGGGCGTCACCTTCTTCGACACGGCGGATGTGTACGGGGACGGCCGCAGCGAACAGCTCATCGGCCGCTATCTGAAGAACCGCCCGGACGCCGGTGTGTTCGTCGCGACGAAGATGGGCCGGCGCGCGGAGCAGCTCCCGGAGAACTACGTCCTCGACAACTTCCGGAGCTGGAACGACCGTTCTCGGGCCAACCTCGGCGTCGACACCCTCGACCTCGTGCAACTGCACTGCCCGCCCACCGCCGTCTACTCCTCGGACGAGGTCTACGACGCGCTCGACACCCTCGTCGCCGAGAAGCGGATCGCCGCCTACGCGGTGAGCGTCGAGACGTGTGCCGAGGCACTCACCGCCATCGCCCGGCCCGGTGTCGCGAGTGTCCAGATCATCCTCAATCCGTTCCGTCTCAAGCCGCTGGACGACGTCCTCCCGGCCGCTCGGGCGGCGGGTGTGGGCATCATCGCCAGGGTCCCGCTCGCCTCCGGACTGCTCTCCGGGAAATACACCGAGGACACCGTCTTCGCCCCGGAGGACCACCGCACGTACAACCGCCACGGTGAGGCGTTCGACCAGGGCGAGACCTTCTCCGGAATCGACTACGGGACCGGGGTGGCCGCGGCCGCCGAGTTCGCCGGGCTCGCGCCGGAGGGGGCGACCGCCGCTCAGACCGCGCTGCGCTGGATCATCCAGCAGCCCGGTGTCACCAGCGTCATCCCCGGCGCGCGTTCGGTCGAGCAGGCCCGGGCCAACGCCGCGGCCGCATCGCTCCCGGCTCTGCCGCAGAGCACACTCGACGCGGTACGGGAGCTCTACGACCGCCGGATCCGGGCCGGGGTCCACGGCCGCTGGTAGGCGGAGGCGCCGCGCGCCGTCAGTCGCTCAGATCGACCCGCACGCTCAGCAGGTCCGTGCCGACCGCCCGGACCGCCGCGCTGTTGAGGCGCGGCAGCGTCCTGAGCCGGGCGCGCGGGTCGTCCTCCGGCACCAGATGTGCGGTTCCGGTGTGCCAGCGCCCACCGATCCGGACCCGGACCCGCGAGTGTGCCTGGATGTTGCGTACGTACTGCGACTTCTCGCCGTATTCCGAGACCAGCCAGAACTCATGGCCGGTGCGGCGTCCGCCGACCGGGGTCCGGCGGGGCAGTCCCGAGCTGCGCCCCGTGGTCTCCAGCAGCGTCTGGTTCGGCAGCCGGCGGATCAGTGGATTGCCGATCCGCCGCTGGAACGATGTGACGACCCGGAACTTGATCTCGTGGTAGCGCGACACGGGTGGCTCTCCTGTCGTTGCCGGTGGCCTCGCCGGCCCCGGCAGGCCGGCCGGGGCCGCGATGTGCGGGAGAGGGGCGATCAGCCAAGCGATACGCCGCTCAGGAGCAGCAGCACGATATCGGTCCCGGCCAGCGCGAGCGTGGCCAGGAACGGCAGGCGGCTGTCGGACGCGGAACGCAGCGGAAGGCAGACGGCCACCGCCAGCGCCCCGGTCACGGCGAGACCGGTCCAGCCCGTGGCGTCGGGCGGCCCGGGCGGCCCGAGGACCAGGACGGCCGACGCGGCGAGCAGCGTGAGTGCCGCGACGGTACGGGTGCGGCGCCGGCCCAGCCGCTGGGGCAGACCGCGGACGCCCGCGGCCAGATCGGCCTCGATGTCGGGGAGGACGTTGGTGAAGTGCGCGCCCACGCCGAGGAGCGCCCCCGCGGCTACCAGGGTGGTGGTGGGCCAGGGCCGGCCCGGCAGCGCGAGCGTGACGAAGGCGGGGAGCAGGCCGAAGGCGAGCGCGTAGGGCAGCCAGGAGAGCGGTGTTCGTTTGACGCCGAGGTTGTACGACCAGGCGGCGGCGACCCCGGCCAGATGGGCGGCGCCCGCGGCGGGGCCGTTCGCCAGGGACAGCGGAACGCACAGCGCCAGAGCGGAGCAGGCCGCCACCGCCACGGTACGGACCCGTACGGTGCCGGCCACCAGCGGTTTGTCGCGCCGCTCCGCCGCCCGGTCCCGCGCGATGTCGATGCAGTCGTTGCTCCAGCCGACGGAGAGCTGGCCGGTGAGGACGGCCAGGGCCACCAGGCAACTGCCGGGCGTGCCGCGCCCCGCCGCCACAGCCAGCACGGTGATCAGGGCGGACACCGCCAGCGCGGGGGCGGGGTGGGACGACAGGAGCAGGGCCAGGACGGCGCGGCCGGGCCGGTGACGGCGCCCGGGCACCGCGGTCGCCTGCGGGGACGGCGAGACGGGGGACGGCCGGAGAGTCTCATTCATGACGTTCGATCAAAACACGTCGTCCACATCTATGGTGACGAAATGACGCGAATTGTCGCGATCCATGGGGTGCTCCCGCCGCATCGGTACGAGCAGTCCGAGATCACCCACGCCTTCGCCGACATGTGTCTGCCACCAGGTGCGGACCGGGGTCTGCTGGAGCGGCTGCACAGGACAGCGACCGTACGCGGTCGCCATCTGGCCCTGCCTCTGGAGCGGTACGCCACCCTGAACGGGTTCGGCGAGGCCAACGACGCGTTCATCGAAGCCGCCCTCCGGCTCGGGGAAGAAGCCGTCCGTGGCGCCCTGGACCGGTCCGGTCTTCTGCCCGGCGACATCGACCTGGTCATCTCCACCTCGGTGACCGGCATCGCCGCGCCGTCGATCGAGGCGCGGCTCGCCGGGCGGATCGGGCTGCGGCGCGATGTGAAACGCGTGCCGATCTTCGGGCTCGGCTGTGTGGCCGGGGCCGCCGGACTCGCCAGGGTCCACGACTACCTCGACGGCCACCCCGGCCAAGTCGCGTTGCTGCTCTCGGTCGAACTCTGTTCGCTGACCCTGCAACGCTCCGACGCGTCCGTACCCAACCTGGTGGCGGGCGCGCTGTTCGGCGACGGCGCCGCCGCGGTCCTCGCGGTCGGCCGGGACCATCCGCACCGTCAGGAGCGGTCCGGCCCGACGGTCGTCGCGACCCGCAGCGCCCTGCACCCCGGTACCGAACGCACGCTGGGCTGGGACATCGGTGACGAGGGCTTCCGTATCGTGCTGGGCGCCGACCTCCCGAACCTGGTGCGCGGGACGCTCGGTGACGAGGTGCGTTCCTTCCTCTCCGACCACGACCTCAAGATCCGGGACGTGGCGGCCTGGGTCGTCCACCCCGGCGGCCCGCAGGTCCTGGAAGCCGTACGCGAGACACTCGGGCTGCCCGCCCGCGCACTGGAACCGACCTGGCGTTCACTGGCCGAGGTCGGCAACCTCTCGTCCGCGTCCGTCCTGCATGTCCTCAGGGACACCCTGACGCCGCACCCGCCACCGCCCGGAACACCCGGACTCCTCCTCGCCATGGGGCCGGGCTTCTGCACCGAACTCGTCCTTCTCCGCTGGTAGCCGCGCCGTGATCCTGTACACCGTCCTCATCCTCCTGGTCGCCGTCGAACGGCTGGCCGAACTCGTCACCGCCCGGCGCAACGCCGTCTGGAGCCGGCGCCACGCCGGCCGGGAGTACGGGCGCGGCCACTACCCCGTCATGGTCGTCCTCCACACCGCGCTGCTGGCCGGCTGCCTGGCGGAGACCTGGGCGGGCGGCCGCCCCTTCCTGCCCGCACTCGGCGTACCGATGCTCGTGCTGGTCCTGGGCGCCCAGGCGCTTCGCTGGTGGTGCATCACCACTCTCGGGCCCCGCTGGAACACCCGCGTGATCGTGGTGCCGGACCTGCCCCTCGTCACGGCCGGACCGTACCGGTGGCTGAGCCACCCCAACTACGCCGCGGTGATCGTCGAAGGGTTCGCGCTGCCGCTCGTCCACACCAACTGGCTCACCGCGACCGGCTTCACCCTGCTCAACCTGCCGCTCCTCGCGACCCGCCTGCGGTGTGAGAACACCGCCCTGGCCGGCACCGCTCCGGCGGCGTCGTGATCGACCTGCTGGTCGTCGGGGGCGGCCCCGCCGGACTCGCCACGGCGATCCATGCCGCCCGGGCCGGGCTCGACACCGTCGTCGCCGAACCGCGCCCCACCCCGATCGACAAGGCCTGCGGCGAGGGGCTCATGCCGGGCGCCGTGCACGCCCTGGCCGAACTCGGCGTCACCGTCGACGGGCACCCGCTGCGCGGGATCCGCTACCTCGACGGACAGCACCGTGCCGAAGCCCTCTTCGCTCCCGCCCCCGGCCGGGGTGTCCGCCGCACCGAACTGCATGCCGCCCTGGCACGCCGCGCGGCGGAGCTCGGTGTGCGGATGATTCCGGCACGGGCGGGCAGCGTCCGGCAGGGCGCGGACAGCGTCTGCGCGGCAGGGGTCACCGCCCGCTACCTGGCCGCCGCCGACGGACTGCACTCACCGATCCGGCGCCAACTCGGCCTCGGCCGGACCGACCCGCGGCCCCCCAGATACGGACAGCGCCGCCACTACGCGATCGAGCCCTGGACGGAATGCGTCGAGGTGTACTGGTCACCACGGGCCGAGGCGTACGTCACCCCGCTCGGCCCGCTCCTGGTCGGCGTCGCCGTCCTGACCGAGGAGCGCGGCCCGTTCGACAGCCACCTGGCACGCTTTCCCCTCCTCGCGCGCCGTCTCTCCTCCGGCGCCGCCACTCCTGTGCGCGGCGCCGGACCGCTGCGGCAGCGGGTCGGCTCCCGGGTGGCCGGCCGGGTGCTGCTGGTCGGCGACGCCGCCGGATACATCGACGCGCTCACGGGTGAGGGGGTCTCCCTGGCGCTCGCCGGTGCGGCGCAACTGGTGCGCTGCATCCGCGACGGCCGCCCGCAGGCGTACGAGCGGGCATGGCGCCAGGTCTCCCGGCGCCACCGCCTGCTCACCGAGTCGCTGCTCTGGGCCCGGCACCATCCGCGACTGGCAAGCCGCGTCGTCCCGGCCGCGACCCGCCTGCCCGCGGCCTTCACCGCCCTGGTCAACCAGTTGGCGTGACCGGCCGCTGTCCCGGCACGGCGGCCGGACACCCCCATCACCGCAGGTGGTCGCCGGCCGGTCGGTGCGTAACCGGCGTGGTGGGTCAGGGGCGTGGGAAGGGCGGCGGTCCGGAGGGTGCGGGGCGCCCCGTCGCTCCCGGGTACGCGGCGAAGGGTGAGGGCGTTGTCGCTCGGCGCCGCCGCGACAGCCGGCCGACGATCGCACAGACGACACCCGCGAGGGCGAGGACCACGCCGATCAGTGCGCCGATTCCCAGCACGGCCGGTCCGGTGGCATCGCCAAGTGCCCGGCCCTGCAAGGCCGTCACGGGCACGGTCCCGGATTCCTCGTCGGGGAAGTAGCGCGAGTCGTTGGAGTCCGCACGGTTGTCGCCGAGCAGGAACATCCGCCCGGCCGGAACCTTCACGTCGTACGGTCCGTGCCCGCCGTCCACCTCGGCCCCCTTGAGGTAGGGCTCATCGAGCGGCGTCCCGTTCACGGTCAACCGGCTCGCGTCGAAGACCACATGGTCGCCGCCGATTCCGATGACGCGCTTCAGCACGGCCATCCCGTCTAGGAGATCCGGTGACCTGAACAGCACCACATCGCCCCTTCGGGGCGCCTCGCCACGGGCCTTCTCGATCGGTACCCGATGGCCCGTCGGGTAGGTCGGCTCCATGGACACGCCCCCGGGCGTGACCGTCGTGTAACCGCTGCGAACGGTCCAGAGCGTTCCCGTCATCAGCGCGATGCCCAGGCCGGCAAGCACGATCCCCGTGATGAACAGTCCACGTCCGGTGCGTCGCATCCGCCGGCCTCCCCTCACAGCCACATCACCACCTCACCCGTGCGGGTGCAGCGACACGGTAGATCACCCCGGTCGCCAGGAGCGTGGCGGGTACGAGGAAGTGGAGACGGCGGGCCCGGCACACCCCTACTCCAGACCGGACACCTCGAACACGGTCCGGGCCGTTCGCCGGTCGATACGGTCTCCGAGCCGGCGCAGCGCCGTCGCCCCGCAGAGCAGGGTTCCGCGCTCCACACAGGTGCGGGCGTCCTGATCCAGACGGTGCCACAGCGCCGGGTTGGCGATCAGCACCCGGGGGTCGAGCTCGACCCGGCAGCCGTCGGCGTCACGGAGCAGCAGGCGTTGCGAGACTCCGTCGGACCAGCGCACGGACACCAGCCGGTCGGTGCGTACCGTCGTCCCGCGCAGCAGGCCGCGGGAGGCGAGCCAACCGGGGCCCGCACAGACGCGCGGCGGCAGCAGCACCACACACAGCGTCGCGGCGACCGCCGTCCACAGCAGGACACGCAGCCAGGTGAGCCGCCCGGCGACCGCGTCGACCGCCAGCAGGAGGCCCAGCAGCGTGCCGGAGCAACCGCCCGCGAAGCGCAGCTCACCGGCCCACTTGTGGTCGTATGCCGTCATGCCGCCCGGTGGGCGCGGGGCGCGGCCGGGACGGCGGGTCGGGGGCGCGTCGGCGGCGTGGGGGTCGGGCACTGCGGGCACACGTCGTTGCATGGCACAGAGGCTATGGAGAGCGGGACACGCGGTCGCCGCCCTTGACGCAGCGCTGACGCCGGAACCATATCTCCTGACGGATGCCTGACGCCGGATCCGTATCCTCCGGCGGACGGCCGACCCCTCGCGACGGCCGGAGTCAAGAACGCGTGAAGAGGGGGCCTGCCGACGCCAAGAAGACGACAGGACGGGGCACGGCCCCTGCTGGGCGGGGCAGCCTGAGCGGACCTGAGCAGAAGGAGTCCGATCCATGTCCGCTCCGACCACCGGGGCCGCACCGAGTGGCACGCGGTCCGGCGCCGAGCAGCCTCCCGACAGCGGAGCGAAGCACAAGCTCACCGCCGTCACCGGACTTGCCGCGCTCTCGCTCGACGCGATGGCCTCGGTGGCGTACGGCCCCGAGGCCATCGTCCTGGTCCTCGCCGCCGCCGGGGCACACGGGCTCGGCTTCACCCTCCCGGTCACCGCGGCGATCGCCGCGCTGCTGGCGGTACTGGTCGCTTCGTACCGTCAGGTGATCGCCGCCTTCCCCGACGGCGGTGGCAGCTATGCGGTCGCCAAGACGTATCTGGGTGCCCGCACCGGCCTGGTCGCGGCCGCCTCGCTGGTCCTGGACTACGTGCTGAACGTCGCCGTCGCGGTGACCGCAGGCGTCGCGGCGCTCACCTCCGCCTTCCCGGAGATCTACGGCGACCGGGTGTGGCTGTGCCTTCTGGTCCTTGCCCTGATCACCGCGGTGAATCTGCGCGGGATCGTGGATTCCGCGCGCGCCTTCGTCGTGCCGACCGTCGTCTTCGTCGGATCGATCCTGGTGCTGATCGCGGTCGGGCTGTTCCGCGAAGCCCCGCTCTCCACGGCGGCCGCCGCCGGTCACGACTCCGTACTCGCCGGCAACGCCACCACCGTCGGCGCGCTGCTTCTGCTCAAGGCGTTCGCATCGGGCTGCTCGGCACTGACCGGCGTCGAGGCCATCGCGAACGCCGTCCCGTCCTTCCGTGCCCCGGCCGCCCGCCGCGCGCAGCGCGCGGAGATCGCTCTGGGTGCACTGCTCGGCGTGATGCTGATCGGCCTGTCCGTCCTGATCTCCCGCTTCGGACTGCAGCCGGTGGAGGGCGTCACCGTACTCGCCCAGCTCGCGGACGCCTCCGTCGGCCACAACTGGGCCTTCTACGTCATTCAGTTCGCGACGATGACGCTGCTGGCGCTCTCCGCCAACACCTCGTTCGGCGGACTCCCGGTGCTGTTGAAGCTGCTGGCGCGGGACAACTACCTCCCGCACGTCTTCGGACTGAAGGCGGACCGACAGGTCCACCGGCACGGTGTGCTGACCCTTGCCGGTGTGTCCGCCGCCCTTCTCGTGCTCTCCGGGGGCGACACCAACACCCTGGTGCCGCTGTTCGCGATCGGCGTCTTCGTCGGCTTCACCGTCGCGCAGGCGGGCATGGTCCTGCACTGGCGTCGGACACGCGGTGGGCGCTGGGCCGCCAAGGCCCTCCTCAACGGCTTCGGCGCCCTGCTCACCGGAGTGTCCGCCGTTGTGGTCACGGCGACCAAATTCCACGACGGCGCCTGGCTCGTCGTGGTCGCGCTCCCTCTGCTGGTCGCCACCTTCGAGTGCGTGCACCGTGCCTACAGGCGGATCGGCGAGCGTCTCGGAGTGGGCAGGATCCCCGAACCACCGCACCGCGACCGGTCGATGGTCGTCGTCCCGGTCTCCTCGCTGACCCGTCTGACCAGTGAGGCGCTGACCGCGGCGGTCTCGCTGGGCGACGAGGTCCGGGCGGTGACGGTCTGCCACTCGGACCCCGAGGACCGCGACCGGACGGAGGCACTGGAGCGCGACTGGGCGTTGTGGAACCCGGGTGTACCCCTCGTGCGAGTGACCTCGGACCGCCGTGCGCTGGGACGTCCGATCGCCGCGTACGTGAGGGAACTGGCCGCCGTCGAACCCGGCACCAGGATCACTGTGCTGATCCCCGAGGTCGAGCCCGCCCGTCTGTGGCAGCGGGCCCTGCAGAACCAGCGCGGAGCGGTCGTCGCGCACGCGGTGCGGCGGGACACCTCCGCGGTGATCTGCCGGCTCAGGTTCCGGCTGGACTGAGCCGCTCACCGTCGCCGGTGTCCGTAGGTCCGAAGTTCCGTCGCCTGCACGAGGGTTGACATACAGCTACCGTACCGAGACGCTTTTTAGAAAGTGATTCTAACACTGGCCGGCTCGCGGAAGCGCTGGGCCGGGGCGGAGTTGCGGACGGGAGAGGCGTATGGGTGGCGTCGTGGAGGGCCGGGTCGTGGTCGTCACGGGGGCGGCTCGCGGGATCGGCCGTGAGCACGCGCTGGAGTTTGCGCGGCAGGGCGCGAAAGTGGTGGTCAACGATCTGGGTGCGGAGGTGGACGGAACGGGGTCCTCGTCCGGACCCGCGGGCGAGGTCGTGACGCAGATCCGCGATGCGGGCGGTGAGGCCGTTGCCAACGGCGACGACGTGTCCGACTTCGAAGGCGCTCGCAGGCTGGTGGAGTCGGCGCTCAGCCACTTCGGCGACCTGCATGTGCTGGTGAACAACGCCGGCATCCTGCGCGACAGGATGCTGGTGAACATGACCGCCGAGGAATGGGACGCGGTGATCAGAGTGCACCTGCGCGGCACGTTCGGTCCGCTGCGACATGCGGCGGCGTACTGGCGGTCGCAGGCGAAAGCCGGCGTGCAGGTCGACGCGCGGGTGATCAACACGACATCCTCGTCCGGCATCTACGGAAACCCGGGGCAGGCCAACTACGGAGCGGCCAAGGCGGGGATCGCAGGACTGACCGTGATCGCCTCCCAGGAACTGGAGCGCTACGGCGTCGCGGTGAACGCCGTGGCACCGGCGGCGCTCACCCGTATGACCGAGGGGCTGCGGCCCGACCGTGCGGTGGCGGAGCCCGGCACGTTCGATCCGTCGGCCCCGGAGAACATAGCTCCGCTGGTCGTCTGGCTGGCCGGACCCGCGGCACGGGGTATCACCGGTCGGGTGTTCAACGTGCGCGGCGGACTGATCAGCGTCGCGGAGGGCTGGCACGCGGGCCCGGCCGCCGACAACGAGTCGCGCTGGGAGCAGGCACAACTGGACCGGGTGATTCCGGCGTTGGTCGACAAGGCCCGTCCGAACGCGTCGCAGAACGGCCGGGCGCCGGGGGAGGACCGCTGACGTGCCCCTCGACCACAGTGTGATCGGCATCGAGTCCCCACCGGTCGAGCGCTCCTGGACCTCCAAGGACACGCTGCTCTACGCGGTCGGGGTCGGCGCGGGGCTGGACGACCCGCTGCGGGAACTGGCCTTCACCACGGAGAATTCGCACGGCATCGGCCAGCAGGTGCTGCCGACGTTCGCCGTGCTGGCGGCGCAGGGGGCGCGGGGCCGGAGCATCGGCGTGTTCGACCCGGCGATGCTCGTGCACGCGGAGCAGTCCTTCGAGCTGCACCGGCCCCTTCGGCCCGCCGGGACCGTACGCGTCACCTCGAAGGTCACCGGGATGTACGACAAGGGCTCAGGTGCGCTGGTGACCAGCGAAGCGGTGGCTGTGGATCCAGGTTCGGGTGATCCGGTGGTCACCTCGCGCAGCGCCGTCTTCATCCGGGGGGAGGGGGGCTTCGGCGGGGACCGGGGGCCGCGTGACAGCTGGCCGGAACCCGGCCGTGCGCCGGACCATCGGATCACCTGCCCCACCCGGCCGGAACAGGCCCTGCTGTACCGGCTCTCCGGCGACCGCAATCCACTGCACTCCGATCCCGCCTTCGCCGCGAAGGCCGGGTTCGAACGTCCGATCCTGCACGGCCTGTGCACCTACGGGGTGACCGGACGCGCCCTGCTGCACACGTTGGCGGAGTCGGAACCGTCCCGGTTCGTCTCCATGTCGGGCCGGTTCAGCAAGCCGGTCCGCCCCGGCGAGCCGCTGACCGTGTCCATCTGGAGGGACGGCGACACCGCGCAGTTCCGCACCACCAGGGCCGACGGGACCGTCGTGATCGATCGTGGGCGGGTCACTGTTCGCGGGGCAGGTGGTCCGGGAGCCTGACGTCCGCACCGCTCGCGCCGGGGCGACGACACCGGCCGCCGTC
>NZ_JBHVWN010000102.1:0-20719 GCF_042882275.1 Streptomyces sp. NPDC058231 | reverse complement strand
CAAATTCATCGACCCGATGACCTACATAGCCAAGGGCGCAGGCGCCGGCATCTCCAAGATCGGTGACATCGCCAAGGGCCTCAAAGGCATCGGCAACGTCGAGATACCGACCCTCCCCGACGGTGCGATCCAGCTGCCCAACGGCAATCTGCTGGACCCCCACGGCAATCTGCTCACCCCGCACGGTTCGATCGACACACCCCCGATTCCGCACTCCACCGTGCCCGGGACCGCGGGCCTGCCGACGTCCTGGCAGATTCAGCCGCCGACGGCACCGGGCATCCACGCAGGCGGATTCGACAACGTGCCGGCCGGCGCGGGCAGCCATGTGCCGGGCGCTCCGGGTGCACACGTACCGAGCGGGTCGTTCGGCCCCGCCCCCGCCTCGTTCGACCCGGCAGCGCACGTACCCGGCACCGCACCCGGCCACGTGCCCAGCGGCACATTCGGCCCCGCCCCCGCCTCGTTCGACCCGGCAGGCCACGTACCCGGCGGACCGGCAGCGCACGTACCCGGTGACCACTTCCCGGCAGGCGCAGCGCACGACGTACCGACCACGACCCCGCACGTCCCGGGGCACGACATGCCGGGTACGACCCCGCACGTCCCGGAGCACGACGTACCGACCACGCACGGGCACGACGCACCCGGTACGCACGGGCACGACGCCTCGCACCCCGGCGGCCACGCCGACGACGCGGCATCGCACGCCGACGACACGGCATCGCACGCCGACGACGCGGCGCACGCCGGTGACACGGGCGGTCATGTCGACCCGCACGGCCCCGCCGGAGACGCGCTGCACGGCGCCGACGACGTGACGTCTCCCGGTCACCCCGGTGTGGACGATCCGGGCGTCGGCGGTGCGGCGGACGACTTCAAGTACACCCCGCACATGTCTGCGGAGGACTTCAAAGCCCTCTCGAATGCAGAGAAGCACAGGGTCGCCGCAGCCGAACTCACCGATGGCACAGTTCCGTTCACGGACGACCTGGCAGCCATCGACTACGGCCGGGACTACTGGAACGACTACGTGGACAACCTGGACCCGTCGGCGAAGCAGGCGCTCTGGGACTACACCGGTGAGACGTTCCCCTCGTACCACGACATGAACGGCCATCTGCGGGGCACTCCCGGCTTCGGCCCGAGCCCCGAGGTGCTGCATGACATCACCGAGATGGACAAGGTCATGTCGACCCGGCCGGTGCCCGAAGACATCATGGTCGTCCGGGGTACCGGTCTCGGCCACCTCCACCTGGACTCGCCGCTCGACATGATGGGCAAGACATACCCGGACAAGGGATATACCTCGACCTCCCTCGGTAATCACCCGGTTCCCAGCTTCGCGGGCAAGGAAGCGATCCTGCACCTCCGTGTACCGAAGGGCACACCCGCCCTCTGGCTGGAGAAGGTGAGCAAGTTCGACGTGGAGGAGCGGGAGCTGCTCCTGGCCCGTGGTTCCGAGTTCAAGGTGACCCGTGTCTTTATGGAAAATGGTCAAGCCCATGTCTACGGGGAAGTCCTACCTGCAAAGTAAGGGAACATTGCACGCATGAGCAGCGAGAAGCGACCCAATCCGCGCTTGAACGAAGACCTCCTGTTCAACGAGGCGCCTGAAGGGCCACCTCGTTACAGCCGGCTGTCCACCAAGCCAGTTCAGTACCTGACCGTGGCGGACAAGGACGGCCAGGTGATCGGCTACGCCTGGGCGAACGACGAGGAGGACGCGGCCGGATGGGTGGTCCGCAAGGCGGGCGGTGACGAAGCGTTCAACGAGGGCTCCGTGTGGGCCTTCAAGCTCCATGACGCCAAGGCCCGGGACATCGCGCCGACCGCGGCCCTGGCAGAGATGATCCAGGAGTCGGACCCCACGAAAACCAGCCACGTCGTACCCGACTCCCTGACCGAGGCTCCGAACGCCGACGCGGTCAGGCAACTGGGCAACTCGAACTGAGCCGCCGGACCGCCGCCGCCGAGAACCGGCCGAATCCGCGCTTCGAGGAGGACATGCGGTTCAGGCGGATCGCCGGGCCGCCCCGCTACAACCGTGTCGCGCGGGGACCCGTGCAGTACGTGCGGGTGGCCGCCGACAGCGGTGAGGTACTGGGGTACGTGTGGGCCGACGACGAGGGCGTCGCCGCCGGCTGGGTGACGCCGCCCGGGCTCGGGCCGGACGGAATCAACGCCGGTGCCGCGTGGCTCAGGAAGCTGCGTGAGGCGAAGGCGCGCGGTATCGCACCCACCGCACTGCTCGCCGAGCTGATCCGGGACACGAGCAGCTCCAACGGGAGCGGTGTCGTGCCCGGATCGCAGGCCGAGGCACCGACGCTCGACGCTCTCAGGGAAATGGTGGGCAAGGGACGGCCTCTCAGCACCTGAGCGGCGCCCGGCGGCCACCCAACCCGCGCTTGAACGAGGACTGCTGTTCGACGGAGCGCCCGGGGCCACCGCGCTGCGCCCCCGTCGCCCATGGGCCTGTTCAGTACTGACCGTGGTGGACCGGGACGGTCAGGCGATCGGCTACGTCCGGGTAGCGCACAGACGCCGCGGCGATGGTCGTCGAGCGACCCCCGCCGCACCGCGGCCCGGACTTCGTCGGCGGCTCCGGGGGATCACCGGGCCCGTCCCCAAGTCGGCGCTCCCCCGCCGGTATCGCCCTGATTCCTCTCCTTTGGCTCCGCTTCATGATTGTCCGAGGTCTGTCCCACTCCTGGCTCCGGGTTGTACTGCTGACTTGTCCATGCCTTATGTTGCGGAGGCAATGCAAGGGGGAATCCGTATGCCGCAACACACGCGGACAGTGGCCCGGCAAGGCGACACTCACGCAGTGGACGCACGACGCCGCACCGGCCCTGCGCGGTGGCAGTCGCGGACATGTCCCGCCGTACGGGGACACCTCCGGCCGGAGACCGATGGTTCACCGACCATGACTGAGGCAACGGACGACTGAGGCAGCGGACGACTGATGGCACGGGATTACGACAGCCAGCTTCTGGAGTCGGTGGCGGTACGCCGCCGCAGGATGCGGGACGCGCTGCTGTTCGGCGTGCAGCGGTCGCGGCGCACAGCGGACGAGCGACTGGGCAAGGTGTTCGCCGGAATCGCCATCGCGGCCGTGCTGTGCGCCGGATGCGTCGGATGGTCCTTCCTCCAGCACACGCTGGCGAAGCAGAAGGCCGAGCAGGAGAAGCAGCAGCGCCAGGAACAGCAGTACGAGCAGCCGGCGCCCACGGCGAAGCCCGACGGGTCCGGCAAATCCAGCCCGAGTTCCCCGTAGCCATGACCGCCCGGCAACTCCCGCGACCAACCCCGCGGGCACTCCCGGTCCGCCCCAGTCCTCGACGTCGCGACGATAGGTTCCCGTAAAGTGGTGAGCACAACAATGACTTCCCGAGCTCAACTGAGCCGGGTGACCCTGGTCGGCGAGCGACGCCGGGCCGACATCGTCCTGCCCTCGGACACCCCGATCGGTCAACTGCTTCCGGACATACTCCAGTTGCTGGACGACCGGGCCGCGTCCCGCCCGATGACACGTCAGTTGATCACGTCGGACGGCTCCGCGCTTCCGCACGACAGCACGCTGTCGTCGGCCGAGATCGCGGACGGCGCCGTACTCCGGCTCGTCCGCGCCCACTCCGCGCCACCCGCCCCCGTCGTGCACGACGTCACCGACCTGGTCGCCGACGACCTCGACCTGCAGGCGTGGCGCTGGCGACCCGCCGCACGCCGGACCAGCGCCGGCGTGGCGACCGTCGCCTTCGCCGTGATCGCCGCGCTGCTCGCCCGCCAGGAGTTCGCACTCGGCGCCCTCGCCGGCGCACTCGTCGCGGTCACGCTCGTCCTCCTCGCGGCCGGCGCGCTCGTCGCCAGGATCGGCCAGGGCAACCGCGGCCTCGCAACCGCGCTGCTGCTCGCCTCCGGCGGACTCGGCATCGTCACCGCCTGGACCGCCGCCGACGCGTACGACTGGCCGGGGACCGCCCGGCTCGCCGCCGTCGCCGGCGCACTCGTCCTGGTACTGCTGCTGCTCGGCTACTTCTCACCGCTCGGCCGTGGCGGACTCATCGGCGCCATCGCGACCGCCGCGATCACCGTGGTGTGGGAGGCCGCCGCCGCTCTCCAGAGCGACCTGTCCCGCCTCGGCGCCGTCATGGCCGTCTTCTCCGTGGTGCTGCTCGGCCTGCTGCCCCGGCTCGCCCTGATGGCCTCAGGGCTCACCACACTCGACGACCGCCGCTCCGGCGGCGTCTCCATCAGCCGCCACCAGGTGGGCAACGCGCTCGCGGCCACGCACCGCGGCCTCGCGCTCGCGACGACGGTCACCGCGATCTCCGCGGCGGCCGGCGGCTGGCTGCTCACCCTGGCGGACCGGCCCACGGTCTGGGCCGCGGCGCTCCCCTCACTCGTGGCCCTCGTGCTGCTCTCCCGGGCCCGGGCCTTCCCGCTGGTCGCCGAGGTCGTGGCGCTCTTCGCCGCGGCCGCGGTCCTCGTCGTACGCCTCGTCGTGGTGTGGATGCACCACTCCGGGGGTGCCGCACCGCTCGCCGTCCTGTGCGCGGCCGCGGTCCTGCCGCTGCTCGTACTGGCGGTCCAGCCGCCCGAACACGTACAGGTCCGGCTCCGGCGCATGGGCGACCTGGTCGAGTCCATCGGCGTCGTGGGGCTCTTCCCGCTCGCCGTCGGCGCGTTCGGCCTGTACGGACAGCTGCTCAACAAGTTCTGAGTCGACGCTCAGGCGCTCCGAGCGGGGCAGCAGGGCGGAAAAAGAAGGGCTGACATGCCGAACGCAGAAAACTGGCAGGGTGACGTGCTGCGCGACCTGCGCGGCGCCACCCCGCAGGGCACGCCGCAGCAGGGCGGGCAGCACCCCGCCGGACAGCCGCAGGGCGCCCCCGCGAACCCCGGCTTCCCCCCGCAGGGCGCCCCGGCGCCGGAGGCCGGCTACGGGTACCCGCCTCCCCAGCACGCAGGGCACCAGGCGGGCGCCGCCGAGCAGTACCAGGCGCCGCAGTACCCGCAGGGGCAGAACCCGCAGCAGCCGTACCCGCAGGGCCCGTACGCGCAGGGGCAGAACCCGCAGCAGCCGTACCCGCAGGGGCAGTACCAGGCCGCACAGCAGCAGGCCGCGCAGGCGCAGCCCTACCAGGCACCCCAGCCCCAGGCACAGCAGTACCAGGGGCAGCAGCCGCAGGCGCCCTACACGCCGTCCACCCGCCCCCACCACACCCCCGACTCCCGGCCCGTCGTGGACAAGAGCCTCGTCACCGCGGGACGCAAGCCACGGCACGGGCAGTCCTTCGCCTCACGCGCCACCCGTGCCCTGCGCCGCACCGTCTCCTCGTCGGCCGCGAAGGAGGTCGCCGAGATCACCCGGATCGCGGAGATGCTCCAGCAGCCCGTGACGACCGGCCGGCAGATCGCCGTCACCTCCATCCGGGGCGGCTCCGGCAAGTCGACCGTCGCCGCACTGCTCGGCACCACCTACGCGCACTACCGGCAGGACCCGGTCCTCGTCGTCGAGGCCGATCCGTCCCTCGGATCGCTGCCCCTGCGGCTGGGAGCCGAGACGCTGCGCTGGACCATCGGCGACTTCGCGGACATCGTCGAACCGCAGATGTCGCTCCTCGACATCACCGGCTACCTCGTCCAGCTCCACGGCAACGCCTGGCTGCTCCCCGGCAGTCAGGGACAGATCGGCGCGATGCTGGGCAGCAAGGCGTACGAGGGCGTCATGGTCTCGCTGCGCCGCTACTTCGGCGTCACGGTCGTCGACTGCGAGACCCTGCCCGCCGAGGTCGCCCGTGTCGCGCTCTCCGCCGCCCAGGCCCGCATCCTGACCGCCCCGGCCACGCTGGAGGGCGTCACCAGCACGTACTCCGTGCTCCAGTGGATGCAGGGACTGCCGCAGCACGTGATCGCCGGAACCGTCGTCGTCCTCACCGAACTCGTACCGCACCCGGGGCTGGACCTCGCCGAGGCCGCCGAGAAGCTCAGGTCCACCGGCGCGAGCGTCCAGGTCCTGCCGTACGACCGGCACCTGGCGGCAGGCGGCCTGATCCGCACCGAACTGCTCGCGCACGCGACCAGGGAGGCGGCCACCCGCCTCGCCGCGGACGTCTTCCAGCTCTCCCAGAAGCGCCACTGACCCAGATGCCGAGCCCGACCGTGAGTGACGGACGCCGATGAGTACCCGACTGATCCACCGCCCGGCCAGGACCACCCGGCCCGCGGCCCCCTCCGAGGCACGCACCATCGAATCCCCGCCCAACCTCCCCGAGGGGAAGTCGGGCAACATCGCGATGTCGCTGCTGCCCGTGGCCGGTGTCATGTCGTCCGTCATCATGATGACGGTCGTACGCAACAGCCAGTTCGCCGGGCTCGGCGCGATCATCCTCGTCGTCACCGTCATCGGCTCCCTCGCGCTCGTCTTCTCGCAGCGCGGCAAGGCCCAGCGCACCCGCCGCACCCAGCGCGAGGCGTATCTCGCCTACCTGGAGGACCTGCGCGAAGAACTCTCCGGCGAGGAACGCGAACGACGCGAGCGGACCGAGATCCTCACCCCGCCGCCGGACGCCCTGTACGACATCGTGCGCGACCCGGCCCGGCTGTGGGAACGCCGCCGTGTCGACGGCGACTTCCTCCGCGTGCGCGTCGGCACCGGCGAGATGCCCGTTCGCGACCTGACCCTCGCGCAGCAGGGTTCCTCGGTCCTCACCCCGCCCGACCGCTTCATGCTCAACGAGGCGTCGGCCCTGATGGCCCGCTTCCGCACCGGCACCGAACTCCCCCTCACCGTCCCGCTCGACCGCGTCG
Organism: Streptomyces sp. NPDC058231; assembly: GCF_042882275.1. Classification (NCBI taxonomy): domain Bacteria; kingdom Bacillati; phylum Actinomycetota; class Actinomycetes; order Kitasatosporales; family Streptomycetaceae; genus Streptomyces; species Streptomyces sp. NPDC058231. Next base: position 13,906 of record NZ_JBHVWN010000102.1, on the reverse strand, counting down.
GCAACGTCAGCGTGATCGGGCCCCGCGAGGACTGCCTGCGCGTCGCGCGCGCCCTGCTCGTCCAGACCGCCGCGACCCACGCCCCCGACGACGTGGCCATGGCACTGGCCGTCCCCGGCGACCGGCTCGCCGACTGGGAATGGGCCAAGTGGATGCCGCACCTGCTCGACACCGAACAGCTCGACGGCCCCGTCGCCGCCCGCCGCATCGCACCGTCCGCACCCCAGCTCGCCCGGCAGATCGGCGCCGAACTCCGCCGCCGGGCCTCGTACGCGGCCGAGGTGCGCCGCGGCCTCTCCAACAAGGACGCCCTGTCCATGACGTCCCGCCTCCTCGTCGTCGCCGACGGGCACGGCGAGGACGCCGTCGACCTGCCCTGCCCGGACGACGCCGTGGGCCTGCGCGACATGGGCGTCACCATGCTGCACCTGCTCGAACAGCGCATCCAGGAACCGGGACACGTCGGCGTACGCATCACCGTCGACGGCGACCGGATACTCATCGAGGACCTCCGCGAGCAGGAACCGATCAGCGCCCACGGCACCGTGGACGAAGTCAGCATCCCGTTCGCCGAGGGCCTGGCCCGGATGCTCGCTCCGCTGCGCCTGGCCGCCGAATCCCTCGTCGACGCCCCGCTGTCCGGCCCCGTCGACTTCGCCGACCTGCTCGGCATCGACGACGTGGCCCGGCTCGACCTGGCCCGCCTGTGGGCGCCACGCGGCGAACGCTCCTTCCTGCGCGTACCGATCGGCGTCAGCGACTCGCGCGAACCGGTCCTCCTCGACCTGAAGGAATCCTCCGAGCTCGGCATGGGCCCGCACGGCCTGTGCGTCGGGGCCACCGGATCCGGCAAGTCGGAACTGCTGCGTACCCTCGTCCTCGCCCTGGTCGCCACCCACCCGCCGGAGGACCTGGCACTCGTCCTCGTCGACTACAAGGGCGGCGCGACCTTCGCCCCGTTCGCGGACCTGCCGCACGTCGCCGGCGTCATCACCAACCTCGAGAACCAGGCCGGACTCGTCGAACGCGTCCACGCCTCACTCGCCGGCGAGGTCAAGCGCCGCCAGCAGGTGCTCAAGGACGCGGGCAACGTCGCCGACATCGGCGACTACGCCGCGCTGCGCGCCGAGAAGCGCCCCGACCTGGACCCGCTGCCGCACCTCTTCGTCGTCATCGACGAGTTCGGTGAACTCCTCACCGCCAAACCGGACTTCATCGACCTGTTCCTCTCCATCGGCCGCATCGGCCGGTCCATCGGCGTGCACCTGCTGCTCTCCAGCCAGCGCATCGAGGGCGGCAAGCTCAAGGGCCTGGACACCTACCTCTCGTACCGGCTCGGGCTGCGCACTTTCTCCGCCGACGAATCCCGCACGGTGCTCGACACCACGGACGCCTTCCACCTGCCGCCGCTGCCCGGCTTCGGCTTCCTCAAGGTCGACACGAGCCACTACGAACGCTTCAAGGCGAGCTACGTCTCCGGCGCCTACCGCGGCCCGGTGCAGCGCGCCGAGGAGGAGGACACCGGTCCCCTCGCCCTGGAGTACGAGGCGTACAACACCCTTGCCAAGAGCGAGAACCCCGGCGACCGGGAGCCCACCGCCCGGCGCCGCGAGACCGGCCCCACCGAGATGGGCGTCATCGTCGGACAGCTGCAGGACGCAGCCGATCCGGTACGCCGCATCTGGCTGCCCCCGCTGCCCTCCGCCATCGCGCTGGACAAGGTCGCGGGCCCCCTGGACGTCGGCCCCCGCGGCATGCAGCTCGCCAAGCGCCGCGGCCCGCTCCAGGTGCCGCTCGGCCTGCTCGACGACCCCACCAAGCAGTGGCAGGGCCAGTGGTACCTGGACCTCACCGTGGCGGGCGGTCACGCCGCCGTCATCGGCGGCCCGCAGTCGGGCAAGACCACCCTGCTGCGCACCCTCGCCCTCTCGCTCGCGCTGACCCATACCCCGCAGGAAGTCGGCATCTACGGTCTCGACCTGGTCGGCGGCGGCCTCCAGGCACTGGCGGACCTGCCGCACGTCGGCGGCGTCGCGGGCCGCGCCGACCGCGAACGGGCCGGACGCACCGTCGAGGAGGTACGGGGCGCCCTCGCCGCCCGCGAGGACCTCTTCCGCGAACACGGCATCGACTCCGTCGAGCAGCTGCGCACCCTGCACGCGGCCGGTCGGCTGCCCCAGCTGGCCTCCGCCGAGATCGTCCTGGTCATCGACGGCTTCGGCGCCCTGCGCGACGACTTCGAGGAGCTCGACGACGCCGTCATCGACATCCTCAAGCGCGGCGGCGGCTACGGCATCCACGTCGTCGCGGGCATGCTCCGGTGGAACGACGTCCGCATCGCCACCCAGTCCAACTTCGGCACCCGTGTCGAACTCCGCCTGAACGACCCCAGCGAGTCCAGCATCGACCGCAAGCTCGCCCAGACCCTCTCCCCCGACGAACCCGGCCGCATCCTCACCGACGGCAAACTCTTCACCCAGGTCGCGCTGCCCCGGACGGACGGGCTCGCCGACACCTCGGACCTGGGCGCCGTCCTGGAGCGCACGGCCCGTACCGTCCGCGCCACCTGGAGCGGCGAAGTCGCCCAGCCGGTACGGGTCCTGCCGCACGTCCTGGAACCGCACCTGCTGCCCGGCCCGGCCGCCGAACCCCGGCGGGTACCGATCGGCCTGGACCAGACGGCGCTCGCGCCCGTGCTGCTCGACCTGTTCCACCACGACCAGCACCTGCTGATCATGGGCGACAGCGAATGCGGCAAGACGAACCTGCTCAAGACGATCGCCGGCGGGCTCATCGAGCGCTACAGCGAGGACGAACTGGTCTTCGCCGTCATGGACCCGCGGCGCGGACTGCGCGGCGCGATCCCCGAGGAGTTCCGCGGCGGCTACGCGTACAACGCCAAAATGTGCGCGGGCCTCGCCGCCGGCATCGCCACCGAGCTGGAGAAGCGGCTGCCCGACGACAGCGCGGGCACCGAGGACCTGGAACCCGGCAGCTGGGGCAGCGGACCCCGGATCGTGGTCCTCGTCGACGACTACGACGTACTGACCACCGCGGGACTGGCCCCGCTCGCCCCGTTCCTGCCGTACATCCCGTCCGCGGTCGACATCGGCCTCCACTTCGTCCTGACCCGCCGCGTCGCCGGCGCCTCCCGCGGCATGTACGAGCCGCTGGTGCAGGGCCTGCGCGAGTCCGGATCCTCGGCGATCCTCATGGCGGGCGACCGCAGCGAGGGCCAGCTGTTCCCCGGCGTCTACGCCACCCAGCAGCCCGCGGGCCGCGGCGTCCTCATCCGCAGGGGTCAGTCGAACCGCCTGATCCAGACCGTGTACACCCCCGGGTGAGCCATCCGGCAGCCGGCCCGCGCAACCGGGCCGCGCGACGCACGACCACCACGCCACGGACGACGAAGGACCGGACGACCACATGACCAAGGACGTCATCGCCCTCACCCCGAGAATGCCCGACGCGCTGAGCGTCCTCGCGGGCCTCCTCTCCGGAGGCCCCGACAAGCTGGTCGACACGGCCGGCGAGGACGCCGTCGTGCAGCTCTGCGACGAACAGGGCCGGCCGCTCGTCTCCGTCGAGGCGCCGCTGCTCGTCCAGGTCGCGGGCGAGGCCGAGCGGCTGCTCGGCGCGCAGGCGCCCCAGGTCCCGTTCTGGTGGACGGAGGCACGTGCCACCACCGGCGTCGAGGAGGCCGAGCGGATCGCGGGCACCTTCGCCGCCCGCCTCGTCTCGCTGGCCGGCGGCTCCGCCTGGCCGCCGGAGGCCGCACGCTCGCTGGCCGTGGTGAAGACCGACGGGGTCGGCGTCGCGCCCGCGCCGGCCGCCGCCCAGCCCGCCGTCGACGCCCTCACCGACAAGGTCGCCGTCGTCATCCAGGACCGCCCGGTGGTCGCGATGACGGCCTGGCTCTCCGACGCGTTCCGGGCCACCGCCAACGCCGAACTCGGCCTCCAGATCGTCACCGCCCCCGGCGTGACGCTCTCCCCCGCCGTACGCAACAGCCTGCCGGGCTGGCCCTCGCGCTGGGTCGTGCAGGACGAGCGGGACGGCTACTACGACGGGCTGTCCGGCGCCGTGCTGCGCTGGCAGAACGGCATGTTCGCCACCGTCGAGGGGGCCGACGCGACCCCCGAGGATCCGCGCACCCCGGTGGCCGCGTCGTTCAAGGAGGTCGCCGGCACCGGCGAACGCCAGCTGGCCGTCTCGTTCCGGACCGTCCACCCCGCGGACGAGCGGCTCGTCCTCGGCGGCTCCATCGAGTCGGTGTGGCGCGAGCTCACCGGCGCGCCGCCGGCCGGCTGGGGCACCGCGGAGCCCGCCAACCTGCCGTGGTCGCTGCGGCAGCTGACCGACGTCGCCTACGACAGAGCGCCCGAGCCGACCTGGTTCGTGGTGGTCGGCAGCCCGGACCGGCCGGCTCTCGCCACGGTCCGGATCAGCCGTACGACCGGAGGCGTGGAGGAGGACGTCACCCTGGCGTTCGGCTACGGGGCCGACGAGGACATGCCGCTGGACGCCCTTCCCCGGGCCGCCGAGATCCTCGCCACCCGCCACCACCTGCAGTCGATGCTCGTCCAGATCCGCAAGGCCCGGCGCGACCTGGCGGTACCGGCACGGTTCGAGGGCCCCGGCGTCCCGCTGGCCTTCGTGCTGGGTGCGGAGGAGGTCCGCGACATGCCCGGCGACCGCGCCCGCCGCACCCCGCTGGCCGAGCCGCCGGTCCAGCTCGGCCCGAAGACCCGCCCCGCGCTGTACTACCCGCTGCCGGGCGACCCGTCGGACCTGTCGGGCTGGCAGGACTTCGAGCGCCTGATGCGGCACCTGAAGGGTGCCTGAACCCCGCCCGCGCCTCGCCCAGCACATAGAAGAACCCCAGGTCAGCACGTGGCTGACCTGGGGTTTTTGAGCCCCCCGTCGGATTCGAACCGACGACCTACGCATGACAAAGGCCTGCAGGATCAGCCCGGCTGGTGCTGGAGGTGCCGTTGAATCCTGTCGCAATCGGAGCTGCAACCACTGCTGGCCTACTTGCCCTCCGCCCGGCCGTACCACTGGAGGGCCTGTCCGGTCACTGCGGCGATGCACTCGAAGTCGTGATCGCGATGGAGCAGAGTGAGCCCCTGCAACTCCGCGGTTGCGGCGACGACGAGGTCGACCGCTCCCGCGCTTCGGTGTTTCCCCTGCTTGGTGAGGGCTTCCTGGACCTGCCGGGCGCGGTCGTAGGCACGGTCGTCGACGGGAACCCAGCCAAAGATCAGCCGCAGGTCCTCGATGCCGCGCGCCCGGTCGGTGGCCGACCGGGCGCTGTGGAAGAACTCGAGCTCGGTGATGGGGCAGGTAGCGATGAGTCCGGCGGCGGCGGCCTGGTCCCAGCCGTACTGCTCAGCGTCCCCGCGCAGGAATCGCGCGAGCGCGCTGGTGTCGATCAGGAACTGGGCCGCGTTCACCGGCGGTAGTTCTCCTTGTTCTCGAACAGCTCCAGATCGAACGCGCCGTCGCCGGCCGCGGACCGCAGCCGGGCGAGAGCCAATGCGCGACGCCGGCTCTCCAGCACCTCGCGAAGAGCGGTGTTGACGGTCTCCTTCTTGGTGCTCGTCCCGAGGGCTGTCGCCACGTCCGCGACCAGGTCGTCGTCCAGGTCGATAACCGTCCGACTCATGTGCACCTCCCTGATATCTCGCGAGGCGTCTTGCGGGGGTGGCATCCAGACGACCGGCCGGCGAGTCCTGCCCGGGCATGTTCGCGGGGTGCTCCGAGAGGGTGGACGTGCCGGCTGTCTTGTCGAACGCCGAACCGATCGACAAGCTGTGTACATGACATCCCCCCGCACCTTGCGGCGTCCCGTCAGAGGCGGCGTAGCGGACACCCGAAATCACGCCTTACCCCGGAGGTCGGACATATGCGCTTGAATTGTGCAAGGCCGCGACGCGGCGGGTGGAAGAGAGCGCTCAGGCTGTTTCCCGTCGTCGCGGTCACGGTGGCGGCCACCGTCGTCGGGACGCCGAACACGGAGGCGGCGGTGCCCCCGGCGCCGTCGGGCTTCACCCTCACCTGGAGCGACGACTTCAACGGTGCGTCCGGCACCGGCATCGACCAGAGCCTGTGGAAGTACGACACCGGACCGGGCAGCAATTTCGGCACCGGTGAGATCGAGACCATGACCAGTAGTACGTCGAACGTGTACTACGACGGCCAGAGCCACCTGGTGCTCCGGGCTCAGCACTCCGGTTCCGACCCGCAGAGCGGATGGACGTCCGGGCGCGTGGAGACCCAGGCGGCGACCTTCGGCGCCCCGGCCGGCGGAGTCGTACGCATCGAGTCCGTTCTCCAGCAGCCCGACGTCAGCACCGCCAACGGAGCGGGCTACTGGCCGGCGTTCTGGATGCTCGGCGCACCGCTGCGCTCCGGTGTCACCTGGCCGAAGTCCGGCGAGGTCGACATCATGGAGGACATCAACGGCCGCAGTTCCGACTTCAGCACCATCCACTGCGGCGTGAGCCCGGGCGGGCCGTGCAACGAGTCGACCGGCATCGGCTCGGGCGAGCGCGCCTGTTCGGGCTGCCAGACCGGCTTCCACGACTACGCGGCGGAGATCGACCGCTCGGTGTCGCCGGAGCAGATCCGGTTCTACCTCGACGGGAACAACTTCTTCACCGTCAGGGCCAACCAGGTGGACGCGACAACCTGGTCCGACGCGATCGACCACCCGTTCTTCATCATCTACGACCTGGCGATCGGCGGCGGCTTCCCGGCCGCGTTCGGCGGTGGCCCGAACGCGGCCACGGTCTCCGGCGGCAAGCTGGTGATCGACTCGGTGGCCGTGTACAACAAAGCGCCCGGCAGCGGACCGGTGACCGGCCGGACGATCATCGGTCCGGGTGGCAAGTGTGTGGATGTGGCGGGTGACGACAGCGGCGGCGACGGCACCGCGGTCCAGTTGTGGGACTGCCAGTCGGCGGCCAAGGACCAGCACTGGACCTGGAGCGGCCAGACCCTGCAGACCCTCGGCAGGTGCCTGGACATCGCCGGCGGCGTCAACGCGGCCGGCACAAAGCTCCAGCTGGCCACATGCAACGGCGGGGGCTACCAGAACTGGGTTGCCAACGCCGATGGCTCGATGTCCAACCCGACCACGGGCCGGTGCATCGACTCACCGTCGGGTGCCACCGCGAATGGCACGCGACTGCAGATCTGGGACTGCAACAGCTCCGGTGCCCAGAAGTTCGCCCTGGGATGAGAGTGAGGAGGGTCTCGGCCACCGATGGGGACCGCCGCCTGCCCGACCCGGACAGTCCGTCGGCCCTCAGGGAGTCAACGGGCCCGCGACCGTCACCGTGAACCGCCTTTCCGGACCGATCGGGCCCGGACGGGTCGTCCGGCCCGCACCGGCCGGATCGTGCGCGGCACAGTCGAAGTCGCTCGGGAGACCACGAACGTCGAAGGCCCCCGCGGCAAGCTGCGGGGGCCTTCGGCGTATTGCCCGGTGAGAGCAACGGCGGCTCTCCCCTCACGCATCGCTCACCCAGGCCCTCCTACGGCACCCCAGCCATCTGACGCACCATGTCAGGAACAGCAGAAAACCCCAGGTCACGGGCCATGTGACCTGGGGTTTCTCCAAGCCCCCTGTCGGATTCGAACCGACGACCTACGCATTACAAGCTGTCCGATCTCGGTCCGCAAGCGTCCGCCGTCGTACGCCGTTTCGCCCGCGCAGCTGGTCAGGGGGTGATTCGTACTGTCACGGACGGTGGCGGACAGCTCCGGATCGGTCGGCCATCGAGACCACAACTGAGACCGGCGCGCAGACGCCACCCCCAGTCCGCCAGGGCAGACGGGAGATTCCCACGCGCCGTTAGGGTGCCTCGCGGATCAGCCGTCAGGGATGGGGCTGACACTCGCCTTAGGAGCTTCGATCACTGACTCTCCGCCGCCCGCACACGGGGACCTCCGGCCGCCGGACTGTGTCGCTTGGGATGCAGCTGTGCGCCGTTCATGTCAGCCGTAGATGTCACGCCACGGCAAACGCAACGCGACGATCATCTCTGTAGCCAGTCACTCGGGAACGATACCTAGAGCGAATAGTGCAGCTTGAGCGTCGGCGTGTCCGTCGTCGGCTGCGCTGGTCCACCAAGCGCGGGCGCCCTCCGTGTCGCCCTCCTCGTGCAGAAGCAAGCCGAGGTAGGCCATGACGTCGGTGTTTCCGGCGTCGGCTGCGCGGCTCCACCAGGCGCGGCAACCCTCCGCATCGCCCTCCTCGTGCAAAAGCACGCCGAGGTTGAACATGGCGCCGTCGTGTCTGTCGTCGGCTGCGCGGCTCCACCAGGCGCGGGCGCCCTCCGCGTCGCCCTCCGCGCGCAGAAGCAAGCGTCGGCAGCGCGGGTCAACCAGGTACGGGCACCCTCCGTATCGCCCTCCCTGTGGTTGGTCATGGCGTCCGTGTGCCCGTCGTCGGCTGCGCGGGCGTACCCATCAAGACCGACCGCAAGGGTCGCACCAAGCGCGGCAAGGACTGCCGCCGCTGCAAGGCCACCGGCAAGCGCATACGCGTCGGCCGCCACCTCTACAACGTCGCCGCCCGCCTCCATCGAGACGGCACCCGGTAGGGCTTGTCGGTGCCGCGGCACTCCTTGGGCTGGCAGGTAGTCGGGCTGCCGCGTTGCCCCCGCTCTGACGACGACGGTGCAAGCTGCCCGATCAGCGTTGTGCGACAAGGCGCGTATCAGTTGGCCCCGTGTCGCCTGGCGGCGTGACGGATCTCGTGCACGGCGCCCGGCTGTTCCAGCAGCATCGCCCCGACCTCGCGCTCCTCATGGTGGATGCGCAGTCGCGGGCCGTCGGCGATCACACGCAGCTCCGGCCACGGGTGCCGCCACAGCAGGGCGGAGCGCTCCCACATCTGCATGCCGTGGGTGGTCACCCGGAGTTGATACTGCGGGCCCTCATGGGCTGCGGGCGGGGTGTGTTCGGTGTATGGAGGCCGGACGGTGTAGGTGCCGAGCACCTTCTCCCCGGGCTCCAGGACCTCGTTGCGGATGCCACGTCGGCGGCCGATCTGCGCCCCGGTCCAACCGCCGAGCCCAGCCGTCAGCAAGGCCACGGCCACCACCACCCACCACGGCAGATCAGCCCCGGCCCCGTAGCTGACGACCGCCACCACCGCGGACAGTGCCGTCACGACAGCGCCGGACAACCCGGCACGCCGGATACGCCAATCCATGCCCCGCCCCCTCATTTACCTGCCCCTTAGTTCCGCAAGAGCAGTCCTTCCTTGCGCTAGTTGAACGCCGCAACGATACGTGAGGCCGTCGTGCGTAGCAGCTCAGCGCACAGATAGGTGGGGACAGGGGGAGATGGATCGGCGGCGAAGGGCTAGCGCCGAACCCCCATAGACAGGCAATTCACCTCAGCAGCACCACACCGGAAAGGGGCCCGTCGTGGCCGTCACCGTCTCCCTGGTCCTGCTCTTCGGGCTGGTTCTGTTCTTCCTGCTCCGCTCCAACACCCTCGGCTACGGCTCCGCGTTCATCGCCGTCATGTTCGGGTTCTTCCTCGCCTCCACCGGAGCGTCCGACCCGATCAACGAACTCACCCACGCCGTCATCAAAGCCATCCCGAACCTGTAGAAGACCCCGCCATGAACGAACCGCTCGTTCAACACCACTGGGTCGCCCTCGCGGCCCCGAGGGTGGCCCCGGCTGTCACTACCTCCACCGTGCTCATCCTCGGGAGGATCTGGAACGCCAACGGCGCCGAACACTCCGTCGGCAACGCCGCGTTGATAGTCGTCCTCGCGGCCGGAGTCGCAACGGCCGGCGCATTCGCCGCCGCCGGACGGGGTGGAGGTGACGGCGTCGTTGCCGCGACGGCGTTCGCCACTTCCGGAGGGCTCGCCCTGGCCGGGGTCGCCGGATACGCCGACGGGCTCTCGCTTCCGCTGCTGCTGTGGGTCCTGGCCACCGCCGTCGCGTACGGGATCGCCGCGCGGTACTGGCGCACCGACCGCCGCGACACCCTCGCCTACGACCGGCAGACCACGGTGCGCCGCGAAGAGCACGCCCACACCGAGCGCATCGAAGCCCTGCGCGCCGGGGCGCAGATCGAGGGCGCCCGCGAAGGCGCCGCATACGCCACCGCCCTCGACCAAGCTCTCACCCACCGCGAGGCCCTGCCCGGCTTCGACCCCGTCGCGCTCACCCGCGCCGGGCTTCCCGAACTCTCCGCAGCTTCAGCGCCTCACCTGGCGCCACGGCTGAGGTGAGGCTCACGCCTGTGGCGCGCGTCTTCATCGCTTCGAATCCTGTCCACCGGCCTGCACCACGCACAAGGGCCACAAGGGCCACAAGCGCGGTTGCCCGAAGCCTTGCGCCAAGACGTGCACGAGCCACGCGAGCGCGTGCCCGCTGCGCAAGGGGGGCGGTCTCGTCTTCTCGCGGCCCAAGATGAAGAAGAGCCGGAACGCCGTTCCGATTCCACCTGTCTTCATTCCTTTCCTTCACGACCACAAGGCCCGGCGGGAAGCGATGCGGGCCGCAGCGGGCGAGCTGTGGCAGGAGTACGACGTCGTTCTCACGGCCGGACGGGCGCCCGCTTGACCCACGCGCCGACTACGAAGAGTTCAAGGAACTTATCGGGGAAGCTGGGATCGACGACCGCCGCCTGTACGACGGCAGTCGCCACACGGCCGGCACGATCCTGAATGAGCTGGGCGTGGACATGCCCACCATCATGGAGATCCTTCGGCATACCCAGATCAGTCAGACGCGGCGGTACGTGAAGGGGCGGTCCCACCTGTCGAAGGACGCCATGCGTCGCATGGGCGAGTTCTTCGTGTCTGCTCCCCCGAAGCCGGATCCGGGCCCCACTGAGACCAGAACTGAGACCCCCGACACCCGCGCGGCCCGCGCTCGACGCCGTCGCCGCATCCAGTGACGACGAAACCCCAGGTCAGATGAGGTCTGACCTGGGGTTTCTCCGAGCCCCCTGTCGGATTCGAACCGACGACCTACGCATTACAAGTGCGTTGCTCTGGCCAGCTGAGCTAAGGAGGCATTCCGGAGCAGTGTAACCAACGCTGCGACCTGTACCGGCAGAAATTTTTGCATCTTCGAACTACTGACATATTCGAAATGGCCAGGTAGCGTCGCTGAAGGTTCACCCGAGTGGACCAGACCACTCCTCTTACTCGGATCGTCCGGCACGTTCCTGCCGGTGAAGGAGAAGATTCAGCATGGCCAGTGTCACGTTCGACAAGGCGTCCCGCGTCTACCCCGGCTCCACCAAGCCCGCCGTGGACCAGCTGGAGATCGACATCGCGGACGGTGAGTTCCTCGTCCTCGTCGGCCCTTCCGGTTGTGGCAAGTCGACCTCCCTGCGCATGCTCGCGGGTCTCGAGGACGTCAACGGCGGCGCGATCCGCATCGGTGACCGCGACGTCACGCACCTGCCGCCGAAGGACCGGGACATCGCCATGGTGTTCCAGAACTACGCGCTCTACCCGCACATGTCCGTCGCGGACAACATGGGCTTCGCGCTGAAGATCGCCGGTATCAACAAGACCGAGATCCGGGCGAAGGTCGAAGAGGCCGCCAAGATGCTCGACCTCACCGACTACCTGGACCGCAAGCCGAAGGCGCTCTCCGGTGGTCAGCGTCAGCGTGTCGCGATGGGCCGCGCCATCGTGCGTGAGCCGCAGGTCTTCCTCATGGACGAGCCGCTGTCGAACCTCGACGCCAAGCTCCGTGTCTCCACCCGTACGCAGATCGCGTCGCTCCAGCGCCGCCTCGGCATCACGACCGTGTACGTCACGCACGACCAGGTCGAGGCCCTCACCATGGGTGACCGTGTCGCGGTCCTCAAGGACGGTCTGCTGCAGCAGGTCGACTCGCCGCGCAACATGTACGACCGCCCGGCCAACCTCTTCGTCGCCGGCTTCATCGGCTCCCCGGCCATGAACCTGGTCGAGGTCCCGATCACCGACGGTGGCGTGAAGTTCGGCAACAGCGTCGTCCCGGTCTCCCGCGAGGCGCTCACCGCCGCCGCCGACCGCGGCGACACCACGGTCACGGTCGGCATCCGCCCGGAGCACTTCGACATCGTCGAGCACGGTGGCGCCGCCGCCAAGTCGCTCTCCAAGGACAGCGCCGACGCCCCGGCCGGTCTGGCCGTCTCGGTCAACGTCGTCGAGGAGCTCGGCGCCGACGGCTTCGTCTACGGCTCCGCGCAGGTCGGCGGCCAGGACAAGGACCTCGTGGTCCGCGTCGGCGGCCGCGCCGTCCCGGAGAAGGGCACCAAGCTGCACGTCGTGCCGCGCCCGGACGAGCTGCACGTCTTCGCGACCTCGACCGGCGAGCGTCTCACCGACTGACGTCGGCACCCGCCGTACGACGGCCCCGCACCCTCGTGGTGCGGGGCCGTTCGCGTACCGGAAGGCGCGCACGGGTTTGGTCCTGGACAGCCCCCTTCTTCGCCAAATACCCTGATACTCCGGTCATTTCACCGGTGCTCGTCAACGTGGGATTCGAAAAACGCCCTCGAACCATCCCCCGCAAGAGTGACGTAATGTCGCCAAATCATCACTGCCCGCTACGCTCGCCGTGTGACCCACACCGCGCGCCGCATCGGCCGAACTCTCGCTCTCGTCCTGCCCGTCGTCATGGTCCTCTCCGGGACCCTCGCGGTCACCCGCGTGCCGTGGGCAGCGCACAACTCCGAGTCGCAGGTACTCACCGCGTCGGCTCGCACCGTCTCCAAGCGCGCCAAGTCGCTCACCCCGCAGGACATGCTCCGTGACCGGCTGCTCGTCGAGCTGAAGCAGAAGGACCCGGGTGCCGCGCTGACGGACCTTCAGCGCGCCGTCGAGGGCCGCCCGTCGCTGGCCCGGCACTGCATGTCGATCGCGAAGGCCCTGGGCCGCGCCGCGGTCGAGCAGTACGGCCCGACGCGGGCGCACCGGTTCTCGCGCCCGGTCTGCGACACGTCGTTCGCCTCGGGTGTCGCGCAGTTCAGCTGACCCGCACCGCACGGGCACGCCCTATCGTGCCTGGCATGCATACGTATCCGACGCAGGCCGTGATCCTGGCAGGTGGCCAGGGATCGCGGCTGCGCCCGTACACCGACGACCGCCCCAAGCCGATGGTCGAGATCCCTGGTACCGGGACTCCGATCATCGGCCATCAGCTTTCCTGGCTGGCTGCCGAGGGCGTGACCGATGCCGTCGTCTCGTGCGGTCATCTGGCCGAGGTGCTCCAGGAGTGGCTCGCCGAGGCGGTGCTGCCGCTCCGGGTGACCACGGTGGTGGAATCGGAGCCGCTGGGCCGCGGTGGCGGCCTGAAGTACGCCGCCGCCCGGCTGCCGGACCCCGCGGAGCCCTGGTACGCCACCAACGGCGACATCTGGAGCCGGTTCTCGTTGCGGGAGATGGCGGCGTTCCACGCCGAACGGGACGCGACCGCCACGCTGGCCCTGGCCCGTCCGCGCATCCCCTGGGGCGCCGTCGAGACGGATGCGTTCGGGCACATCACCGACTTCATCGAGTCCCCGCCGTCCCCGTATCTGATCAACGCGGGTGTCTACGTCTTCTCCCCGACGTTCACGACGCTGCTGCCGGAGCGCGGCGATCATGAGCGGACGACGTTCCCCTGGCTCGCCCGCGAACGCCGGCTGGCCGGCTACCCGCTGCCGCACGGGGCGTACTGGCGGGCCATCGACACGGCGAAGGACCTGACCGAGGCGGCGAAGGAACTGGACGGCCTGTAGGGCCGCGAGGCAGGCGTACGCGGGGGCGGGGCCCCCGGGGGGGGGGGGACCCCCCCCCCCGGGCGAAACCCGCCCCCCCCGGGCCCCCCCCGGAGGGGGGGGCACGCCGGGCCCGCGACCACCGACACCCCAAAAGGTGGGG
>NZ_JBHVWN010000101.1:0-21900 GCF_042882275.1 Streptomyces sp. NPDC058231 | reverse complement strand
CCTCGGTGGAGCACCAAAACGGCCCGCTCTCGTACGGGACAGCCCTCGGTTCGCCGTCCTCACGGACGGCGGCAGGGCCGGCGGCCGGTCCGGGCACACACGGAGTCCGGGCGGGTGGTTTCTCACCACCCGCCCGGACTTCCCTGCCGATCACATGACCCGTATCCGGATCAGGCGGCCCGGTACGCCGCCTTCAGCTTCGCCACCGCGCCGGTCAGATCACCGGTGAGCAGCAGATGGTCCGCGTCGGCGAACGGCTTGGACACCGCCTCGGTGAGCTTCCCGCCGGTCTTCTGCTGCACCAGCAGCCGCGCCTGGTCGACGATCGCCTTGCCCGCCGCGGTCTTCCCGAGGTGAGCCCTCTCCGCGATCTGCGCGGCGACGGCGAGCGCGGTGAGGGTGAGCTCGCCGCCCGTCGGCGCCTTCTTCAGCGTGGTCAGTCCCCAGCCGTACGGGAACTGCGGGTCGTACGTCGCGTCGCCGACGTTGATCGGCAGCTGCGACTCGGACCTGGGCCAGGTGACCGGCAGCTGGCCGGTGTAGGCACGCTTGCCGAACAGCACGTCGGCCACGCCGTCGCCCTCGGTGCCCGGCAGCCAGGAGGCCACCAGCGCGTCGATGTCACCCAGCCGGTCACCGATGAGCTGCGGGCGGCCCGAGACGACCAGGACGGCGCACTTCATCGCGGCGCAGACCTTGTCGATCGCGGCCTTGTCGGCGGCGGTCAGCTCCAGGTCGTTGCCGTTGCCGACGTCACCCTTGCCCTCGGCGTACGGGGTCTCGCCGACGACCACGACACCGACGTCGTAGCCGTCCGTGGAGGCGGACGCGTCCTTGGAGTACGTGGCCGAGGCGGCGTCCTTCTTGATGCCGTCCAGGATCGTCGTACCCGGGGTGATCTTGCCGGACGAGCCCTGCCAGCTCACCGTCCAGCCGCCGGCCTGGTTGCCGATGTCATCGGCGTTCGACCCGGCGACGTACACCTTCTGCGACGCCTTCAGGGGCAGCACGTCGCCGTCGTTCTTCAGCAGCACCTGCGACTTGGCGGCGGCCTCGCGGGCCACGGCGCGGTGTTCGGCCGAGCCGACCTTGTCCAGATTGCTCGTGTCGGCGTACGGCTTCTCGAAGAGGCCCAGCTGGAACTTCTGGGTCAGGATGCGGGAGACCGCGTCGTCGATCCGGGCCTGGCTGATCCGGCCGGCGGTGACCTCGTCCTGGAGAGTCCTGGTGAAGTCCTGGTACGCCGTCGGGACCATGATCATGTCGAGTCCGGCGTTGATCGACGTACGGACGTCGCTGGCGTAGTCACCGGGGATCTGGTCGATGGCCTGCCAGTCGCTGATGACGAAGCCCTTGAAGCCCATCCGGTCCTTGAGTACGCCGTTGATCATCTCGGCGTTGGCGTGCATCTTCACCGGGCCCTCGTCGTCACCGAGGATGTCGAGCGAGGAGTACGACGGCATGACCGTGCCGATACCGCGCTTGACCGCCTCGCCGAACGGGGCGAGGTGGACGGCCTCGAGCTCCTGCCGGGTGACCTTCGTGACGCCCTGGTCGATGGTGTACGAGCCGGTGGTGGAGGAACCGAACTCCGTGCCGCCGTCGCCCACATAGTGCTTGGCGGTGGCCAGGACCTTGTCGTTGCGGTCCAGGTCCTTGCCGGACGCGGCGCCCTGCATGCCCTGGATCACGGTCTCCATGGACTCGACGAGCGCCGGGTCCTCACCGAACGACTCGTAGGAGCGTCCCCAGCGCTCGTCGCGGCTCACGCAGAGACAGGGCGCGAAGTCCCACGGGATGCCGGTGGCACGCACCTCGTTCGCGGTGACCGCGCCGGTCTCCTCGGCGAGCTTCGGGTCGCGGCCCGCGCCGATGCCGATGTTGTGCGGCATGATCGTCGAGCCGATCACGTTGTTGTGCCCGTGCACCGCGTCGACGCCGTAGATCAGCGGGATCTGGTACCGGGTCGCCTGGGCGCGCAGCTGGTAGGAGTCGACCATCTTCGCCCACGCCTCGGGTGTGTTCGGCGTCGGGACGGAGCCGCCGCCGGAGAGCAGCGAGCCGAGGTCGTACGTGGCGATGTCCGCCTGCGACTTGAGCGCGTTGCGCTCGGCCTGGGTCATCTGGCCGGCCTTCTCGGCGGGCGACATCCGGGAGAGGAGGTCGGCGACGCGCTTCTTGACCGGGAGTTTCGGGTCGAGGTACGGCAGCCCGTGGGCGTCGATGACGACCTGCGGGTTCTCCTTCGGCGGCTTGGCGCCGGTCACGGTGAGTTCCAGCGGGATCGTCTCGGCGGACTCGGCCGCGCCGTCCTTCCTGGTGGTGACCGTGATCCGGTGCGTGGTGCCGGACGCGGTGCCCGCCGGGAAGGTGTACGTGCCGCTGACCGGGGTGTAGTCCTTGCCGGACTCGGCGCTGCCGCCCTTGGTCTCGTACGCGACGGTGACGGGTTCGTCGATCGGTACGGAGCCGGTGGTGGCGACGGAGATGCCGATGGAGGCGGTACCGCCCTCCTTCACCGTGTGGACGGCGGAGTCCGTGACGACGCTCGCCTTCAGCGCGGCGTCGGCCTTCCCGTACAGCTCCATGCCGTCGATGGCGAACTTGCCGGGGGCGCCGGTCGGCAGCGTGAGGGCGTAACCCCACATCTGGTCCAGGCCGAGGACCTGGTCGATGCCGCCGACGGGCTGGTAGTCGCCACGGTAGGTGAAGTCGGTGAACGGGATCTCGACCTGGTGCCAGCCCTCCCAGTCGTCGGTGAAGGACGTGGTCCACAGCTCGGACGCCTCGCCGTTCGCGCCGCCGTCCTTGATCTCGAAGCTGATCTTCTTGCCCGAACCGGGCGGCAGCGGCGCGGTGTTCTGGCCGTACCACCAGAAGCGGATGCCCTTGTGGGCCGACCAGTCGTGGGCGGGCTGGTCGGCGGCGAAGTCGTGGCTGAGCCCGCCGTAACCGCTGATGTCGTAGGTGCCTTCGAGGACCTTGGCGCCCTCGGGGGCGTCGGCGCGGTCCTTGATGGCCAGGGTGGGCGGGTCGTCGGAGTCACCGCCCCAGGTGAAGATGCCGTCGGCGGGCTGGTTGGCGAACGGCACCTCGCCCTCGAACCGGTCGACGAGGACGGGTGCCGGGTCGTCGGCCGAGGCGGCATTGGTCGCTGCGGCGCTGGGGACGGCCCCGGCGAGCAACCCGGCGAGAACCGTGACGGCGGCCAGGGCGGCCGTCGTCGGTCCCGCCCGGTGGCGAGTGCGTGGCATTGCGGCTCCTTCGGACTGTCGGTATTTCTCGGCGCTGCTCCGCCGCGGCCGATCGCACCCCCGGCGTCGCTGCTGCTCCTGGGGCCCGGCTCACGCCGGACCGGCCTCCGCCACGGCGCCGCCCCGCGCGATGCGGGCGGCGTCGTGGCGGAGGGTGTCCGGTACGGCTAGGCGTCCCGGGTGAGACGGATCGTGTCGCGGTACCACTTCGCGCTGTCCTTGAGCGTCCGCTCCTGGGTTTCGTAGTCGACACGGACGATGCCGAATCGCTTGTCGTAGCCGTAGGACCACTCGAAGTTGTCCATCAGCGACCACGCGAAGTAGCCACGGACGTCAGCTCCTTCGGCGCGGGCGGCGGCCACCGCGGCGATGTGGTCGGCCAGATACGTGGTGCGATCGGCGTCGTGGACCTGGCCGTCCTCGGAGACGGTGTCGTCGAAGGCGGCGCCGTTCTCGGTGATGACGGTCGGGACGCCGTAGTCCTTCTCCAGCCCCACCAGCAGGTCGGTGAGGGCGGTGGGGGTGATCTCCCAGTCCATGGCGGTACGCGGCAGGTCGCGCTCCACGCCGCGGGTGACGGGCAGGCCGTCGGCGCCCACCGGGGAGCCCTCCTCGGTGACGCCGGAGAACAGCGTGCCGCGGTAGAAGTTGACGCCGAGGATGTCGAGCGGGGTAGAGATGATCTCCAGGTCGCCGTCCTGGACCGGGAGTTCGACCTGCTGCAGGGCGAGGTCGTCGACGACGTCCTGCGGGTAGGCGCCCTTGACCAGCGGGTCGAGGTAGATGCGGCGGCCGAGACCGTCGGCGCGGCGGCAGGCCTCGGCGTCCTCGTGGCTGTCGGTCTCGGGGGTGGCCGTGCCGAGGTTGAGCGTGATGCCCAGTTCGAGCTCGTTGCCGCGGGCGGCTGCGGTCTCGCGGATCTGCTGGGAGGCGAGTCCGTGGCCGAGGAGCAGATGGTGCACGGCGTGGATCGCGTCGCCGTAGTCCGTGCGGCCGGGCGCCTGCTTGCCGTACGCGTAGCCGAGCATGGCGGAGCACCAGGGCTCGTTCAGCGTCGTCCAGTGCTTCACCCGGTCGCCGAGCGCGTCGTAGGCGAGGCCCGCGTACTCGGCGAAGCGGTAGGCGGTGTCACGGGCCGGCCAGCCGCCCGCGTCCTCCAGTTCCTGCGGCAGGTCCCAGTGGTAGAGGGTGATCCAGGGGGTGATGCCCTTGGCCTCCAGCTCGTCGACGAGGCGCTTGTAGAAGTCGAGGCCCTTGGCGTTGGCGGGGCCGCGACCGCCGGGCTGGATGCGGGGCCAGGCGAGCGAGAAGCGGTAGGTGTCGACACCCAGGTCCGCGATCAGCTGCACGTCCTCGGGCATCCGGTGGTAGTGGTCACAGGCCACGTCACCGTTCTCACCGCGGACGACCATGCCCGGCACCCTGCAGTACGTGTCCCAGATCGAGGGCGTCCTGCCGTCCTCGGTGGCTGCTCCCTCGATCTGGTAGGCGGCGGTGGCGACGCCCCAGCGGAAGTCGGCGGGCAGACCGGGAACGGGCTCGGGGGCGAGCTCGCGAGCGTATCCCTGGGGGATGACGAGGTTCATGGTTCTCCTGTGGTGTGCTGTGGGGTGGCTACGAGCGGGTGGCGGCGGCCGGGGCCGGCTGGTGCAGCCAGCAGGCCACCGTGCGGGAGCCGTCCCCTTCCGGCCGGTCGAGAACCGGCACCCGGGAGGTGCACGGATCGAACGCCTTGTCGCAGCGGGGGTGGAAGGCGCATCCGGTGGGCATCGCGGAGAGATGCGGGGGCGAGCCGGGGATGCCGGTGAGTTCGCGGCGGGGGCCGTGCAGCGCCGGGAAGGAGTGCAGCAGGCCGCCGCTGTAGGGGTGGCGCGGGTCCTGGTAGATGTCGGAGGCACCGGCCTCCTCGACGATCCGGCCGCCGTACATGATCGCGATCCGGTCCGAGAACTCGATCAGCAGCGAGATGTCGTGCGTGATGAAGACGACCGAGAAGCCCAGCTCCTCGCGGAGCTTGACCAGCTGGCGCAGGATCTGCCGCTGCATGACGACGTCCAGGGCCGTCGTGGGCTCGTCCATGATGACGATCTCGGGTTCCAGCGCGAGGGCCATCGCGATCATCACGCGCTGGCGCATGCCGCCGGAGAGCTGGTGCGGATAGGCGGAGAGCCGGTCCGCGGAGATGCCGACCAGCGACAGCAGCTCCTTCGCGCGTGCGGTGCGCTCGGCCCGTTTCATCTCGGGCCGGTGCGCCATCAGCACGTCGGTGAGCTGGCTGTGGACGGTGTGAACGGGGTTGAGCGAGTTCATCGCGCCCTGGAAGACGATCGACAGCTCCTGCCAGCGGAAGGCGCGGAGTTCGGGGGCCGACAGGGTCAGCAGGTCGAGCGGATCGCCGTCGCGCTGGTGGTAGTGGACCTCGCCGCCGGTGATCACCCCGGGCGGGGAGAGCAGCCGGGTGACGGCGTACGCCAGGGTGGACTTGCCGGAGCCCGACTCGCCCGCCAGGCCGAGGACTTCGCCGCGGTGCAGGGTGAGGTCGATGTCGCGCAGCGCGTGCACGGCGTCGTCGCCGGTGCCGTAGTCCACGTTGAGACCGCTGATGGTGAGGATGGGCTCGCTCATGAGCGGGTCTCCTTGTCGTGCCTGCCGCGCGACGCGGCCTGGTGCGTACCGCGTGCCACGGGGGTGAAGCCGACCCGCATCCGGACCTTCCGGGATCCGCCGGTCTCGGTGCGCAGGCGCGGGTTGACGAATTCGTCGATGCCGAAGTTGATGAGGGCGAGCGACATGCCGAGCAGGGCGATGCAGAGCCCGGCCGGGACGAACCACCACCACGCGCCCTGGGCGAGAGCCTGGTTGGACTGCGCCCAGAACAGGACGGTCCCCCAGTTCCAGTTGGAGATGTCGGCGACGCCGATGAAGGCGAGGGTGATCTCGGAGAGGATCGCGAAGATGACCGTGCCGACGAAGCCGGAGGCGATGACGGCGGTCAGGTTGGGGAGCACCTCGAAGAAGATGATCCGCCAGGTCGACTCACCGGTGGCGCGGGCCGCCTCGACGTAGTCCCGGCGGCGCAGCGAGAGCGTCTGGGCGCGCAGCACCCGGGCGCCCCAGGCCCAGGAGGTCAGGGCGATGACGGCGGCGATCAGCAGGTCGCCGGTGTCGGAGACGAAGCTGGCGATGATGATGATCAGCGGCAGTCCGGGGATGACAAGGAAGACGTTGGAGAGCAGCGAGAGCACTTCGTCGGCGGTGCCGCCGAGGAAGCCGGCGCTGACGCCGATCAGCACGGACAGGGCCGTGGCGATGATGCCCGCGATGAATCCGACGACGAGGACGCCTCGGGTGCCGACGAGGATCTGCGAGAGCACGTCCTGACCGGTCTGGGTGGTGCCGAACCAGTGGGATCCGGACGGCGGCTGGAGCAGTGCGTTGCTCATCGTGTCGGGGTCGTACGGGGCGATCCACGGGCCGATGACGGCGATCAGCACGAAGAACAGCAGGATC
The DNA here is from genome assembly GCF_042882275.1 of Streptomyces sp. NPDC058231. Lineage (NCBI taxonomy): Bacteria > Bacillati > Actinomycetota > Actinomycetes > Kitasatosporales > Streptomycetaceae > Streptomyces > Streptomyces sp. NPDC058231. The sequence goes on along the minus strand of NZ_JBHVWN010000101.1, from coordinate 15,136 downwards.
GCGAGTCCGATGACGGTCTTGCGACCGCGCAGGAAGCGGAACTTGCGCTTGCTCGCTGCGGGGGTCTCGGTCGCGTCGAGCACGGCGACCTCTGTGGCGGTGACAGCCATGTCCTAGGCCTCCCTTCGGGTACGGGGGTCGAGGAGCATGTAGAGGACGTCGGCGAGGAGGTTCGCCGCGAGGACGGAGAGCGTGATGATGAGGAAGACGCCCTGCATGAGGGGGTAGTCCTTGGCTCCCACGCCCTGGAAGAGCTGGTAGCCGATGCCCGGGTAGGAGAAGACCATCTCCACCAGCAGCGTGCCGCCGACGATGAAGCCGAGCGAGAGGGCGAAGCCGGAGATGTTGGGCAGGATCGCGTTGCGGGCGGCGTACCCGAACATCACCCGGCGCTCGGAGAGCCCCTTGGCCTGGGCGACCATGACGTAGTCCTCGGAGGAGACCGTCACCATCATGTTGCGCATGCCGAGGATCCAGCCGGCGACGGCGCTGAGCACGATGGTGAGGCCGGGCAGCACCCCGTGGTAGAGCGCGCTGGAGATGAACGGCCAGTCGAAGGCGGGCACGAGCGAGTTGTCATAGCCGCCGGCAGCCGGGAAGAGCGGCCACTTCACGGCGAACAGCGAGATGGCGATGAGGCCGAGCCAGAAGTACGGGATGGCCGAGATGAACGTGGTGACGGGCAGCAGGCTGTCCATCCAGGAACCGCGCCGCCAGCCGGTGAAGACCCCGATCCCGGTGCCGAGCACGAAGCTGATCAGCGTGGTGATGCCGACGAGCGCGAGCGTCCACGGCAGCGACTGGGCGATGACCTCGCTCACCGGGGTCGGGAAGAAGGTGAAGGACAGACCGAGGTCGCCGTCGAGCAGATGACCCCAGTAGTCGGTGTACTGCTGCCAGATCGACTGGTGCTTGTCCAGGCCGAAAAGGGCCTGCAGCGAGGCGATGGCGTTGGTGTCCAGCTGTCCCTGGAAGCGGGCCATGAGGGACTGCACCGGGTCGCCGGGCATCATCCGCGGGATGAGGAAGTTGATGGTGATCGCGGCCCACGCGGTGACCAGGTAGAAGGCGAGCCGTTGGAGCAGGAACTTCACTTCGCAGCCTCCTTCTCGTGGTCGTCGGTGGTGGGGGCGGAGCCGTCGTACAGCCAGCAGGCGGCCCACTGGCCGTCGGCCAGGTCGAAGCGCGGCGGCAGTTCGGTGCGGCAGCGCTCCATCGCCTTGGGGCAGCGGGGGTGGAACCGGCAGCCGGCCGGCGGATCGATGAGCGACGGGGGCTCGCCGCTGCCGGTCTCCTCCTGCTCCTCCTGGGCGACCACCCGGTCCGGGTCGGGCGCCGAGGCGATCAGCAGCTGGGTGTAGGGGTGGGCGGGGCGCTGGGTGACGGTCTCGCTGTCACCGCCCTCGACGATCCGGCCCGCGTACATCACGAGCGTGGAGTCCGCGAAGTAGCGGGCGGACGCGATGTCGTGGGTGATGTAGAGGATCGCGAGGTGCAAGCGGTCCTTGAGGTCCTTGAGCAGGTTGAGCACCCCGAGCCGGATCGAGACGTCCAGCATCGAGACGGGCTCGTCGGCGAGGAGGACCTGGGGGTCGGCGCCGAGCGCGCGGGCGATGGCCACGCGCTGGCGCTGACCTCCCGACAGCTCGTGCGGGAACTTGTCCAGATACTGATGAGGAGGAGTCAGCTGGACACGGTTCAGCAGAGCGGTCAGGTTCTCTTCCAGTTCCGCCTCGCCGCTGCCCGCCCGGCCGTGGATCTTCAGGGCGCGGGTGAGGTGGTAGCGCACGGTGTGCACGGGGTTCAGCGAGGCGAACGGGTCCTGGAAGATGAGCTGGACCCGGCGTACGTAACTGCGGAAGGACCGGCCACGTCCGGCCTTCACCGGCTGGCCGCCCAGGTGGATCTCGCCCTCGGTGAGCGGATACAGCTGAGCGAGCAGTCTGGCGACGGTGGACTTCCCGGAGCCCGACTCCCCCACCAGGGCCGTGACGGTGCCGCGCCGCAGTTGCAGCGAGACGTCGTCGACGGCGTGGACGGTACGGCGCTTGCCCGCGACGAGATCGCGGCTGATGCGCCGTACGGCGAAGTGTTTGGTGACTCCGCGTGCTTCGAGCACGACGTCGTTCTTTTCGAGCTGTTCAGACATGGCCGGTACCTGGATCCCTGGGTGCTACTTCGACGGCTTGAGCTTCAGCACGACTTCCAGCGCGGAGCGCTGGGTGTGCTGCGGGTCGGCGTACGGGTCGGCCTCGGTGGGCCAGCCCACCCAGTTCTTCGTGGAGTACTCGGCCCCGATGGGCGCGGCCGCGGTCGGGATCATAGGCGCCTGCTCGACCATGATCTTCTGCAGCTCGTTCATCGCGGAAGTCCGGGCGGTGTCGGTGGTCGCACCGGCGAAGTCCTTGAGCGCCTCGGTCGCCTCGGTGCTCTTGAAGCGGCCGAAGTTGCCCTGCTGGGAGGGCTTGCCGATGGGCTGGAGCAGCGCGCCGTCCATGATGTTCTGGTACATGTCGTACGGGGTCGAGCCGCTGTTGGTCCAGTGCAAGGTGGCGTCGAAGTTGCCGTTGGCCACGTCCGCGGTCCAGGCGTCGGCGGTCTGCGTCTTGACCTTGGCCTCGATGCCGATCTTCTTGATGTTGTCCTTGATGATCGCGAGCCCGGTGATGTAGTCGTTCCAGCCGGCCGGGTCGGTGAAGGTGAGCTTCACGGCCTTGCCGCTCGGGTCCTTCAGTACCCCGCCGCTGAGCGTGAAGCCGGCCTTCTCCAGGACCTTCTTGGCGCCCTCGACATCGGGCTTCGTGGTGGCGCTCTTGTAGTCGGGCGCGAGGAAGGAGTCACCGGCGGGCAGCGGGATGCCGGTCGGGTTGGTGATCTCCGGGTAGAGCGTCGCCTCGGCCTGGGTGTAGATCGCGTTGCGGTCGACGACCATCGCCATGGCCTTGCGCAGCGCCGGGTTGTCGAACGGCTTGCGGGTGGTGTTGAACCACAGGCCGTGGATGCCGAGCCCGGACGGGAACCACAGCTTGTGGTTCTTCGGGTCCTTGGAGACGAACAGCTGCTTGTAGTTCGGCATGAAGACGAACGACCACTCCAGCTTGCCGCTGGCCAGCGCGGTGGTGGCGGCACTGTTGTCGTTGTAGGTGCTGTAGCGCAGCTCCTTGACCTTCGTCGTGCCCTTCCAGTAGGTGGGCGTGGCGGTCAGGGTGGTGGTCTGCGGGGTGAACGTCTTGAGCTTGTACGGACCCGAGCCGACGGGGGTGCGGTTGGGCCAGGTCTCCGGGTTCTTGACGCCTTCCCAGATGTGCTTGGGCACGATGTACTGCTGGATGATCTTGTTCTGGTTGACGTACTGCGAGTCGTCGAAGGTCAGGACAACCTTCTTGCCCTGCACCTCGACCCCGCCCCATGCGATGCCGTCGGCGTTGAGCGCCGGGTGCTTCTTCAGCAGGTTGAAGGTGAACGCGACGTCCTCGGCGGTCAGCGGCTTGCCGTCGGCCCACTTGGCCTTGTCATCGAGGGTGAAGGTGACCTTGGTGAAGTTGAGGTCCCACTTCCACGACGTCGCCAGCCACGGGTCGGCCTTGGCAGCGGGCCGGATCTGGCTCACCATCGCCAGCGGCTCGTAGATCATGAAGCGGTAGCCGAGGGTGGCGCCCGCCGAGGTGGCCAGGAACGGGTTGCTGTTGTTCGTCTGCGGCCCGTCCGGCTTGCCGATGTTCAGGACGCCCGAAGCGCCGCTGCCACCCTTGTTGGCGTTCGAGTTTGCTGACGAGCATCCGGCGGCGAGCGCGACCACCGCGGTGGCGAGCGCGACCGCTCTGAGCGTGTGACGACGGCGTACGGACATGACGACTCCAGGAGGGACTACGGGTCTGGGAGATCCGGGAACGAGCGATACGGAATGCGGGATGCCCGAAGCGAACAGGCTCTGCGCGCCGGTTCGGGCGATGCGGATTCGGGGCGCAGCGGTGCGGTGGTGCGGGTGGTGCTGTGCGCGGGTAGGCGCGGGGGTGGTTCCTTGGAGGATGAAGTCAAGGACGCGGGTGGCCGGCGGGACCGGCCGTACCGCTACGGCGCCGAGAGGCGCACGACCAGTTCGGTGGGGAGCACGACCGGCCCGTCGGGGGTGGCCGTGCCGCCGAGATGGGAGAGCAGCAACCGCGCCGCCGTCTCACCCATCCGGCGGGTGGGCTGGCGCACGGTGGTCAGCGGCGGTGCGGTGTGCTCGGCCATCGGGATGTCGTCGAAGCCGACCACCGCGATGTCTCCGGGCACCGACCGGCCGGCCGCGTGCAACGCCCGCAGCACGCCCGCCGCGCTGACGTCGTTGTGCGCGAAGACCGAGTCGAACCGCTGGCCCTCCGCGAGGAGTTGTTCCACGACCTGTCGGCCGTTCCCTTCGGTGAAGTCCCCTTGGACGACGAGATCGGTGGGCAGGACCGAGAGGAATCCGTCCAGCCGGTCGCGTACGCAGCCGAAGTGATGGGGGCCCGTGAGAACCAGGGGCCTGGTGCGTCCGCCTGCCTGCAGATGACGGGCGGCGGACGCGCCTCCTTCGTGGTTGGTGGTCACGACGGAGGGGAACTCGGGGTGGTGGCCGCGGTCGTCGATGAGCACGATCGGCAGGCCACCGCGGTGCAGTGCGGTGAGGTGGTCGAGGGTGTTCTCGGGTTCGACGACGAGAAGTCCGTCGAAGGCGCGCGCCGACACCTGGCTGGTGAAGCGCTCCACCGATTCGGCACCCCGGTTGCAGGTGAACAGCAGCAGCCCGTAGTCGGCGGCCTCGACGGTGTCGACGACGCCCTGGAGCACTTCGCCCATCCACGGCCAGGTGAGCGAGGGGACCAGCATGCCGACCGTACGACTGCTGCCGCGGGCCAGTCCGACCGCGCCGGAGCTCGGCACGTAACCGAGCTCCGCGATCACTTCACGAACACGTGCGGCCGTCGAACCGCCCACCTCGGCCTTGGTGTTGATGACCCGGGACACCGTCGTCTTGCTGACGCCGGCCTCACGGGCGACATCGGCGATGGTGACGCGCATCGGGGGCCTCCAGGACAAGGCAGAACAGGGAGCTGGAACCGGTACCGCAACCGGTACCGCAACCGGTTCCGGAACCGGTACCGGCGTTGCGGCGTGAGTTAACCCCGCTGGAACACCGCCGTCAATACTTCACACCGAGATTGGTCCGTACCCATCTCTCACGGAGAGGTGGCGAGTTGTGTCTTCAAGTTTTGAACGCGCACCCCCTTGACGTGAGCACCTAACAGCAGTTCACTCACGCCTCGATCGACGGCACTTCCCCCACAGCCCTGCCGAGAAAGGCAGCAGCCCATGATCAGATCAAGCAGAGCGGCTCGCGCACTGGTCGCCGGAGTGCTCGCGACCGCCGGCCTCACCGGGCTCTCGTCCGGTGAGGCCCAGGCGGCCGGCGAGAGCGTGAACATCGCGCTGACCACGACGGACGACACCGGCGGCCGGCATGTCACCCGGGGCCTGGAGGCACAGACCCCGGTCGCCTTCGGCTCCGGGAACGGTGGCAGCGGCACGAACATCACGGTCGACGAAGCCACCCGCTACCAGACGTTCACGGGCGGCGGCGCCTCGTTCACCGACACGGCCGCGTACCTGATGAAGAGCAGCGGTGCGCTGAGCCAGGCGACCCGTGACGCGACGATGAAGAAGCTGTTCTCCCCCACCGAAGGCATCGGGCTCTCGTTCGTACGCAATCCGATGGGCGGTTCGGACCTCGCCCGGACCGGCTACACCTACGACGACGTACCGTCCGGCCAGACCGACCCGTCGCTCGCGAAGTTCTCGATCGCACACGATCTGGAGGACGTGCTCCCGCTGACCAAACAGGCCAAGCAGCTCAACCCGGCACTGACGACGATCGCGTCGCCGTGGACCGCGCCCGCCTGGATGAAGGACAGCGGCCAGCTGAACGGCGGCTGGCTGAAGGCGGAGAACTACGGCACCTACGCCGACTACTTCGTGAAGTACCTCCAGGCCTACCGGGACCAGGGCGTTCCGGTCGACTACGTCACCGCGCAGAACGAGCCGACCTGCTGTTCCGGCTACCCGTCGATGAGCTGGAACGGCTCGGGGCTCGCCTACTTCACCAAGAGCGAGCTGCTGCCGGGGCTGCAGTCCGCGGGGCTCGCCACCAAGGTCCTCGCCCACGACTGGAACTGGGACACCTACGACGCCTACGCGGCGCCCACCGTGGACGACGCGGACGTCCGCAACCACCCCAACTTCGGCGGGGTCGCCTGGCACGGGTACGGCGGTGACGTCACCAAGCAGACCACCGTGCACAACCAGTACCCGACGATGGACGCCTTCCAGACCGAGCACTCCGGCGGCACCTGGATCGCCGACCAGCAGCGCGAAGACATGCTGAACATCATCGATTACACCCGCAACTGGTCGAAGTCGGTGACCAAGTGGTCGCTGGCCGTGGACCAGAACCGGGGCCCGCACAACGGCGGCTGCGGCACCTGCGACGGTCTGATCACCGTGCACAACGGAGACAGCAGGAGCGGCCAGGTCGACTACAACATCGAGTACTACACGATGGGTCATCTGACGAAGTTCGTCCGCCCCGGCGCCCAGCGGATCGCCTCGACGGCCAGCTCCACCGTGCCCAACGTGGCCTGGCGCAACCCGGACGGCTCGAAGGCGCTGATCGCCTACAACGGCGGTACGTCGGCGCAGCAGATCACCGTCAACTGGGGCGGCCAGAAGTTCACCTACTCGCTCCCCGGCCGAACCTCTGCGACGTTCACCTGGTCGGGCAGCCCGTCCGGCTCCACCGGCACCTCGGGTGTCTTCTCGGGTCCCGCGGCCAAGTGCCTGGACGCGGCGGGCGGCAGCAGCGCCGACGGCACCGCCGTCCAGCTCTACGACTGCAACGGTTCGGCGGCCCAGCGCTGGACGGTCGGAACGGACGGTTCCATCCAGGTGCTGGGCGCCTGCCTCGATGTGACGTCCGGTTCGACGGCCAACGGGGCGAAGGTCCAGCTGTACACCTGCAACGGTTCGTCGGCGCAGCGCTGGACGTACAACGCGTCGACGGGTGACGTCGTCAACACGGCCGCGGACAAGTGCCTGGACATCACCGACCAGTCGACGGCGAACGGTGCCCGTGCCCAGATCTGGACCTGCACCGGAGCGGCCAATCAGAAGTGGCATCTCCAGTAGGTGAACGAACCGTACCCGCTCCGGGACGGCCCCACGACGAGCGTGCCGTGGGCCCGCCCCGGGCAGCGGCGTGGCCGTGTGGGCCGCTCCAGGGCCCCGGGGGACTACTCGGCGGGCTCGACCCCGGCCCGCAGCAGACCGTAGGTGTACGCGTCCTCCAGCGCCTGCCAGGAGGCCGCGATGACGTTCTCGGCGACGCCGACGGTCGCCCATTCAGCGGTGCCGTCGCCCGTGGTGATGAGGACCCGGGTGGTGGAATCGGTGCCGGTGCGGCCTTCCAGGATGCGGACCTTGTAGTCGACCAGCTCCAGTTTGGCGAGCTGGGGATAGATCCGCTCCAGGGCGACGCGCAGCGCCCGGTCGAGGGCGTTGACCGGGCCGTTGCCCTCGGCGGTGGCGACGATGCGCTCGCCCTTGGCCCAGAGCTTCACGGTCGCCTCGTTGGCGTGGGTGCCGTCGGGGCGGTCCTCGACGATCGCGCGCCAGGACTCCGTACGGAAGTAGCGGCGCACCCGGCCCTCGGCCTCGGCGCGCAGCAGCAGTTCGAAGGAGGCGTCGGCGGCTTCGTACGTGTAGCCCCTGAGCTCACGCTCCTTGACCCGCTCGACGACGCGGCCGACGAGCTCGCGGTCGCCCCCGAGGTCGATGCCGAGCTCCTTGCCCTTGAGCTCGATGGAGGCGCGGCCGGCCATGTCGGAGACGAGCATCCGCATGGTGTTGCCGACCAGTGCCGGGTCGATGTGCTGGTAGAGGTCGGGGTCGACCTTGATGGCGGAGGCGTGCAGTCCGGCCTTGTGGGCGAAGGCGGAGACACCCACATAGGGCTGGTGGGTGGAGGGCGTGAGGTTGACGACCTCCGCGATGGCGTGCGAGATCCGGGTCATGTCGGCGAGCGAGCCCTCGGGGAGGACGGTCTTGCCGTACTTGAGCTCCAGGGCGGCGACGACGGGGAACAGGTTGGCGTTGCCGACCCGCTCGCCGTAGCCGTTGGCGGTGCACTGGACGTGCGTGGCGCCCGCGTCGACGGCGGCGAGGGTGTTGGCCACCGCGCAGCCGGTGTCGTCCTGGGCGTGGATGCCGAGCCGGGCGCCGGTGTCGGCGAGGACGGTGGAGACGACGGCCTGGACCTGGGCGGGGAGCATCCCGCCGTTGGTGTCGCAGAGGATGACGACGTCGGCGCCGGCCTCGGAGGCGGTCCGGACGACGTCCTTGGCGTACGCGGCGTTGGCGCGGTAGCCGTCGAAGAAGTGCTCGCAGTCGACGAAGACCCGGCGGCCCTGCTCGCACAGGTAGGAGACGGTGTCGCGGACCATCTCCAGGTTCTCTTCGAGAGTGGTGCGCAGGGCGAGTTCGACGTGCCGGTCGTGCGCCTTGGCGACCAGCGTGATCACCGGGGCGCCGGACTCCAGCAACGCCTTGACCTGGGGATCCTCGGAAGCCTTGGCCCCGGCTCTGCGGGTCGCCCCGAAGGCGACCAGCTCGGCGTTCTTGAACTCGATCTCCTGCTGGGCCCGGGCGAAGAACTCGGTGTCGCGGGGGTTGGCGCCGGGCCAGCCGCCCTCGATGAAGCCCACGCCGAACTCGTCCAGGTGCCGGGCAATGGTCAGCTTGTCCGCGACCGTCAGGTTGATGCCTTCACGCTGTGCACCGTCGCGCAGTGTGGTGTCGAAGACATGGAAGCTGTCGTCGGTGGGCTTGGCCTTGGTGGTCATGCTGGTCTGACTCCTGTCGGATGAGTGGATCCGGAACATAGGGCTCCACTTGCCCCCATCATCCCGCGCGCGCATCGCCCCGGCCGAGGTGAGGGCCGGAAAACGAAAAAACCCCTCGCGGGTGCGAGAGGTCTGCGCGCGGGTCTGGGGCACGATGGCCGCTCCGCACATGGTGGTACGGGACGGTCACTGCGGACCGGCGCGCCTGTTGCCAATAATCATGACGAACGAGGACACGGGGGCAGTCTGGCACAGCGCCGCCCCCGTGCCGTGGCCCGTCTCAGGATGCGGGCGTGACGCCCGCCGCCGCGGCCGGCTCCGTCCGCCCGTCCTGCGGCGCCGCCGTACCGATCCGGCCCAGGTCGATGTCGCGGGTCTCGCGCATCGTCAGATAGACGACCAGGGAGACGGCGGCGCAGCCCGCCACGTACCAGTAGAAGCCCGATTCCACGCCTGCCTCCTTGAACCAGAGCGCCACGTATTCGGCGGTACCGCCGAAGAGCGCGTTGGCGAGGGCGTACGGCAGGGCGACGCCCAGGGCGCGGATTCCGGTCGGGAAGAGCTCGGCCTTCACGCAGGCGTTGATGGACGTGTAGCCGGTGACGACCACGAGGGCGAGCAACGCCAGCCCGAACGCGGGCCAGAAGGTGCCCGCGTGCCGGAGCATGGTCATGATCGGCACGGTCAGGAAGGTCGAGCCGACGGCAAAGGTGATCAGCAGCGGGCGGCGGCCGATCCGGTCGGAGAGCAGCCCCGCGAGCGGCTGGAGGCACATGAAGACGAACAGGGCGCAGAAACTGACCAGTGAGGCGGTGGACTTGTCCATCCCGGCACTCCTGGAGAGGAACTTGGTGAGGTAGGTCGTGTACGTGTAGTACGCGACGGTGCCGCCCATGGTGAGCGCCATCACCAGGAACGCCTCGCGCTTGTGCTGCCACAGCGCCTTGAGCGTGCCGCGGTCCTCCTGCCCGGTGGCGCCCGACTCCTCGTACACCTCGGTCTCCAGCATGGAGCGGCGCAGATAGAAGACGACGGCCGCGCCGAGCGCCCCGACGACGAACGGGATGCGCCAGCCCCAGCTGTGCAGCTCCGCATCGTCCATGTTGCGCTGCAGGACGATCTGGAGACCCAGCCCGACGAGTTGTCCGGCGGTCATGGACACGTACTGGAAGCTGGAGGCGAAGCCGCGCCGGTGGGGCGCGGACGCCTCGGTGAGGTACGTGGCGCTGGCGGCGTACTCGCCTCCGACGGACAGGCCCTGGAGCAGCCGGGCCAGCAGCAGGACGGCGACGCCGCCGTATCCCGCCACGTCGTACGTCGGCGCGACGGCGATGAGGATCGCGGAGGCCGACATGAGGCTGACGGTGAGGGTGAGCGCGGCCTTGCGGCCCCTTCGGTCACCGATCCGGCCGAGCATCCAGCCACCCACCGGCCGCATGAAGAAGCCGACCGCGAAGATGCCCATGGTGTTCATGAGATTGGCGGTCTCATTGCCCTCGGGGAAGAACGAGTCCGCGAAGTAGACCGCGAAGGTCGCGTACACGAACCAGTCGAACCACTCGACCATGTTGCCGGCGGAGCCGACCCAGATTTTCTTCCACTGCTCTCGTCCCATGGTCCGTCACCGTGCCCTCCGAGCCGGGCGGACAACAAGGGTGCAAGGGACAACGATCGAGCGTACTTACGTGCGTTTCGTTCACGGAAGGGCGAACGGGGCGCCGGTTCCGGCGCCCCGGACCGGCTGCCGCGGGGTCACCGGCCGCGGCGCGCGCCGAGCGACTCGTCCAGGAACTCCCTTACGTGAGCGAGGATCCCGTTCCGGTCGGAGCCCGGCAGGCCGATCGCCACATGGATACTGAACCCGTCGAGCAGGGCGCGCAGCCGGGTCGCGAACTGTTCGGCGTCCACGGCCCGGAACTCGCCGCGTGATCCGCCCTCGGCCAGCAGCGCCACCAGGTCCCGGTGCCAGGCCCCCTCGATCGCGGCCTGCCGGCCGCGCGCGTCGGCGTCGGCGTTCTGCGAGCGGTTCCACACCTCCAGCCAGAGCGTCCAGTGCGGGTCGCGGTGGCCGTCGGGAATGTACAGGTCGACATATGCGTCGAGCCGCTCGCGGACCGGGGCCGGCCGGGCCAGCAACTCCCGCCGCGCGGCGCCGAGCCGGCCCTCGCTCCACTCCAGGGTCTGGAGGAGCAGCTCGTCCTTGGTGCGGAAGTAGTAGAGGAGATGCCCGCTGCTCATGGAGACGTCACGGCCGAGACCGGCCATGGTGAGCCCGTCGAGTCCACGCTCGGCGATGGTGGCCATGGCGGCGGCCAGTACCTCCTCGCGGGGCGGTGCGGTGTTGCGGCGGCGCGCGGAAGGGGTCATCGGGCGGCTCCGCCGGTCCAGCCGTCCGTCTCGGCGAGCTCCAGGTACCACGCGTCGTCGGGCATCGAACAGAAGCGCCCGATCGCGTACCCCTGCCCGGCGTGCTGAAAATTGCTCGGCATGGATCAGACCCTAGGCTGCTGCTGGGTGATGCAGTGAATGCCCCCACCGCCGGCGAAGATCGTGCGGGCGTCCACCAGGGTCACGGTCCGCTCCGGGAAGAGGCCGCGGAAGATCCCGGCGGCGAGCTCGTCACGCGGGTCGTCGAAGGCGCAGAGGACGACACCGCCGTTGCAGAGGTAGTGGTTGATGTACGAGTAGTCGACCCACTCCCCTGCCTCGCGCAGCACGGTCGGCGCCGGGACCTCCACGACCTCCAGGGCGCGCCCCCTGGCGTCGGTCGCCCCGCGCAGGATGCGGAGCGTCTCGCGGGTGATCTCGTGGTCCGGGTGGGCCGGGTCCGGCTGGACGTGGGCGACGACGGTGCCGGGGCGGACGAAGGCGGCGACGATGTCCACGTGCCCCAGGGTCCCGTACGTACCGTAGTCACCGGCCAGTCCTCGGGGCAGCCATATCGCCTTCCGGGTGCCGAGGCGGGCGTGGATCTCGGCCTCGACCTCGGCGCGGGTCCACTCCGGGTTGCGTTCCTTGCCGAGCTGGACGGTCTCGGTGAGCAGGACGGTGCCCTCGCCGTCGACATGGACGGCGCCGCCCTCGTTGACGAGCGGGGACCCGTGCACCGGGACGGCGGCGAGCTCCGCGACCGAGCGGGCGATGTGTGCGTCGTGTTCCCAGCGGGCCCAGCCCTGCGCACCCCAGCCGTTGAACGTCCAGTCGACGGCGGCCAGTTGACGCCCGTCGGTGACGAAGGTGGGGCCGATGTCGCGCATCCAGGCATCGTCGAGCGGGCGGACGGCGAGCTCGATGTCCGGGCCGAGCAGGGCGCGGGCGCCGTCCTCCTGGCCCGGCCCGACGACCATCGTGACGGGTTCGAACCGACGGACGGTGCGGGCGACGGCGGCCCAGGCGCGACGGGCCTCGTCGAGTTCGGCGGCGGTGGCGAAGGTGGGGTTGGGGCCCGGCCAGGCCATCCAGGTGCGCTCGTGCGGGGCCCACTCGGGCGGCATGCGGAACGTCACGGCGGGGTCCTTACAGGAAGTAGAGGCGGTTGAGGGAGACGGAGTCGGCGGGCTCGGAGCGGACCGGTTCGCCGTCGAGGGTGACCAGACCGCTGCGGGCGTCCACGGCGACCTCTCCGGTACGGGAGTTGTGGATCAGGTCGGCGGGACCGATGGAGCGCGTGCCGCGGACCCCGACCCGGCGCCGGCGGGTCGGCATCAGGTCCGCCCCGAGCTGGGTCGCGGCCTGCGCGACGAACGCCACCGACAGATCGGCGGCGGTCGCTCCGTACGCACCGAACTGCGGCCCGAGGACCAGCGGTTCACAGGTGTCGGTGGCGGCGTTGGGATCACCGGTGACTCCGTACGCCGGGAAGCCGGACTTCAGCACGAGCTGCGGCTTCGCCCCGAAGAACTCCGGCCTCCACAGCACGATGTCGGCGAGCTTCCCGGTCTCGATGGAGCCCACCTCGTGGGAGAGTCCGTGGGCGATGGCGGGGTTGATGGTCAGCTTGGCGATGTAGCGCAGGACACGCCCGTTGTCGTCGGCCGGGCCGTCGCCCTCCATCGGGCCGAGTTCGGCCTTCATCTTCGCGGCCATCGCGAAGGTACGGCGTACGGTCTCACCGGCCCGGCCCATGCCCTGCGCGTCGGACGAGGTGATGCCGATGGCACCCAGGTCGTGCAGGACGTCCTCGGCGCCCATCGTCCCGGCGCGGATCCGGTCGCGGGCCATCGCGGCGTCGCCCGGCAGATCCGTCTTCAGGTCGTGGACGGAGACGATCATCCCGTAGTGCTCGGCGACCGCGTCCCGGCCGAACGGCAGTGTCGGGTTGGTGGACGAGCCGATGACGTTCGGGACTCCCGCCATCTTCAGGACGTTCGGTACGTGCCCGCCGCCGCAGCCCTCTATGTGGAAGGCGTGGATCGTGCGGCCCTCCAGCACGCGCAGGGTGTCCTCGACCGACAGGCACTCGTTCAGCCCGTCGCTGTGCAGGGCGACCTGCACGTCGTGCTCCTCGGCGACCCGCAGCGCGGTGTCCAGGGCGCGGGTGTGGGCGCCCATGTCCTCGTGCACCTTGAACCCGCAGGCCCCGCCCTCGGCAAGGGCCTCCACGAGCGGCGCCTCGTGCGAGGACGAACCACGGCCCAGGAAGCCGATGTTGACCGGCCAGGCGTCGAACGCGTTGAAGGCGTGGCGCAGCGCCCACGGCGAGTTGACGCCGACGCCCCAGACCGGGCCGAACTCCTGGCCGATGATCGTGGTGACCCCGGAGGCCAGCGAGGCCTCCATGATGCGCGGCGACAGCAGGTGGACATGGGGGTCGACCGCGCCCGCGGTGGCGATCAGCCCCTCGCCGGAGACGATGGTCGTCCCGGTTCCGACGACGACGTCGACGCCGTCGAGCGTGTCCGGATTACCGGCCCGCCCGATCGACGCGATACGGCCTTCCCGGATACCTATCGACATCTTGCGGATGCCCTGCACGGCGTCCACGACCAGCACGTTGCTGATGACGACGTCGCAGGTCGCGCGGACCGCGGCGGCCTTGAGGTGCAGCCCGTCGCGGGCGGTCTTGCCGAACCCGGCGAGGAATTCCTCGCCGCACCGCTGCGAGTCGGACTCGACGCGGACGGTCAGCCCGGAGTCACCGAGCCTGACGCGGTCCCCGGCGCGCGGACCGTGCACGGAGGCGTACTCGTACGGATCGATGCTCATCGTTCACCGGCTCCCAGATATCCACAGGCCGCGGCACGGCGCAGGGCCTCTTCCCTCGCGCCGGGCGCATCGAGCGGGCCGTCGACCAGACCGGCGAAACCGATGGCGATCCGGTCGCCACCGATCGGCAGGAGACCGACGTCCACGCTCTCCCCCGGCCCGAAGCGGACGGACGACCCGGCGGGCACACAGAGCCGCATGCCGTAGGCGGCGCCCCGGTCGAAGTCGAGCCTCGGGTTCGCCTCGAAGAAGTGGAAGTGCGAGGTCACGCTGACCGGGACGGTCGCGGTGTTACGTACGGTCAGCCGTGTCGCGGGCAGCGGCTCCGGTGCGGCGGGTCCCGGTACGACGGCCCCCGGCGCCTCGTCCCCCAGCCCGGCGCCGCCGATCGGCCGGGATACGACGGCGAGCCGCGAACCGTCGTCGAAGACGGCCTCCACATGGACCTCGGTGACGACGTCGGCGACCCCGGGCAGCACGTCCTCCGGACCCAGCACGGACCGGGCGGCCTCGATGGCGTCGGCGAGCCGGCGCCCGTCGCGGGCGGCCTCGCAGACGGTGTCGGCGATCAGGGCGGTCGCCTCGGGGACATTGAGCCTCAGCCCGCGGGCGCGGCGGGCCCGGGCCAGTTCGGCCGCACCGAAGAGCAGCAGCCGGTCGCGTTCCGTCGGGGTCAGTCGCACGTCGTGGCACCTCCAGTTAGAGCAGCACTCTAACTAGAGTTGGGAGACATGCGGAAGAGCCACTTCAATCGTTTCGAGTGATGCTCTAAAAACATCGCCATCTCAGGGCGTCCGGGCGGCGCCGGGCCTTCGTGCGCATGGAGTGCGGCGGACGGGGGCGCCTCGTCCGGACCGTGCCGGACTCGCGCGCCCGATCGGGCCGGATCCAGACCCGGCCCGGTCCGAGCGGAGGACCCTGGTGCTGTGACCGGAAAGGTTCACCGGCTCGCGCCGCCCGGCACGGCACCTCGCCGCGTTGTCGCATCACCCGAGTACATCCAGTACGCGGGC